>JAABSJ010000079.1 GCA_011390515.1 Oscillatoria sp.
CTTCTGGGGGAATTTCTTCTGAATTATCTTCTGGGGGAATTTCTTCTGAATTATCTTCTGGGGGAATTTCTTCTGAATTATCTTCCGGGGGAATTTCTTCTGTAACGATCGCCTCCACGATATGTTCTGCCATACTCACCGTACCATTAGCAGAGATAGCGATCGCGTTACCATTGGCCGCTACAATATTGCTGCTGTTCAAACCAACAGAAAGACTAGAACCCTCTTGTAGCCCGTTCAACCCTCCGATCAGCAAATAATTGTGATCTCCGATTGGCACAGTAAAGGAACTCACCCGAATCCCATCGGTAATATCCAGAGGGGTTTCCATCGTTCCCACGGGAAAGTCTCCCAGGTCATAAATACCGTTATGATTAACATCGGCAATAAGCTGCAAATTGCTAAGATTGGTATTCCCAATCCCTGTAGCAGTGACTGCAAAATTCAGATGATTGGTGAGAATGGGTTCATGCACTGCACTCAGACGAAACCGATGCCAAACTGTATTATCAGGGACGGAAGTAGAGGCAGGAGGAAACTGGTCTAAGATTTGACTGACGGAATGTTCGTTCAGGGTGAGTACCCCTTTCGGGTTGACAGTTATGGGGATATTCCCCGCAACTTCTAGGGGTCCGCCTGCACCCGTATTTCCCAAATCATTCACCGTAATATTAATCGTATCCATCCCGGAGTAATTTGCACTACTTTGATAATTTAGGGTACTCAAAGCACTGTTGATTTCTGCTAGAGTTCCGGTAAAACTCATTGCCGCATCCCCACTACCATCACCCTTGATGAAAGTTAGATTGAGGGAATTATTTAAGGTGAGGAACCCATTGTTAGTCGATAAGGTGACTTGCAGGGGTTGAGTCCCGGCATCCACATCAGCGATGTTAATTCCTGGAATCGCTAAATTTACGCTTTGATTAACTACTGGGTTAGTCGGCAGGGTCAAAACTGGCGCATCATTAACCGGATTTACAGTAATATTGACGGTTTTCGTATCGGTAAGCGCACCCCCATTACCGCTGTTGCCGTCATCATTGGCAACAATGGTGAGAGTATCAGTGCCATTAAAATTAGGTAAACCCTGATAAATCAGACCCGCTGCATCGGCTAAAACTTGATTAATTTGGCTGATTGTCCCGGTGAGGGTCACGTTATTTGTGCCATTAGCGGTGATATTTTCCGATGCTAGACCCCCAGTTACTGCTGAATTGACCGTGAGGGTGCCCTCATTAACGGTTAGGGTGACGGCGATCGCATTAGTTCCTGCATCTGCATCGGCGACGCTCATTCCAGGAATCACCAATGGCATATCTTCATCCACGGATAAAGGTGGTAAAGTGCTGCCAGTTGTGACTGAAACTGCGGATAAATTAAAGTTAGCACTGGCACTGGGAGTATTGTCCCCAAAAAAGAGAAAGTTGGGGGTAGTGTAGGGATTTTCTGGGAGAAAACTGGGGAGAATAGCGCTGGTGTAGTCCCGCAGATTGCCACTAATTACCGGGTCGCCATCGGCGAGGAGTTGGTAAGTGTCTCCCAACACCTTTAACTGATAGTTAACCAGATTAGTTGTTTCAAAATCGACGCTTTCGGCTGGCTTCAGGGTGTGGGTGAATAGAGTATAACTATCGAGGGGATATTCCGGGTTAGGTGGGGCGGGAGGTTCGGCAGCACCTTCTTCCTGGACCCAGATTCTATTGTCCCAAAACCCGATTTCTATGCCTTTTTTTCCATCGCTGCTGATGGCGATTAGGCTGAAACCGGCGCGATCGGCAATGTCATCGCCATTTTTGTCGGCAGTCGGGATAGAATGGTCTTCAGCCAGAATTTGGGCAGTAAAGTCGATGGTGTAGCCGGTATTTCTATCTAGCAGGGGGATCCGGTCCGGTCGAGCAATATAACCTGCGTAATCACGGCGATCTCCGCTTGTATCCAGATTGTTTTGAGTTTGCGTGGTTGCGATCGGAAGATAGGGTAAGGTGCGGTACTCAAAATCTTGATTATTGGGGATACCATTGCCATCATAAAGGTTAAAAGATGCACCGGGAACGGCAATAATGGGGGCATCGTTCGCGGTGGTGAAATTGATGGTTTTACTGGCGATACTACTGGCTTGAAGGGCGTCAGTGAGTTGAAATTGGACCGTGCGATCGCCTAGTGATGGATTGTCAGAAATATTGCCATAAAGGATGTTCCGCATCAAGGCAGTAACAGCGTCATGAGTGGCAAAATTGTTGGTGAAATTAATGATGAGGGGGTTGCCTTGAGTCCCGCCGGTGAAGTTGGCAAAGGGTATGCCACTGTAAGCGATCAAGTTAAGTCCTGGAGAATCAATCCCAGCAGCAATTGGCTCTAGATTGGTGCCTCGGTTTCTAATCATCAAAATATCATCATCATCGCTCGTGGCACCCGAGGTAAAGTCAACCCTGAGAGTGCCGCCATTGAAGTTAGGTGAGTTAGGATCGGTAGCTGTGGCAGTGGAGTCAAGAATGGCAAAACCGTCGTTTTCGGTATAGCGGAGATTACCGCTGGGGAGGGTGATTTCGGGCCCTAGGATACCCTGGTAAGCCCCGATCGCCTCCGCAGAAAAGGGGATTTGCACTTCAATCGGACCTGTATGCGCTTCCAGTTCCCAGTCTCCCCCCAAAGCTGCACTACCTGTCAGATTATCACTGGCGGCAATATCAGCCCCGGTGATGGCAGCGAGGCGATTGACAAATCCTCCCAAGTCAGCGGCGAGATTGCACCCGTAGAGTAGGATATCCGCATCAGGGGTGAGAGACTTTGCCCATTGGGAAATTTCCGCTTCTGGGAGAGTTGCGGCGGTTAAAACCCTGTTACCCAGGTGTAACATCCCCGATTGGGCGTGGGAGAGAATATGCAAACCCGCCAGGGGTTGTTTTTGGTGGGAGAGAATCTCACTAATTTGGGCGATCGCATCCCGGTTGGGGTCTAACACCACCACTTGTAATTCCGCAGGGGTACTGGCGATGAGAGTTTCATAGCCCGTTACTGTGGGGTCAGCAAATAGGATTTCTGTGGGGGAGGTGTGTTCCCAGATGGGATAGAGGGGGCTGGTAGATTCCGAGAGCAAAAATGGCATAGGTTATGGTTCTTGGGTTAGAATAGGGTAATCGCATCTATATAAGATCGTGACCCGGTAGGAGATCCTACATATCCAATACTCGGTCATGCCCAAGCCACAGACCGCACCCTGAAAAATGCTCTGTCTCACTAGCCTGAACTGACTATTATCTTAATATAGATTGACCTAATTCTTTCTCAAGAGATTTTTAACTTTCCTGAACAACACCACTCGGCTGTTTGGAGTCCGGTTGGTGTTGTTGCTCTCTCCACCGATGTTAACCCGCTAAAATACTTAAACTGCCTTTATCCCCATTTAACTCAACCTTTACTCCTACAGGCAAGGCAGCATTTTCGCCATCATGTCCGAAGGGTAAATCGGAAACAATGGGAATGTTTAAATCTACCAGGCGATCGCGCAAGACTTCGCTAACCGTAAAACTGGACTTACTGGCTACCGTATCACATTGACTAAATCGGCCTAAGGCAATTCCCTTGACTCCCGTTAATGCACCCATCATCCGCCATTGGGTGAGCATCCGATCGATGCGATAGGGGGCTTCTCCCACATCCTCAAAGGCTAAAATGGCTCCATCTAATAACGGTTGCGCGGGAGTGCCCAATAGGTGAGTGGCAACGGTGAGATTGGCGGGGAGTAAATGTCCGGTGGCGGTGCCATTTCCCCATCCGTTGCCTTGGAGAGGCGGGATTGTCTTGCCTTCGACTAAATCAAATAACCGGGAAAGGGTCCAATCGGGTTCAGCGGCGATCGTGGTGAGGAGGGGACCATGCACTCCGACGATGCCGGTTTTACTTAGACTCCATAACAAACTGGTAATGTCGGAAAATCCGATTACCCATTTGGGAGGGGTGACTTCTGGGGTCCAGGTCCAATCTTCTAAAATTCTGGCCCCCCCATATCCGCCTCGGACACAGAGAATGGCGCGACACTCAGGGTCCTGCCATGCGGTGGCGAGTTGTTGACGCCGATCGCGATCGGTCCCTGCCAAATATCCCCAAGTGTTGTCATAACCGGCAGTCAGTTCCACGCGATACCCGCGCGATCGCCAAATCTCTAGCCCTTTCTCAAACACCGACTGCTCTCGCAGACCCCCACTGGGGGCAACTGCCCGCAACAAATCCCCCGGTTTTAATGCCGGTGGCACAACTCGATTCAAATTTAACCCCGCGATTTTCGATGCCATTGTCTGCTTCATACTCCCTTATTTATTGATAATTTATCACCCCTAATGGGTTTGATTTACAGGTTGCCCTAAACTTGGAACTCCAAAAAAAATCACACCCTAAAAATATCATCTACCCTGATTTTTAAAACTCTACCGTTCGCGAATTTGGCTGGAAAATCACCGGAATTAACCCCTCAGACTGTCTCGGTAAAATCAAGGGATCATTTCCAGTTCCACCCCTTCCGAATCCGAGCCAAACTAGGGAATATCTTCTGGATAAGTTTCCGTGGGGGGAGACCAGTTTTGTAACGAGGAACGGGATTCAGAATTAGCACCAGGACGGAGGCGATTGAGTTGGGACAAAGCCCACTGTGCCGCTTCTCTGACTTCGGGATCGGAATCTTCTGAAGCGTGGCGCAGGAGTTGACTGGTTTGGGAGACTAAATCATAGATGCGGGTTAAATCTCGAATCGCATTTTTACGCACTTCTGGATTGGTATCTTGCAGGGAAAGAACCAAAGCGCGATTCATCGGTTGCATTGTCCGATTTCCGATTTCTGCCAGGGATGCCAAAATTAAACTGCGCTGGCGAGAATCGGAATCCATTAATAAAGTGACCAAGGGTTGCATCGCCCGAGAATCACCCTTTTGTCCCAGTTCCCAAATCGCTTTGCGTCGTTGAGTCGGGACTCGACTTTGCAAATCTTCGATTAAGGTTTCGATCGCATCAATTTTGGCAAGCTGAGGGGGTTCACTCCGGACTAACCCTTCTTCTGAAGGAGGGGGGGGAATTGCTGCCGATGGCGGGAGTTTGGGGGAGGGGTTGATCGCCCTCTCGTTGTAGCCATTCCGGTGATGGGGTGGCACTGGGGTATCTTCAACTGGATCCCGCTTCTCTAACACCAGAGATTCCAACTCGGGTTTGGGAGCAGTTTCTGAAAACTGATCCGGTGGGTCCTTGAAACCTACAGGGGTTTCGGGTATTTCCTCCCCATCTTCATCGTCAACTTCTTCACCGGAATGGGTGAGCAAATAAAAGCCGCCCGCAAAGATTCCAGCAAAGGCAAGAGTCCCGAAACTCAGAAGTAACAGCCAGATTAGGTCTTTGCGAGCAAAACGATTTCTGGGAGGGCGTTCAGTTTGGGGGGCGGGATTGGGTTCATTTTGGGCCAGTTCCAGGGGTTTCTGGGTTGCCCTCATCGGGGACTCCGGCTTGGGGGATAGTTTCCCAGGGGGGGCCGGGGTAGTCTGATTTGGGGCGCGATCGCGAAGCGAGGGCAGATCCCGGGGGACTGGAGTCCGTGGAACCTGTCCCGGGTAAAGAGTTTGGGATGTAACCGGGGCTGGGATTTGATGAATCAAACTCCCACTTTCGGCACCGGGAAAAATTCCCAGGCCGGTTAAAGTAGTAATCAGTAATAAAACGGGATGGTAGGCGATCATAATAGGGGTACAGATCCAACCAGTTGATCCAAAGAAAGCATGACACTAAGCTAACTTGCTTTCTGTTCCCAACGCGATGCGCTAAGAATACAATCCCTTTAATAGCACACCGGAATGATCGCCATCTTCAGCTACGGGGATTCGGCTAACATCAGTCAACCTGGGATAGCTTAACCTTCTGAATCTGAAACTCGAAGTTGAATGGGAATTTCAACCGGGTGACTTTCCGACCCTTTCAAAACGGGGATCGGTTCCGGTGAGGGATTTTCGCCACTGGGGATGTAGCGAGTGGATGCACGGGATGTTCTGAGTTTCGCGCTCAAAGTTGCGATCGCACCGGGGGGGAGTTGTTCGCGCTGATTAATCAGGTAGATGCTAATCAGGGTGAGGATAACACCACTCCACTGTAACCCAGAGAGGGTTTCTGATAAAAATAGATTCCCGAACAGGATAGCAAACACTGGGGTCATAAAGGTTAGGGAACTCAGACTGGTGAGGTTTCCCGTGGAAGCAAAGTAGAAAAATAGACCATAGGCGATCGCCGATCCAAAAACCGTAGAGTAAGCCAATGCCATCCAGCCATTCCAGTCTAAATGCACCCACTGCTCAGATTCCGTTAGTCCTGACAGCATCCACAACGGCAATCCCCCAATAATCATGTGCCAACCCGTAGCTACAACTGGATCGGCGTAGCGACATACAAATCGGACCATAACCGTCCCCCCTGCCATTGACAGGGCTGCCAATAACATTAACCATTCGCCATTCTGAAATAACGCTGAAAGTTGCAAGGTAGGTACGGCAAAGGACCCGTTAAATAAGCCCCAAATCCATTCATCGGGTAGTCCAATCAGGCTAATCCCTAGAATACCCAGTCCCAACCCCAAAAAACCCCATCCGCCAATGATTTCCCCAAACAGCCATGCACTCATTAGGGCCACGGCGAGGGGTTGGGAGTCGATCATCACCGAACCCAAACCGGCTCCAGTTTTGACTAATCCTTCGGCGAGAAACCCTTGAAACAGAAAGCCATCAACCGCAGCAAACAGGGAAATCCATAGCCATGCTTGCCATCCCCGGGGTTGAGGGCGTCCGGCGATCGCCGCCACTGCCAAAACCAACAGTCCTGCTGGAACTAACCGCACCCCCGCCATAAATAGGGGTGTGGTACTGGCGAGGGTGCCTTTCATCGCAACCATTGCCGTACCCCAGAGGAAAAAGGGCGCAATCATTAATAGGGGGGTAAATGAGAATTTGGATTCGGTTAATTTCAGTTCCATAAGCCTTTATATTTAGATGCCGTTCTTGCTCAGGCGATCGCAGTATCGAGTGAAAAAATTACTTTTATATCCGGATTGTAGCAAATTATGTAGTTTTGTTACAAACTTGAAACAAAACCAGCCCCCGGTTAGAGTACCAAGGGGCTACGAGTCTTGTAGAACTTAATGCACAAATCAGGTTAAATGTCAATCTTAAATCGGGAACTCAAAGATAAGGCAAACTAGAAAGGAGTGCCAAGACTACACAGAACCCTGACTGGAGACAGGCATCTTATCCTGACCGGAATCGCTTTGGCAGTTTATTTTCCCGGGAGCATCTCAATTTGTTCAAGAGACCTAACCCCCCAGCCCCCTTACCTTTGAGGGAAGGGGGAGAAAGACATTATTGAGATTGAGATGCTCCCATTTTCCCGCTCAACTGATTTATCTTGCTTCGTGCTACTGAACTATGATTTGGCATTTTCGGAAATTTCGGAAAAAAATTGCTCGTATTGAAATTAACGGTGCCATTAACGGGACAACCCGTAAAACTGTGCTTGCCGCCCTCAAAACCATAGAAGAGAGAAAATTTCCCGCCTTACTCTTACGGATTGATAGCCCTGGAGGGACCGTGGGGGACTCCCAGGAAATTTACAAAGCCCTGAAACGACTGAGCCAAACCGTTAAAATCGTCGCTAGTTTTGGGAATATTTCCGCATCCGGTGGGGTTTACATCGGGATGGGTGCTCCGCATATCGTCGCCAATCCCGGTACGATCACAGGGAGCATTGGGGTGATTCTCCGGGGAAATAACTTAGAACGACTCCTCGAAAAAGTCGGCGTTTCCTTCCAAGTGATTAAATCCGGACCTTACAAAGACATTTTGAGTTTTGACCGGGAACTGACGCCACCGGAACAAGAAATACTCCAACAGATGATTGATACCACTTATCTCCAGTTCGTCCAAACCATTGCGGAGGAACGCTCCCTGAGTATAGAGCAGGTTAAAAGTTTTGCCGATGGGCGGATTTTTACGGGAGAACAAGCAGTGCAATTGGGAGTCGTAGATCGACTAGGGACCGAGGAAGATGCGCGAATCTGGGCGGCAGAACTCGCGGGACTTGACCCTAAAAAAACCGAGTGTTACACCTTGGAGGACCGGAAACCGCTCTTAAATCGTTTGCTGACGAGCACCCTGGGTTCGACGGGTGTCTTAGCCGGGATCGATTGGTGTGAATTTGAGATGTCTCATAATGGAGTGCCCCTGTGGTTGTATCGACCATAATGGGTCATTTGTCATTAGTCCTTTGTCACTGGTCATTGGTCATTTGTCATTTGTCATTTGTCATTTGTCCTTTGTCAAGGGACCAATGACCAGTGACCAATGACCAGTGACCAATGACCAATGACCAATGACAACTGACCAACGACCAACGACCAACGACCAACGACCAATGACCAACGACCAATGACCAATGACAACTGACCAACGACCAACGACCAATGACCAATGACGACAAACCACAAAAGGAGGATTTTTCGAGTGGAGTGGACAGTTAAGGCAATTCGTGGAGCAATTACGGCCTCGGACAATACCATTGAGGCGATTCGAGAGGCGGTGACTGAACTGCTTGACGAATTAGAAGCCCGAAATAAGCTGGATCCCGAGTTAATTATTAGTGCGACATTTTCAGTGACGCGGGATTTGGATGCGATTTTCCCGGCAGCGATCGCCCGTCAACGACCCCACTGGGAAAATGTCCCGTTGTTGGATGTGCAGCATATGTACGTTCAGGGAGATTTAGAGCGATGTATTCGATTTTTGATTCATGTCAACGTTGCCTCAGCCCATACAGAGATTTATCATCCCTATCTGCGTCATGCCCAAAATCTTAGACCGGACTTGAGTTTTACCTCCGTTGGGGAATGGTGAGGGGGACAGATTGCTCCTTAACGGGGGGCCGAGAGTAGAAGAAAAGCCTGTAAGCGATCGCCCCTCCAAGGCCCAGATAGGAGCCGAGAACAGCCCCTACCTCCTGGATCCGGTATGAGGGGCGATTGTTTCAAACTTTTTCGAGTTTGCGATCGCCACGATGACGGTGATGAAAGCGAATCCCCAAAACCACATCGTAGAGGAAACTCCAAAAGTCTTTTCCCTGGAAAATTCCCAGACACAGGGGCGATCCTTTCGCTTCTAAAAGGGGTCGGGTTTCTCGATAAGCGCGCTGGTAATAGTACCAGGGAATCGAGGGCCATAGATGGTGAATCAGATGGTAATTCTGTCCCAAAATTAGGATATTGAGAATGGGACTGGCATAAATCCGGGCATTTTTCCAGCGATCGCGCTCTTTAAAAGGTCGATGGGGCAGATAGTCAAAAAACAATCCCAGGGCCAACCCCACCACTAAAGCCGGAGAAAACCAAAAATTGAGAATGTAGCCCAAACAGTCATATTGGCAAGCCACATAGACAATAGTTGCTACAAACAAGCGGCTCAAAAACCATTCCAACAGCTCATTTTTGCGCCACAGTCGCCGTTTAAAGAAAAAGACCTCGTGGTAAAAAAACCGCGCCGCAATCAGCCATAGGGGACCCCCGGTGGAAACAAAGTGGTCCGGGTCATTATCGGGGTCATTGACATGGGCATGATGCTGATGATGAACCCGAGTAAACACCGGAAACGCAAACCCCAACATCAAAGCGCTGCCATGACCTAAGATGGCATTCATGAGGCGATCGCGGTGGGCCACATTATGGGAAGCATCGTGAATCACCGTCCCCGCCAGATGCAGGGCGAGAACATTGGTACAAAAGCAACACCATGCAGGCCAGTCTAACCGCCAATATCCCAAAGTCGAGAGCGCGATCAAGGCGAGTGCGCCAAAAAACATCAGCAGGGTCGGATTGAAGTCCCCGGGAGGTCCCAGTAACTCTTTCGGAACAGTTCGGGGCGGCATCGCCTCTGGCATCGTCGTCGTAACTCCTTTCAACAGATCCTCAAAAAATGTATGATAAGCATTCTTAAATATAAAGTTTTGTGAATCCCTGAGTCTAATCCTAGGGATTTCTATAAAGATTATTTATAGGTACGAGACTCAATGGTCACTTAGCTGCAACTGTCTTTGAGGGTACAACCAAAAAGCCAGTCGATCTACGGACTGCTTTCATCTCTACCACTTTTTCGAGGATTATAGTAGGAGTCTTTAGCAGCTAATTTTTTGATGAAACACTACCCTCATCAGCTAGGGACGTACTTCTACCCCCCCTTGGACGTTCATGCAATTGCGAAACTTTCTGCGTCGAACCAAAATAGTCGCCACCATAGGCCCCGCTACCAGTCAGCCGGACATCCTCCGAGAACTGATTGAAGCCGGTGCCACCACCCTGCGACTCAATTTCTCCCACGGGACTCACGAAGATCATCAGCGAAGCATTCGCCTGATCCGACAGACCTCGTTTGAACTCAATCAACCCGTGGGCATTCTCCAAGACCTCCAGGGACCTAAAATTCGCCTAGGCCAATTTGAGTCCGGGTCAATTTACCTGCAAAAAGGTGACCCGTTCATTTTGACCAGCAAATTCCTGTCCTGTAACCAAGAAATTGCCTGCGTCAGCTATCCACCCCTGGCCGATGAAATTCCCGAAGGGGCCACAATCCTCCTCGATGATGGTCGCGTCGAAATGCGCGTGGAAAAGGTGGACCGCGTAACCCGAGAACTCCACTGTCGCATAGTGGTGGGCGGGCCCCTCTCCAACAACAAGGGGGTGAACTTCCCCGGGGTCTACCTGTCGATTAAAGCCCTCACGGAAAAAGACCGGGAAGATTTACTTTTTGGACTAGATCAAGGGGTGGATTGGGTGGCCCTGAGTTTTGTCCGCAATCCCCAGGACATTCTCGAAATCAAAGAACTGATCTCCGCCAGTGGCAAAAACGTGCCGGTGATTGCCAAAATTGAAAAGCACGAAGCGGTGGAACAAATGGAAGCCATTCTGCCCTTATGCGATGGGATTATGGTGGCGCGGGGGGACCTGGGCGTGGAAATTCCCGCTGAGGAAGTCCCGATTGTTCAAAAACGCCTGATTGCCACCTGTAACCGTTTGGGGATTCCGGTGATTACGGCAACCCAAATGTTAGACAGTATGGTGCAGAGCCCCCGGGCGACTCGTGCGGAAATTTCCGACGTGGCAAATGCCATCCTCGATGGCACTGATGCGGTGATGCTCTCCAATGAAACCGCTGTGGGGAAATATCCCATTGAGGCGGTGGCGACGATGGCCCGGATTGCCTGTCGCATCGAACATGATCAGACCATTGGTCAGGGTTCTACTTACGATCGCAGTCGTTCGATTCCCAATGCCATTAGTCAAGCGGTGGTCAAAATTGCCCAACAACTGGATGCCGGGGCGATTATGACCCTGACTAAATCCGGGGCCACTGCCCGGAATGTCTCGAAGTTTCGGCCCCAAACCCCGATTCTGGCGGTGACTCCTCATGTGGATGTGGCCCGCCAGTTGCAATTGGTTTGGGGGGTTAAACCCTTGTTAGTTTTAGATTTACCTTCCACGGGACAAACCTTCCAAGCGGCGATTAATGTGGCCCTGGAAAAAGACCTGCTGCAAGAGGGGGATTTGGTGGTGATGACTGCTGGGACTCTCCAAGGGGTTTCGGGCTCGACGGACCTGGTTAAGGTGGAAGTGGTGACGGCAGTCCTCGGTAAGGGGATTGGTCTGGGTCAAGGTTCGGTGAGTGGTCGGGCGCGAGTGGCTCAGACGGCCCTGGATGTGGGCAATTTTGCTCCCGGGGAAATTCTGGTGGCCCCGCGTACCAATGCGGATTATATTGATGCGATTCGCAAAGCGTCGGGAATTGTCACGGAGGATGAGAGTTTGACTTCTCATGCGGCGGTGATCGGGTTGCGCTTAGGTGTTCCGGTGATTGTTGGGGTCAAGAATGCCACGCAGTTGATTCGCGAAGGGGCGATTCTCACGATGGACATGGAACGCGGGTTGGTTTACTCCGGTGCGATGTCCCAAACTGATGCAGTGTTGACGACTTGATGGCAAGGGGTCGAGGGACGGGGGACAGTCTGAAGGATTAAGGGGGAAGGGTCGGCAGATCCCCCCCCTTAATTTCTTTGCGGGTTCAAGTTGGCCGATGAGTTCTGGGTGATTTGTCTGGGTCTTTCCGATGGATGCCCCTGAAGAAGGCCCGATCGCCGGGATGATTTCTGGATTGACGAGGCGGTTGGGTTGGCGGGAACGGAGACGATCGCCCGGTTGTGATCGGCTACTGACTGACAACGGGCTCAAGATGTGCGATCGCCTCCGCACCCACTGCGGCCCATCTTTGGATGGGTTAAGTTTCAAAACCCATTAAACTAGCGACGATTGATGACGCTCACGGAGGGTGATTTTTTCAAAAAAATACTTAAATTTTTGGACAGATCTCCAGCAACTGCACCAATATGAGGTATAGATAAATAAGCCTGCTAAAAATTAAATATCGACACAGCAATGCCCAAACAGCAGTTTAATCTCAATCTCTCAACCAGCTTGATGAATGCTATGAGTCACAAGGCCAAAGCAGACGGGATTAGCCTAGAGGACCTCGCGCTATCTGCCATTTCCGAGTATGTCGGCTATACGCCTTTAGCACCCAAAGCGGCTCTCGATAAGCGGTTGGTGGTGATGGAAACTCGGATTGCCAAGCTGGAGGCATCCTTGGGGGAATCAGTCGCCTGACTGGTATTCCCACCAGTCAGGCACTCCCTCCCCTCACCCAACTGCAATTAGCTAGACGCTTTGGAATTAACCCCTCTAGTGTCTCCCGTCAAAAAAACAAGCCCAATTTCTGTGATTGGACGAGGGATAAAGATCCCGATGGGGTCAGTTGGCTCCATAAGAAGGGTAAGTTTTACCCGCAAGTGTAAAAGAAGGTGAGAAGGAATTCAGGAGATCGGTTTGAGACTACTAATGAGGGGAATAAAGGCGCGATTTTGATCGCGCTTTTATTTTGGGGTCATGATGGGTAAGTCGATATGGGAAGGGTAGATGGCATTCCGATGTAGGGTTAAGGTAGCGTTTCCTTGGGCCGGGTATCGGGCAAAGGTGTCGGCATCATGACCGGCGATCGCCACCCGCAGGCGATGTCCTTTCTCAATCAGGACGGAGGTGGGTAATAAGTCAAAGGAGAGTTCCATGATTTCCCCCGGTTCTTGGGGTTGTCCATCTTGCCGTTCAAAGGAATGATAGGGTCCAAAGACTGCATAAGGGGGCTTTTCTGGAGAAATCTGCCGATGCAGCGATCGCAATTGTCCTTCGGTCACATAAATCACGTCTCCCTGTTCATCGATATTTTCAAGATATACATAAAATGCACCATCGTTGACGGTGGAACTCACATAGAATGTAACGACCGGATGCCCGGTAATTTCCATCGCTTCCGGCAGGGGAATACTTGTATAAATTAATAATTTCTGGTCTTCCCGAGCGCGGTTGTTGTATATTACATCCTTGCCCCCAGCTTTGGTATGCCAGCGGTTCTGGGTGCCGGTGGTGGCCTCAAAGTTCACCGCATATTCATCCGTCCCCGCTTCAGATTTGGGTGCAGATTGGCTCAAACTGTTGTCCTCGCCGAAATACCAGGATTGGGAGACAATGCCTTGAGGCGGCCAAACTGGGGTAGTCTTCCACTGGTCCTCTACCATTGTGTAATAGCGGATTTCCCGGGTAATGGGCGGGCGACTGCTATCGGGTTTCAGATAGGTATCAAAAAACTCTAACAATTCTTCAATTTGTTCATAGAGGGGGGGGTCCGGAGACAAATCCGCTGGTTGATAGGGACTAGCATCTTCCGTCCCACCATGATTCCAGGCCCCGATAACGACTTTCTGGGGATTACGATAGGTGAGAAATCGACTGAGTGCACCATTGGCAGTTCCCGCATCTAACCAACTGGCAATACTAAATATAGGCACTTGGGACTGGGAGATTTCTTCTTGGAAGTAGTAGGGGCTAAAAGCTGGGAGAGTTACCCCGGTTGTGCCATAGCGATCATCGCGATAGGTGATGGTTTGGGCGGCTTGATATACATCCAGGTTGGCAGTGCGATCGCGGATTGCTTCCGCTTGTAGGGTGCCATCGCGATCGGCATCGACAGGTTTTGCCCCAGTAATTACCACTTTTAAAGCATCACAAATTGCTCCTTCGAGTTGTTCCATTAAACAGACAAAGTTGCGATCGTTAGCATCTAATCGCCGATTGTTTTCACTCCAACGCTGGACAAACCATTCATTAAAAATACCGCCGGGAAAGGCGAGTTGGGTGTAAGGGTCAAAGTCATTAAATCGCGGGGCGATCGCCTGGACTGCGGGATGATTTAATCGCCCTAAAAATTCCGTGGCATTCCCTCCATAAGAGGTTCCATAACTGCCAACTTTGCCATTGGACCAAGGTTGGGCAATAATCCAATCAACGATTTCTCCATAGTCTTCTATTTCATCCGGGGACCAAGGATAGATTTGGGTTCCAAAGGAGGAACCCGTCCCCCGGGAATCGACTAAAACTAATGCATAACCGGCATTATTCGCCAGTTGTGCCTCGGGATAGTTCGGGTCAAATTCGGGAAAATAGCCCATAATTCCCACCGATCGCCAATAACGGTCCATCCGCATCAGGGTGGGGATTTTTTCATCGGGATTTAATTGTTTCGGCAACCAGATATCAATGGCAATTTTGACCCCATCGCGCATGGTTACATATAATGCTTGGTTGGTGGGGTAACGGGATGAATCTAAGGTTTCTTCACCGATGACGCCGGATAAGGGGGAGACTTTTGCCCAGGTTTCTCCTCCGGGTTCCAGTCCAAAAATTAGGCTAAAAATTAGGGCAAGGGTGAAGAGGAGGGGGCGATACCATCTGGGTTTACACCGTCTCCGGTGATTGTTCATGGAGGACTATTTTTATAGACTGCACTGTTTCTATTTTAGACGGGAGTTTTGATTCCGGTGATGGGGATTTTTTGGGGGATTCAAGGGGAAATTTGAGGCAGAAGGGACTCAGAAACGGAACGCCTGAGACTGATGTCCTTTGGAGGCGATCGCCACGGATGCAGGATGAGATTGATGGACTCAATTTGGGGGATGGACAAGATATCCCACCCACAATATCCCCCCTCATGCCTTTTCTCTCTGCGGCAGCATCAACCGGGAGTTACTCTCCAGAAAAATTTGTCACTTTGCCCCAAGTCAGCTATAAACTAAATAAATTCACTCCCTAGGGCAGGGGTACAGTTTTAGACCCCAGGGACAAGAAACCGGGTTTTTGTCCAGATGGGTTGCTAAACCGTAAACAGTTTGTCAACAAACCCGGTTTCTAACCGCTACAGTACCCAAGTCAGGACTTACGGATTCTTTCAGAATCAACCCTCAATGTAGGGGCGATTCGAGAATCGCCTGTACATTTAGGCGTTTATGCGTCACGCCTCGAAGTCCTAGGAAGTGTTTTCCTCGGAATACCCAAATCAATGCTGAAATTACCTAGAAATCCAAATGTTAAACAATAAAAAGCAAATATTCGGTTGGGTGATGTATGACTGGGCAAATTCTGCTTATGTCACCACAGTATTGGTTGCCCTTTTGCCGCCTTACTTTGCCGCTGTCGTCGTTCCCCCGGAAGGAATCAATATAGGAGGAGCCTATTTTACCGCTGAATCAATTTGGGCGCTGATGGTGAGTTTTTCGGCCTTTGTTGTGTTTCTTTTTGCCCCAGTTTTAGGGGCAATTTCTGACTTTTCAGCGGCCAAAAAGCGCTTTTTAATGCTGTTTTGCTATGGGGGAAGTTTAGCAACAGTTGCCCTGGTTTTTTCGAGTTCCGGGGATATCTTACAGACGATGATATTGTTTATCATTGCTCAGATTTGTTTTGTGGGGTCTAATATTTTTTACGATGCTTTTCTGCCGCAAATTGCCTCAGATGACCAAATCGATTGGGTTTCGGGAAAAGGGTTTGCTTTTGGTTATGTGGGAGGGGGACTGCAACTCGCCCTATCTTTGGGATTGGTGACGGGACATGATGTTATTGGGATTTCCCAGGAACTTGCCGTCAGACTGGCGATCGCAATGGCAGGGTTATGGTGGGGTGGATTTGCCATTATTACCTTTTTAAATGTCCAAGAAGAACCCCCAGTGGAATCTTTACCTGCCGCTTATCAACATTTGCCCAAATGGCGGGCTTATACTGAAGTTGGAATCATCAGAATTCTGGTCACCCTCCGCAAGGTGAAGCAGTTCAAACACCTGTTATTATTTCTGATTGCCTATTTGCTCTACAATAATGGCATTCAAACGGTCATGGCAATGGCAACCATCTACGGACAACAAGAAATTGGTCTAAAAACCACAACCTTGATGGTAACCTTATTATTCATTCAATTTGTCAGTGTTTTTGGGGCATTAGGCTTTAGCAAATTAGCCGAACGAGTGACCGCTAAAAAAGCATTAATGCTGAGTTTAGTCGGCTGGTGTCTGGTGATTATTTACGCCTACTTTTTGACCAATGCCACGGAATATTTTATTTTAGGCGGAATTGTCGGCATTGTCCAGGGAGGGTCTCAAGCCCTCAGTCGCTCGTTTTATGGGGCAATGGTTCCCATTCATGCCTCAGCGGAGTTTTATGGATTTTACTCAGTTTTTACCAAAGGTTCGGCGATTTTAGGTCCGTTAACTTTTGCGGCGATCGGGTTAATTACCGGCAGCAACCGTCTCGCTATTTTAGGGGTGATTATTTTCTTCATTTCAGGGTTAATTTTGTTAGCTTGTGTGGATGTAGACCGAGCAAAAGATGCTAGAAATTCCGTGGAATTTAGTCAGCATTAAAGGACGACCGCACCCTGAAGTGTGGGGCTATACGGACGAAGCCCGCCTGCGCGGGCTAAGAGAGAAGATAGGATTGGGTATCAACAGGAGTTAGGCAATATTTAACATAATCCACAAATGTAGAGGCGATTCGCGAATCGCCTCTACGGTTTGCGGTTTAGAAATGCGTAAATCTTGCCTAAATGCTATACTGACCCGGGTAAAACTCTCAAGTTTGATACCCCAGAAACCGTTAACAATTGCATCCCTATGAACATTGACCCGATTTTAAAGAATGATTGGCACCCGGTGGCGGCAGTGCGTGATTTACCCGAGGAAACTATTACCCCGGTGCGCTTATTGGGAGAAGAATTGCTGCTGTGGCAGTCAGGCGATCGCATCATGGCATGGCAAGATATTTGTCCCCACCGAGGTGCCAGACTCTCTCTGGGCAAAGTTTGCAAAAATACCCTCGTTTGTCCCTATCACGGACTCGCCTATAATCCCGAGGGTCAATGCGTTTTAATTCCCGCCTATTCTACCCCTAAACCCCCTCCAAATATGCGGGTTAAAGCCTATTCCTGTGTCGAACGATATGGGTTAGTTTGGGTAAATTTAGGTGAAACTGAATCAGCACTCTCCTCAGATAAAATTCCCCCATTTTTAGAGTGGGAGGATGCCAACTTTAGAAAATTTTTATGCGGTCCATTTCGATATCAATCCAGTGGGTTGCGGGCGATGGAGAATTTTATTGATGTTTCCCATTTTCCCTTTGTCCATGATGGATTTTTAGGGGATGCCAATCATACCGAAGTAGCAGACTATGAAGTAAAAACCGATGGCGAAGGCATCAGTTTAAACAACCTCAAGGTGTGGCAACCGGACCCCGATGGGACTGGCGTTGGCGGTGAAGTGACTTACAATTATCGGATATGGCGTCCTTTAACCGCATCCTTTGCAAAAGCAGCACAAGGGGGGAAATTAGGATTATTTTTTACCATTACTCCCTTGGAGGAAGAGGTGTGTTTAGGGTGGATGTGGATTGCTATGAATTATGGACAGGATATCCCAGAGGAAGCGTTGCGGCAGTTTCAAGAAACCGTAGTTCAGCAGGATATACCCATTGTAGAATCCCAACGTCCCAAACGCTTGCCTCTGGATTTAGCAGCAGAGGTGCATTTAGCTTGCGATCAATCGGCGATCGCCTACCGCAAATGGCTCAAACGCTTAGGCGTTACTTATGGTACCGTATAAATCAGAATCGGGATGCAGCATTGCCGCATCCCGACTCCAGGGAAATTATACCAAATCCGGTTGTCTCCATTCAATTTTATGGACGAGCCCGCGCAGGCGGGCTTTGTTCCTGTAGCCCCAGGCTTTAGCCTGCGGGGTTTTTTTGACAACCCGACTCCAGGTAAATTATACAAAATCCGGTTGTAACCCGTCGATTTTATGGAAGAGCCCGCGCAGGCGGGCTTTGTTTGTGTAGCCCCACCCTTTAGGGTGCGGGCTTTTATAGACCTTTGACAACCGGACTCCGGGGAAATTACAATCAAAGTGAGGGGACGACCCCAAAACCAACTATGGAGTGGCAACTAAGTAAGGAGAGGGAATCGCTTCTGCTTTGCCAGCATTCACCAACGCTTGATAAACAAAGGCAGCGACTTCCGCGCGGGTTGCTTCCCGATTCGGATTGAACTGACCGATTTGGGGATAGTTTACCACCAATTGATTTTCCGTTGCCCCGGCTACTGCTGTCAAGGCATAGTCTGGAATTTGTGCCGCATCATTGTACCGTGAGAGGGCGGCAGTATCATTACTGCGTAATCCCAATCCACTGACTAAGGCAACGATCGCCTGGACTTTAGGAATTTCTTGGTTAGGACGGAATACACCTTCGGGATACCCTGCCAGGAATCCGCCTCGGTATGCCATAGAAATCGCATCGGCACCCCAGAAACTGCTGGTTACATCGCGGAACGCCATTCCCTGCCGTTGTGCTGTCGGTGCAAATGCTTTGGCAACGATCGCCGCAAATTGGGCGCGAGTTACAGGTTCGTTGGGTTTAAATGTGCCATCGGGGAATCCGGCAATAATCCCTTTTTTCGTCAAAGCGCTGATATACGCTTGCGCCCAATGTCCTTCTACATCTTGAAAGGCGATTTGCACATCGGCAGGAACAAAGTTGATCGAACCAATAATGCGATCGCGGTCAATATCATTCCCCACCGCCTGAATCAATTCCGAAGACACACTATATAAGGCATGGCGTCCATTATTGCGGATGCGGTTCTGTCCCTCACTGGATGCCGTCCCCAGATCCGGACGCGCCGAAGAGATCACCACAATCCCATCTCGTTCATTACCCTCGATCGCATTCTCCCGTAAGACAGGAGTTGCCGAATTGGAAATCACCATCCCATCAACGTTCTGGGAAATCGTATTCCCAATCACGAACACCGAGGAAGTTCCCCCGATCGCCAACCCAAATCCGGTATTCTGGAAAATGTTTCCGCGAACTTCCCCACCTGCTTCTCGGGCGATGGAAATCCCGTTTGCCTCATTCTCAATAAACACATTATTTTCAATTTTCGGAGAGGCATTGCCGGTGACGAAAATCCCATCCCGACGACTATTTTTGAATGTGCTATTCCGAACCACCGCATTGGTGGATTCAATCCATAACCCGGTACCACTGCCATTGGGGTTGGTAATCGTTACCCCTTCAATGATACTATTATTCGCAGCATTCACGGTCACATTTTGACTGGCAAAGGTGCGACTCAGAAAAGTACCCCCGCCAATAAGCAGCACCCCTTGTCCTTTGTTGCTGTTATTTCCGCGCAGAGTCACTCCAGATTTCACGGGAAGGGGAAACGATTCGCCGGTATCTTTACTATAGGTTCCGGCAGCTAACTGAATCACCGTACCTGTTTGAGCTTTTTGCAGCGCATAAGTGATAGTGCGATACGCTGCTGCTTCACTGGTTCCGGCATTGGTATCCCGTCCCAGTTGGGGGTTGACATAGAGGACATTACTGGTTGCAGCAGCGATGGGAGTCTGGCCAGTTCTCACTTGAGCAATCGTGGGAAGTACCGTTGCGGCCCCGGTACAGAGTAATAAGGCAGCTAAACTGGCGGGAAGAGAAGCGATGGCGCGACGAGATTTAGATTTATTGTTCATAACCTTAGAAGATTGAAAGGTAGAATATTGACGTTTCATCAGGGAGTGTTATACCAAATCCGGTTGTAAACAGTCGGTTTATTTCTAGTAGCCTGCGGAGGCAGGCTTTGTCCGTATAGCCCCACCCTTGAGGGTGCGGGTTTTGACCGATGACAACCGGATTCCGTATTACTCCGAACGTCCATTTATTTTTCACACTCTCAATCTACTCACCTTCTCCCCAGTACGGAAACCCGATTGGGTCACTCTTTTAACTGACTCCTATACTGCCAATTGCGCCAATTTGCCCAGAAAGTGCAGACTGTCTGGGGATGCATCCCGGGGAAAATTTATATTTAGACAGAGAATAAAGGTAAACTGTAGGACAGTCCAGCAAGTGGTATAGCGATCGCCTGTAATCAGACTTTGGAGGTTTCAGGGTATTACCCAAAGCATCCGGGTGACAAAATCGCCGAACTATGACATTTTAATACCCAATGCGCCGGGAGAAATCAGGAGCGATCGCCAGAGTCAGTATAAGTCAGCGTTGCCACAATGTCCCGGAGGCGATCGCGCAAATTGCTGTATGCCACCTCATCCAACACCGGGAATGAGTCTCCGGTAGCGACTGCCTCCGTTAGCTGTATCCATGACTTACATCCGCCATACGCCTCACAGTAAGCAATTTCTCGGGGTTCAGCGAGACGATAGGTCCGCAACAGCAGCAGATATAGGGGTTGACGGGGTTTCCACTGGAGGCGATCGCGAACAAAGCGATCGTTCCAAATGTGATAGGGTAGCAACGCCGACTGCACAGATGCGGCTATTTCCTCCGTTTCCACGGCGATCGGCCACAAATCGGTAATACTCGCCCAACTGCCAATCCGCACCCGTTCTGGATGCCATCCCGACGCCACTGGGGTGACATTCGACCCATAGTCCGACTTGAGCAACTCGGGTTTTTGATGTTCAAACGTCGGATACAGCAACACCTCCGACTCCGGAACCTGGAAGCGACCCCCCACTTCCCGAATCCCGCCTTTGCGGAGTAACAGGATAGTCTCCCCTCGTTCTAAGGCATCGATGGCGATCGCCCATTCCTTCAAAGCAGCCATTAATTCCATGTAATCACCCCAGTTGAGACGAATCGTTAAAATAAGAAAGACAACTGTAAAAAGTCGTCTTTATTCTAGTTTAAGAGATCAACATGGAAACGAGAACATTAGGGAAATCTGCGCTAAAAATTACCCCCATCATTATGGGAACCTGGCAAGCGGGCAAAAAGATGTGGGTAGGTATCGAAGATAATGATATCATCCAAGCCCTCCGCGCTGCCTATCACGCCGGAATTACCACCTTTGATACAGCAGAAGTCTATGGCGATGGCTATTCCGAACAAATCGTCGGTTCCGCCCTGTCCGATGTGCGAGAAAATGTCATTTATGCCACCAAAGTTTTCTCAAATCATCTGAAACATGACCAAGTAATCGAAGCTTGCGATCGGTCCTTAAAAAACCTCAAAACCGACTATATCGACCTCTACCAAATTCACTGGCCCTCGGGAACCTGGGGAGGAGAAAATGTCCCCATTGCCGAAACAATGGGAGCAATGGTCAAACTGAAAGAACAAGGCAAAATTCGGGCGATCGGTGTCTCCAACTTTAACCGCACCCAAATGGAAGAAGCGGCGCAATATGGACAGATTGATAGTTTGCAACCTCCCTATTCCTTATTCTGGCGAAAAATTGAAACCGACCAGATGCCCTACTGCGTCGAAAACAACGTTTCAATTCTCTCCTATTCTTCCCTCGCCCAGGGACTTTTAACGGGAAAATTTGGACCGGATCATCAATTTGCCGAAGGTGACCATCGCTCTAAAAATAAACTCTTTGCCGACAAAGAGAATTATGCGCGAGTTCAAGAAGCCTTAGACAAACTCCGACCCATTGCAGAACGCCATGATTGTACCTTAGCCCAACTCTCCTTAGCCTGGTTAATTGCCCAACCCCAAACCTGTGCCATTGTAGGCGCAAGAAACGAGCAGCAAGCCACGGATAATGCCAAAGCAGGCGATGTGAAGTTATCCCCAGAAGAGGTCCAAGAAATTGATGCGATCGGGCGGATTGTCACCGACAAACTCGATGAAAATCAAGTGATGTGGAACTTCTAAAAACTCGCTGAACCAATCATTATCCTCGTGACGTGGCTCTGCCGCGTCACGCATTCTTCGCGGCTCTGCCGCCTGTACCTCCTCTGGTGAAGAGTTGAAGCCGTGACAGATATAATAGGCAGATTAACCC
>JAABSJ010000080.1 GCA_011390515.1 Oscillatoria sp.
CAAAAGGGTTTTCCGTGGTGTTTCAACGTTCGGAAATTTCCGAAGTAGAACGGCGGTTCCCCTTGTTCAAACCCTATCTAGACCAAGCATTACAGCCTGAATGCAATGCTTTTTACCTTAACCCTTTGTTGCTGGGTGAAGGTTCCCGCGTCGATCCGCATATCGATCGATCTTTGCGATCGTACTGCAAAACAGTTGAACCTCCCGCAGCCGTCAGCGTTTTATACGTGCAAGTACCGCCGAACTTGCAAGGGGGAGAGTTGATACTGCGGCGCAACAAACAGCAAGTCGGACAGATTAAGCCGCAAGCCAACTTGCTGATCTATTTTCAAGGAGATTTGACTCACTCTGTCAACGCTGTTAAAAGTACCGGAACTC
Organism: Oscillatoria sp.; assembly: GCA_011390515.1. Classification (GTDB taxonomy): domain Bacteria; phylum Cyanobacteriota; class Cyanobacteriia; order Cyanobacteriales; family Laspinemataceae; genus Laspinema. The sequence goes on from JAABSJ010000080.1 coordinate 379, forward strand.
GTTTGAGTTTGGTTTGCGAACAGTACAGTTTGAGCGAAACAGAACTGCAAGATATTCCAGGATTCACAGTGGAATCTAGGGCCGTGAAAGCAAAAATTAAGTTCGGTCTTGGGGTGTTGGTTGCGATCGCCTCACAATAACTGTCACCTCCGACAGTTATCCGATTAAGCGCCGGTGCAGATAGACCAATTTCTTCATAAAACTTTACGTCTTGTCCTATTTTGCCGTTAGTGCGATTCGTTCTGGAGAAACCCAGTTTGTGGGGGGATTCCAGGCTTTGATAGAGTAACCTCTATGGGTTGAGGCCGCACTTTAATCCTCTATCAATGACAACTTGATACCCATGTAGGTGAGGTTCTACCCAAGAACCAAGCCCTACCGCCCTGGTGCGGGGTTGAAAGCACATAAACTACCAGTAATGGTAGCCCCTACGAAAGAGATTGACTATCTCGGTTCGTAAAGCGGGGATGAAAGCGGTCAAAGGCGATAATTGCTGAAAACGCCCTCCGTAAGCAAGAGTTCTATAAGCGAGCCAACACAATTATTGTGAAGGAGAATCGTGGGGTAGAGCAGGCTAAATGTCGTTGAGCCACCGTCAAAAATAACCAGGGGAAATAAGCTGGTGATTCGGTCACACCCTGGGCCGGGAATATCCGGTAAGGGTAAGGTCTAACAGTTTCTACGGATCGAGTTAGCGCACTACCTAGAACCCCGGTGGAGAGACATACCCTAAAGACTCAAACCAATGGGTGTCAGGAACGAAGTAATCCTCCCTATAGCTCCTGTTATGGTCGATTAACAGGTAAACGGTCAGGTAATAAGCAACAGGGGGGAAAGGATGGTTCAAGAAGCTAACGCCCAGACCGAAACAACGGTCAACGCCTGAAAAGGGATGGATTAACGTCCGGGATATGCTGACGTGAACCGCAATGTGCCAAAAGCTAGAGGTACCAGTAGCAATGAATAAGCCTAAATCTGATTCAATCTCGAAGACAGAGGGATGGAAAACTATTAATTGGCGAAAAGCCGAGCGATACGTTTTCAAGTTGCAAAAACGCATCTATGCTGCTTCACGTTGTGGTGATGTCAAAAGAATGCGCCAACTCCAAAAAACACTGATGAGGTCTTGGTCTAACCGAGTATTAGCGGTACGTCGGGTAACAGTGGAAAACCAAGGTAAAAAGACGGCAGGAGTGGACGGTGTGAAATCATTGTCCCCAGCAGCACGCCTAAAATTGGTAGGGCAATTAAAGCTAACAGGTAAATCCAAGCCTACCCGTAGAGTTTGGATACCCAAACCTGGAAGCCAAGAAAAACGCCCACTATCAATACCCACAATGGAAAGCCGCGCCCTCCAAGCCGTAGTCAAGGCTGCTTTAGAACCTGAGTGGGAAGCTCGATTTGAGGCAGGAAGCTACGGATTTAGACCAGGCAGGTCATGCCAGGATGCAATTAAACATATCAAAAACTGTATCCAAACTAAGGCTAAATATGTCTTCGATGCGGATATATCTCAATGTTTTGATTGCATCAATCATGAAGAACTCCTCCGAAAACTAAACACTTTCCCAGGACTCAGGCGACAAATCAAAGCCTGGTTAAAGTCGGGAGTGATAGATAAAGGAGTTTGGAATGCCACATCCAGTGGTACACCACAGGGCGGTATTATATCGCCACTCTTGGCGAATATCGCCTTACACGGACTAGAAACGGTAGTTAAAGATTACGTGCAAACCTTAACTATTCCCAAGTTAAGTAAAAAGGAAAAACGCCGTTCTATTGGGGTCATCCGCTATGCAGATGATTTCGTCCTTTTGCACGAAAGCAAGTCCGTAATTTCTGGGTGTATTGCTGTAATAAGTGAGTGGTTAGCTGGCATTGGCTTACAATTAAAACCTTCCAAAACCCGATTAGCGCATACACTCGACCCCAATTTAAGTGAAGATGGAAACGCTGGATTTGACTTTCTTGGTCATCATATCCAACAATTCCCTAGGGGGAAATATCGTAGTAATGAAGATAATCATGGTCGAAAATTAGGTTTTAACACACTCATCACCCCATCGAAGAAGGCAATTCTGACGCATCAGCGGGAAATATCTCGCATTATTAAGATGCACAGAGTATCGCCACAAGAGGCCCTCATTAAAGACCTCAATCCTGTAATTAGAGGATGGAGTTCTTATTACAAAGCCTCGGATATTGGCACGGTAGGAGAATTATCCAGACAAGATAATCTGACCTACCTAAAACTTCGGAGATGGGCCAAACGTCGCACTCTTAATGTCAAAAAAGCTCATCGTCTATATTGGCGAGCAATCGGCAATAGAAACTGGGTATTTGCGACAAAAGGGAATAAGCCCAAAAAGCTAATTTTACACACAGAGTTTGCGACCAGTAGCAGCAAATATCTGATGGTAAAAGGTGATAGAAGCCCCTATGATGGCGACTTAGTTTATTGGAGTAGAAGGTTAGGCAGACATCCTGAATTACCTAACAGACAAGCGATACTGCTAAAACAACAACAAGGTAAGTGCGCTTGGTGCGGACTACACTTTCTTTCAGGAAATGTAATGGAGGTTGACCATAAAACCCCACTTTCTCAAGGAGGAAAAGAGGAGTGGGTTAATCTTCAGCTATTACATCGACATTGCCACCATGAAAAGACTGCTGCTGACGGCAGTCAACCAGCCGTTAATGACAAAGGGATTGCACGTTGAGTAGCCGTGTGCGGTGAAAATCGCACTGCACGGTTTCGGAAGAGAGGGGTGGAATGGTAACATTCCCCTCGACTCTATCTCTCGGCTTTACCCCGTCCCGACCCGCATTGCCGTCACCGCTGATGAGCTAATAAAATAAGATTGGGTTTTCCAGAAGGTTGCTTGCCTGAAAACCGCTAGCAAAACGCAGAGGTGAATCATGGATGCTGAAGAATTACTCAGACGTTATCAGGCTGGAGAACGAGATTTTCAGGGAGTTGATCTGAGTCATGCCAATTTAGAAGGAGTCAATCTGGAATGGGGCAATTTTAGCTCCGCCAACTTGGCCGGAGCCAACCTAAACCGCGCCCGGTTGGAAAGAGTTGACTTTGGCGATGCCAATCTAACTCAAGCCAGTCTAATTGAGGCCCAACTATGTGAGATCGATCTCCAAAATGCTAACTTAACTAGAGCTAACTTCAGTGGGGCTAGGATTAGTGGGGCTGACTATAACTATGCGACAAAGAAAAGAGGTTCCTTGGAGCGGGCCAACCTCACCGATGCTAACTTCAGTCACGTCGAACTGTCCAAGTGCAAGCTTGATGGAGCTGATTTCACAAGGGCCGATCTCAGCAGTGCCAACTTCTGGCACTGCTGTGCCGAGGAGAGGGGCGTTAATTTCAGCGGCGCTTGTTTGAAGGGAGCGACTCTTGACCCCTGTCAGATTAAGGGAGGAAATTTTCTCCGAGCCGATCTCACCGGTGCGTATTTGAGCGGAGATTTTGTAGAGGGAACGGACTTCAGCTCCGCCAACCTGACCGGCGCCAACCTGATGCACGCTTGCCTGCACTCGGCCAAGTTAACTGGAGCCGTCCTCAAAGGAGCTTTCTACAGACCCCAAACCCGCATATCCGACGAGAAAGCTCTTGAGGGGGCGATTTTCATTGGACCGCACGCCCAGTTGAGCAATGCAGATTTCCCGGGAATAGATCTGAGCAGGGTGAACCTGGAAAACGCCGATTTGAGCGGCGCTAATTTAACTCGGGCTGACCTGACATGCACTAACTTCACAGGAGCCAACTTAAAAGGAGCTAACCTAGCGCGAGCCACTCTCTCAAGCACCATCTTCAGAAACGCTAACTTAGAATCAGCCAATTTGAAAAAAGCTTATCTTGGTTATGCCGAGCTCGAAGGAGCCAACCTGCGTCGGGCTAATCTGCGCGGTACTCGTTTTGACTGCTTTATTGTGGCCGCAGATTTGAGTTATGCCGATCTAACTGGAGCGAGTAATAGTTATACCTTTGTCAGGGAGTGCAATTTCACCGGAGCCAACTGGAGCTATGGCATATTAGATCAAGTCCATTTTGAAAACTGTAATATGACGGAAATTAACTTGAGCTATGCCAGTTTGAACGACGAAGTAGATTTCGATCGCTGCGATTTCACCCGGGCAAATCTAACCGGGATGACAGGGGGTCGAGGTTCCCGGGGTTCCATTTTTAAAGACACGATTATGAGAGACGGCACCCGCAAAACTATCTAAGGAGAGGCTAGAGGCTCGAAACGCCTAAGCAGTAGTCAACAGTTAAGGCGTTTCGAGGGACTGAGTATTTTGCCGAATTCTCCTTACCCCGGACTGGGGAAAATGATTTTATTGTTACCTTTGATAGTTTGACTCTCAGATGCGGTGACGTTAGAGGTTAAAAACTCGTACTGGAAAGGAATAGTATTATCCGCACTCAGAAGTTTTTCAAGCTCTTCTATGTTGATGGTGAATTGTTGCCAATCGCTTCTTGGTTCGTTGCCCATATAAACCCCATAGTGGGATGTTGTGGGAGGCTCGTTGATGTTGTCCCCCACAGTCAGGGCGACTTTCCACAAGCCCCGGGGCAGATGAATTAAGGGATCCAGGCTGTCGTTCTGTGAAATTCCGTTGTATTGCTGATTCACTTCAAAGCCTCCGGCGATTATATAGGTATCTAAGTGTCCTCCATTAGGAGGTCTTTTAACTACGTCTTGTATATGTTTCTCCAGAGTCCGCCAGATCCCTCGATTATTTGTTTGTTGTTGCGGCAAAATATTAGTGGTCAAGAAGGTAGCAAGTACGTCCTTTCTGGTTCTGGTTCTGTCAGCCGCCGGAGCCAGATGACCTCGATCTATGCGGATGATAGGTATCGGCTCTCCGGTTTCGGGATCTAATATGGGATCTCCATAGTCGTCCTTTTGCACGTTCTCCACAGCTTGGCCATTTTTGTCTTGGAGATAGTTGGCATTGTAGTCAACATGTTTGACCCGATCCCATCCCGTGTTGTCAAGAGCCGGATCTTCGCCAAACCCAAGACCGCTTCGGCTCGCCGAGCCGAACCACGATTGGTTCAGTTTCCAACTGACCCAGTTAATGGTGTTTTTGCTGGCGTTATACGAGAGAGAATACTGGGGTTTCTCGATTAGGTAGTTGTTCTCGTATTGAGAGTTGAGTTCGGCTCTGGCTTCCGTAGGATTGCCCCACTTGAGACTTTCGCTCTTAAAAAAGATATTGTCTAAGTAAATCGGCTCGGTGCCTTCTAACTCGAGTCGAAGGGTTGCCGGTTGCCCTCTTAGTTCTCGGTCAATATCGATATGGAATGTTTCAAATCCCTGCAAGCCGTAACCGATTTTATATCTGTCGTCGCCGTAAGAAGCTGGCATTCTCGGAGCAGTCGGGGTAATTATTTGAGTTTTGTTTTGAGCCTTGCGCAGTAGGATTTCTCCCGTTTGAGAACTGACTGAGGAATCTAGGGGTTCTAAGTAGGTAGGTACAAAAAATCCAAAGTATGTAAAGATAAGTAAAGACCAGTCCCATCGTTAGAGGAAAAAAATATGGGCGCTCGCCTGAGAGTCTTTCTTACCCCAGAAGAAGATCGAACCCTGTTTGAACTGAGAATGGCAACCACTCTACCTCAAAGGGTAAAAGATAGAGCCTCCGTGGTCCGGTTGAATGCTCATGGATGGTATGTCGAAAAGATTGCTAGTCACTTTAACTGGTCTGTTTCTAGAGTCAGGGACACACTGCATCGGTGGGAGAAGAAGGGACTAGGGGGACTGTGGGACAAAGCGGGGCGCGGAAGCAAAGCGAAATGGAAAGACGCTGATATAACTTATGTAGAAGAATGTCTTAGGCAGGAACCCCGTACCTATAACAGTAAACAACTGGCTAAAAAACTGGCGGAAGAACGGCAAGTGTACCTAAGTCCTGATCGCCTCAGACGGGTGCTAAAAAAAAAGGGAATAATTTGGAAACGGACAAGAATCAGTCATAAAAATAAGCAAGATCCAGAAGAGCGTTCAATAAAACAAGCCGATCTAGATATGTTGGAATTCGCCGCAGCAGCGGGAGAAATTGACCTAAAGTATCTAGATGAGTCGGGCTTTTGTTTATGGAGTTCAGTCGGTTATACCTATTTTCCAAAGAAGGAACAAAAATGTCAGGAACAAACGCGCATACGCGGGAGAAGACTGAGCATTTTAGGAATAATGCAACCCAAGCTTGGCTTCACCTATGGCCTTGCTATTGGGAGTTTCACCAGTAAATCTTATATTAAAATGATGGAAATAGAAGCGGAGGAAGCATCAGAGGAGTTAGCTAAAACCGGACGAATTCGGGTAATAGTGCAAGACAATGGGCCGATTCATAAAAGTTTAGAAGTTCAAGATAAATGGTCTTCATGGGAAGAGAAAGGATTGTACATTTTCTTACTCCCTAAATACTGTTCTGAAATGAACGAAATAGAATTAGAGTGGCAGCATTTGAAACGTGATGAATTGGCCGGACGTATGTTTGAAGATGAACTAGACCTAGCTTATGCGGTGATCGCAGGTGTAGAGGCCCGAAGTGTAGAGGGAAACTATACAGCCAAACGGGTTAAGTTTAAGTCTGGCCCCTCTTCTTAACATATCTTTACTTAGTTTCGATTTTTTTCACCTACCTACTTATGTGAATTTTGAGCTTTCCGTTGTTGCTCACAGATGACTCGGGAACGTGAAGGTCGAGGCGCAATACCCCCCAGTCGGGGACGATAAACGGGTTGTGTTGCGCGGTGGTTCCCTGACCTCCTCCCATTTGGAGCGCGAAGCTCTTGGGTATGAACGTTCCGTAGCCAAATTTATCTCGCTCGCTTTTCTGGAAACTGGGAATTTCATCCCATGCAATCAGATTTTTTTGCAGTACATTGTTGGGGATGCTCTGGGATCCGCTGCCAGAATAGCTCCAGCCCGGTATGCTGTGATTTTGCTCCTCAAACTTAGCAGTGACAGAATCAAAGTTGCCATTGAATAGGGTCGGAACCGCATAGTCGCCTCGCAGTCGAGATCCTACCGGCTGGCCCGTATAAGTATTGTCATAGGTTATGGGCAAGCGACGCGACTGCAAATACTCATCAAAATCTCCCAACTCTTGCTTGCTCTTCTTCCCATTAACATCATAAGGACGCAACTCACTGCCCCCACCGAGAATAGAATTAAACCAACCCGTACCAATACCTTCCCAAGGAGCGGATTCATTGCCAAAATTACTCAAGTTAGCATTAGTATGGTCGGGCACATACCAAGGAGTTTCTCCCTGAGCTAAATCCCCTAAACGCCGATAAATTGTTTGTCCGTTTTCATCGGGAATTTGACTCGGACTGAGGTCGGCAGTTCCCGCATACCAAGCGGCTGCGGTTTGATGCGGGTCATCTGAGTCAAAGCCAGCCAAGGAATTTAGGTTGATATTCCAATCGGCAGAGGATAATTCTTGACCATTCAGGGTATTGCCCGTTCCGTTGGTTTGATAGTAATTATCCGCATAAGTCACGTTGTCCCAAACCACTATTTCTGGGTCGAGAATATTCTGAAAAACTGATGGAGAATTATCATCGTAGTCATACGGATCGATCGCAGTCATTTGAAGGTCGCGGGAGTTGGCATCAACGCCTCCCGCATTCGGGAAATACGTCCCCAAACGTTGAATCATCTCCGTATTGACAACCGCACCTTGACCGATACCAATAAAGTGTAATGGGGAGTTGAAAATATCTCCTTGTTGGCGAATCAAATTGCCATCAGCATCATAAAAACCATTTGCACTTCCAACCGTACCGTTATATTTTTGGTCGAGTTGCACCAAGGAAGCAAACATGGCATCGGCTGCTGCTTCGGCAAACCCACCATTGAGTAATTTGACGGGTTCAATGCCATCAATCCAGTCGGCTAATAGCACTAAGGGCTTGCCATCAACGGGTTTTTGGTCGTTTCTGACCCAATCGCGCACCAATGGCCTATTATAAATAGATGAGAGAGCGCAATTTAAGAATCTATTCCAGGTTGGCTTCCCATCAATTGTTAATTTAATAATTTCACTATTGGCTATGAACCCCGAAAATTTTTTGGACGAATTTGAAGAATCCGATGAAAATGAAATGTTAGAGTCTCTCTATGAAGGCGAGATCGACTATCCAGAGCTGCTGAAAAGATATCAGGCCGGTGAAAGAGATTTTAGCGGGATGAATTTGACAGGAATTTACTTGGACGATCGTTATTTATTCGGCATCAACTTAAACTCCGCTAATTTGGAATCTGCTAGTTTTTATCGTACTAACTTAAGTCAAGCTTCTTTCAGAAATGCTAATCTAGAAAATGCGCATTTTTATCGTGCTTGCTTGGTCAACGCTAATCTCGATAATGCGAATTTAACCGGTGCCGATCTAGACTATGCTAACCTGACTGGTGCCAACTTAGCCGGAGCAAATTTGACCGATGTTACTCTGAATAAAGCTAAGTTAAGCGAGGCGAACTTATCGGGGGCTACTTGGCAGAATGTCAGCACAGAGTCGGCAATATTTTGTCAAACGATTATGCCAGATGGGACTTTGTATAACGACCCGAATAGAGTGGTCTCTCCCCAAGAATTTCTGCGGCGATATGCAGCCGGGGAAAGAAAATTTGAGGGAATTATTTTACACCGGGCTGACCTGAGAGGCATCGATTTGCGTAATGTCGCGATGCCTGATGCTCATTTAGACTATGCTAACTTGAGCGGGGCTAATTTGGAACATTCCTATTTAAGGAGAGTTAGCTTTAGAGGGGCTGATTTAAGTGGTGCTAATTTATATCTTGTTAATTTGGACGGAGCTGATTTTAGCTATGCAGACTTGAGGAACAGCAGCTTTCAACCGGAAGGTGAAATGATGGGAACTGACTTCACTGAAGCTAACTTACTTGGAGCCGAAATTCTGTTTACAAAACACTGTTTTTTTCACCGGACTATTGTACCCAATGGAACATTGGTTGTTGGCCCCAGTTCATATCCGTGGAACGACGATTATTAGGCAAGCGTGCATATCCGTTTAATCCGGTAGATGGTTACATTGTATTGTTATGGTTTAGAAACGAGAGAAAGTTACACTTTTTTCAATATTGTGCGCTCCGTTCCGGATCTGGTCATAACCGGAACGGAGGATTTTTTACAATGCGGTATATCTAGCATCTACCATCTTTGAACGAAAATCGAAAATCGATAGCAATTAATTATAGAGATGGAAAATATATCTGTTGCTTGATAACATCCATAATCTCTTTGGGAACATTTGAGAAAAAGTTAATGTTTTTACCCTGAAGTAAATTTTGAAGTTCCTCAATAGTCACCAGCCAAGTTTGAGGATCTCGCCATTCAGTTACATTTTTTATTGGCTCGACAAATCGGTTGAGTTGTAACTTCGTTGCAATTTCAGAGAATGGGTGTTCTATTCCTTCTTGTCCGGCATCAATCCAGTCTTGGGCGGATGGTTCGGCTCTGTTGGGAGTGAGAAAAGTATAAACTCGAGAATCTTTTGTAACATCTAAGACTCCTGGAGCCGAAGGCTCTAAGACCAACATTGTTTTCCACGTCCAAGTAGGAATGTGAATTCCTTGTTGCTGAAAAGCCTGAGAATTTGTTAATCCTTGATACCTAGAATCGTTTGGTAGAGCATTACTCTTTTTTTGTGGTTCCCAGTTAGTCCCATAGTTACCGGCAATAACATAAAGTTCTTTATCATTTTCGGCGAGTTTTGTGACTAACTGTTCAATATTATGCCAAGCAGATCCTTCGGCGGGATTATTCCCATCGCCAAAAAAGGCATTATTATCTACGTTTTGCGGAATTAAGTTGGTTCCTAAAAAAGTAGCTATGTTGTCTTTGTCATCTCTTGTCCGATCTCTTGAAGGAATTGTATGCCCTTTATTAAAACCATAGCTACGTCCTTGATTATTTACATAATTGCTGCCGCTAATTTGAGGCCAGCCATTCGGTAATGTCGGATCGACTACAAAATCACCAGCCGATCGTTGTCCGCCCATCCAAGATTTATTGACCTGCCAACTGACCCAGTTAGGGATTTTGGTGGTGCGATTGTAAGAAACTGCATACTGAGGTTTTTCCAGCAGCAAGTTTTCGCGGTAAGGATTTTGATTGGGTTGCCTGGAGTCGTACCGAGCTTCAGAGGGGTTGCCAAATTGGAGATGAACGCTTTTGAAGAAGACATCATCTAGGAAAACTTGAGTGTTTCCTTCGACTTCAAATCTTAGTCTGGCTATTTGACCTCGAAACTTGTTTAAGAGTTGACTTGGCACATGGAAAGTTTCAAAACCGTTTCTACCAAATCCGATTTTATCAATATCACTTTGGTATGTATTTAATTCACCCTTTGCGGTTTGTGCTAGATCGATTTCTTTGAGCAAGTGAGTGTTCCACTGAATCCTTTGTGGGTTAGTCGGGGGGGTTTCTAACCAGACTTTAAGCTTTCCACTGTTTTTATATGGAGCATGGAGGTTAAAGCGTAAATCTCCCCAGTCAGGGACGACAAAAGGATTATGGACAATCCGATCGATTCCTTGTTTCCCCATGACTAGGGTATAGTTAGGTTGATTTTCATCGTATCCAATGCTGTCTAAGTATCCGCTGTCAATCAAACTTGGGATTTGATGCCATTCATACAAAGAGGCTTGGGTCGCATTATTCCAGCCCGGGATATTTTGAGATTTACGTTGGAAGGAAATGGCATCAAAATTACCATTGAATAGAGTCGGAACTGCATAGTCCCCCCGCAGCCGAGTGCCAAGAGAATCATTTGTATAGGTGTTGTCAAAGTTCACAGACAGCCGGTTATTTGTGTGATTGGCATTAACATTATAAGGACGCAATTCATCGCCTCCACCGAGGATGGAATGAGCCCAACCCGTGCCAATTCCTTCCCAAGGGGCAGAGGAGTCCTTGGGAGAGAAGTCAACATTCGTACCATCGGGCACGTACCACGGAAGCTCATCTTCTGATAAATCTCCAAGGCGACGATAAATCCCTTCCCCAAGCTGGAGATTAGCGGTTCCGGCATACCATTTTAATGCGGCAGCGTGAGGTGCTCCCGTGTCGGGATTTTGGTCGAAACCGGCTAATTCACTCAAGTCCACATTCCAGTCTGCGGTCCAGTTGTCGCCAGAAAGTTCTCTGCCGGTGAGTGTATTTCCGAGTCCTTGGAGTTGATAGTAATTGTCGGCATAAGTTACGTTGTCCCAAACCACTACTTCGGGGTCGCGGATATTACGGAAGATCCCAATTTGAAAATTATCATCGTAGTCATACGGATCTACTGTAGTCATTTGAAGGTCGCGCGAGCTGGCATCAACGCCTCCCGCATTAGGGAAATATGTCCCCAAACGTTGAATCATTTCCGTATTCACCACCGCACCTTGACCGATACCAACAAAGTGCAATGGAGAGTTGAAAATATCGCCTTGTTGGCGAATCAAATTGCCATCAGCATCATAGAGACCATTTGTACCTCCAACCGTACCGTTATCGAGTTGCACCAAAGAAGCAAACATGGCATCGGCTGCGGCTTCGGCAAACCCACCATTGAGCAATTTGACGGGTTCAATGCCATCAATCCAGTCGGCTAATAGCACTAAGGGCTTGCCAACAACAGGTTGTTGCTGGTTTTCGTTTCTGACCCAATCGCGAAAAGATGGGTTATAAGTAACAGATTGCCACTGACTGGTGGTGGGTTGATAGCGAAGTACCGAACTGCCCGCGTCTATGAGCTGACGCGCGATCGCATCAATCTTGTCGGAGATCGATTCACTTGGTTCTACTTCTATCCCCGGAGTTAAAACCGTCACGCTGGTAAAGGGGTTGTCAGTCGCGGGTTCTGGCAAGGAAGTTTGGAACTCCTCGGTGACAGTTTGGGACGAACCATTTTTGGTGGTGACTTCTACTGCCCAATGGTATTCTTGAGCGGCAGTTAACATCCGGTCATCGGGGAGCGTAAACTGAGTATTCGACCCCGCGATCCTGCCACCATTCCAAGTCCAAACTCCATCATTCCAAGTAGCAGTTAAAATCCGATTGGGATTGTAGTCGCCCTCTTTTGATGACTTCGATCCCTCCCAATCATCGTCTGGCAACAATCCTTGACCGGAGGAGAAGGTACTGACAAACAGCTTCACCGACTCAATATCCGACGCTTCGGGAGCGTCTATATGGCAAATACTGTCCGGGTCATCGTCATCGTGCAACTGCCACTGGAAAGTGGGGTTAAGCTCATCCCCACTCGGACTGACTAAGGATACAAAGTTAGCCCCGGCTGAAGAGAGAGCCAACCCATTAGGCGTCCCCCCGATCGCGATCGGCATCTTTTGGCTGCCGTCGGGCACCCCAAAGTCAAAATTAACCCACCAGTCGCCGCCGACAATTTGGTAATCTGCCGCCGTGCTAATATCCGGGTTAATATCATCGATGGGAACGCTGCCAAGATCCGCCACGGTTGCCGGACGTTGAGTGCTGGCATCAAAGGCATAACTGCCAAAACCGCGCTGTTTGCTATCCAGGGAGAAATTGCCCGGATTTTCTACCGCTTTGACTATCTCCTCAACGTTGAACCCCAACAAAGCACCTTGTTCCGTCGAGTCTAATTTCAACCCCGGATAAGAAGCCCATAAATAGCGATCGCCTCCCGACAGTTCCAAATCCGTCGTCAAACCGCCGGGAATGGGACGAGTTGCCGCCACCAACGTCGGTTCGGGGCCAAAGGGGTCTTTAATAATGCCAATATTACTGCCCGCTCGCCGTCCGTCTATACTTTCTACATTGGTTTGGCTGCTGTTATTAATCGCCGCCACAAAAGCATAGTCCCCGTTGGCCATCACCTCCACATCCACCGCTCGATTAATATCAAAATAATCGGCAAACGAACCGAGACTCAAAGAGGCATATTTTGGCTCCCTGGTAGCAAATAAGAGCGGATCGTCGTTGGTAATTTCCACCGCCCCAAAACCATAGCGATCGGTCAAAGTGGTAAAGGCGATTTGTTGCGAATTCTCGGCAACGGTTATCCCTTGTACCCAAGCGGGAACAGAAATCTCGCCAATTGGTTCGTGCCAGCGCCGAGTATTTGCGCTCTCGTCACTGGGGCGATCTGCCAGATCGGTGTTAATAACTATAATCTGGCTATTGGGGAAACCCGGCGCCGCCACAAACAGCTTGCGTCCGTCGGGACTCAGTTCGATGCCTGCCACTCCAGAGGTGGCCGAAGCGAGGGAAATCGTTTCAGTAACTTGGTTGTAAGCGTCGGAAAGGGGATCGATATCCAGCACATACACCGCCCCAGAGTTCGAGTCGGCAATATAAGCGTATTTGTCCGTGGGGTGGATCGCGATCGCCCCGGGAGCGGCTAATGCCGGGAGGTCAATCGGATCTATCTCTGCGGTCGTCAGCGGGTTGGTATCCACCTGTCGTAGAGTCATCAAATCTACCAGCGCCACCCGACCCGACTGAGCTAGAGGCACATAAGCTCGCGTCCCATTGTGAGTTGCCGCCACTTCAACCGGCTTGTCAACCTCATCTGGCGTTCCTACAGGAATTTTCGCCGTCAACAAATCGGAACTATTTGACCCCTGGATAACCGATTCGGTAGAACTCACATTCAAAACCGACAGGCTATCTCCCGACTCTTGGGCTGCCAAAATATGTTCCAGGCAGACTGGTGCCAGTTGAATTGGTCGTTCCGTTTCCAGTTCGATAATTTCATATTGGTCTACATTCGTTCCCAAACGTTGTTTCTGGGGTCGGATTAATACTATTTCCGCTTCTCCCAGGGCAATGGTTTCTGGTATTTCTACCGCCACGGTGAATCGATTTTCTCCCAATTCCTGAGAAAATTCCGGTATTACAGTGCCTTCGTATGTGCGCGTACCCACCCGGAATTCCACTTGTAAATCCGACAGCTCACTGCCCAGATCGTTAAAATCATTGACAAAATTGCTGCCTTTTGATGCCATTGATACAAAGAGGCTTGAGTCGCATTATTCCAGCCCGGGATATTTTGAGATTTCCTTTTGAAGGAAATGGCATCAAAGTTACCATTGAATAGCTAACAAAACGCATAGGTAAATGATGGATGTGGAAGAATTACTCAGACGTTATCAGGCTGGAGAACGAGAGTTTCCAGGGATTGACCTAAGCCATGCTAATTTAGAAGGAGCCAATCTGGCCGACATAAATCTCGAAGATGCTAACCTTTGTGGTGCCAATTTGAGGGGTGCTAACCTACATGAAGTCTGTTTATATCGTGCCAAGCTCAGAGGGGCTTGCTTGAGTCAAGCGAAACTAAGTGGCGAACTATCTGAATCTGACCTGACTGACGCTGATTTGAGCGATGCCAGCATTAACGGTAGCATTTTTGGCGAGGCTAACCTGAGCGGAAGCAACTTTAACGGAGCTCACCTGTTAAAAAGTTCCCTTTGTCATCTCAACTTAACGAGAGCCAATCTAGAAGGGACTAAGCTAGAAGAATGCAGATTAGAATATACCAACTTAGCAGGAGCCAGTTTCAAGGGGGCGATTTTTATCGAATGTTCCCTTGAAGGTACTGACTTAACTAATGTGGATCTTTCTCAAGCGGATACCTCTCTAACTAAGCTGCCCAAGACGGAGATTCTCTTTGAAGACCTCATCAGCCGGTATCGAGCTGGGGAAAGGGACTTTAGCAATGTCATTATCGAGACGGATTATAGGAAACTTTCTTGGCCGCGCGATCGCTTCAAATATAAGGGGTTGGACTTGAGCGGGATTATTCTGCGCGATAGCGATATAACAGATATAGACCATTACATAAATGGAATTATTTTTCGAGAAGCGGACTTGAGTAGGGTTCAGTTCGATGAAGCCGAATTCGAGCAATTAGACTTGCGGGGTGCTACCTTGCGAGGAATGGATACCTTCCAGTCGAGTTTTGAATCGGTGGATTTAAGCGGGGCTGACTTAACCGGAGCTAGCTTCACTGAAACTAGCCTCTCTGTTAACCTCAGCAGAGCCAATTTGACCGATGCCAGAATCAGCTATTCCGATCTTGGGGGTAATTTGACGGAGGCAATTTTCCATCGAGCCCGGTTTAAAAGCGTTACTTTTAGTGGAGCCAGGTTAGTCCGAACTGATTTCCGTGGAGCCGACTTCGAGGTGGGTATAGATGTAAACGGTGGAGTAAGATTTCAAGACTGCCGTATTCTGAATATGATCCTGCCCGATGGTAGAGTGCGTACTGGAAACAGAATAAAAACCTAGTTTTTGGAGCGAAGAGCCTTTGGAACCCATGAAAAAGCGCTGCCATTACCTAATGGTGGCGCTTTTTCAGAGTAAATTGAGATATTCCTGTCTAGCTCAATTTAGCTCAACCAGAATTTTGTGGCAAAAATGCCATTACCTCCTTCATCCGCTTTTTCCGTTCGGGATCCCGAAGGTTGCTGAGAAAATCGTATTCAATGTCGGGCGCTACCTCTCGGTTGAGTCGGGCTTCTAATGCTTCGATAGAAATTGTGAATTTTGCGTCATCCCAAGGGCGAGTGTTGTTGTTTGGCTTGAGCTGACCGTCTTTAGGATCTTCAATGGGATTATTGTAGTCGAGCATCTCTTGAATTGCATAAGAGTTGTTGGGTATCCACCAAGCAAAGTGAATGTCGGGGTAGTCGGACTTGTTGTTCGGCGAATAGCCTAAGACTACCTTCCACATGGCATCGGGAACTTCGATTTTAGTTTGCTGGGTTGCGTCAGTATTGGCATAGAAATCGGCAAACTGGTTGGGGTTGGGATCGCCCCTTTTAATCGGAGAAGGTCCAGTTACCGTTTCCGGTAACGGGCCGTATTGTACGGTTCCGCCACCTTGACCGGCACCTCCAGCAAAAATAACGAACTGATAACCTTCCTTGGCAAGGTCTTGAAGCTGTTTTTCTTGGGTTCGCCAAACCCCTGAATTTTGCTTGCTATCTTGAGGAATGATATTGGTCGTCAAAAAGGTGGCGAAGTTATCCTTTACGCTTCTTTGACGGTCGTTAGAAGGACTCAAATGGCCGCGATCTGCCCAGAAGAAAGCTTTTTTCGACCAACTAAACTTATTGTAGTCGTCCTTTTCGTTGTATTTCTGCTCAATCTGAGATGCAAAGTCATAATCATCTTGCTGAATCCTGTAGAAACTCGACGCTGGCAGATCGGGATCCTCTGCAAAGCCCTTGGCTGCCCTTCCTGCCCTTCCCGTCGCCCAAGTTTTGTCAAGAACCCAACTCACCCAGTTCGGAGTGTTTGTTTCGCCATTGTAAGAAAGACTGTATTGTGGGTTTTCTAGCAAGTAGTTATCTAGATAGGCTTCGCTCGTATTGGTTCGAGATTCCGTTGGGTTGCCCAGCTTGAGCGAGCTGCTTTGGAAAAAGACATTATCCAAGTAAACTGTTGGTCTGCTGTTCCCGCTTTTGGTCAGTTGGAATTCTAGAGTAGCCGCTTGTCCTCTCAAGCTGTCGGGTATGGGAACGTAGAAGGCTTCAAACCCACTGTTTCCAAAATCGATTTTATACTTGTCTTCCTCGTAGCTTATCGGAATATTTTTGCTATCTAGCTGGTTGCTTGCCTCTTGCAGATCGATTTTTTGAGAAAACTCATCTATGGAATCATCTAGGGGCTTAATCGTAACTGTCAGCTCGCCACGCTTTTTATCCTTTTCATTAGATGGAGAGTGAACGTCGAAGCGCAAGGTACCCCAATCGGGCACGATAAAAGAATCGTGGGTAATCCGATTTCCCGGTTTTAGCTTCAAAGCTAAGTTGGAGGGAGAACCAACATATTTTTTTAACGAGGGAATGTCCTTCCATTTTACTAGGTCTTCTGTGGTTAGCTCAGAACTGGGAGCCTGACCTTGAGTCGCCGAATCTCGATAGAACGGCCAGCCCGGAATTGGCTGCTCGACATTTTCAATTTTCACGCTGGCATCAAAGTTACCATTGAATAGAGTCGGAACTGTATAGTCGCCTCGCAGTCGAGTTCCTACCGGCTTACCCGTGTAAGTATTGTCAAAAGTTACTGGCAAGCGATTTGACTGCAAATACTCGTCAAAATCTCCCAGCTCTTGCTTGCTCTTCTTCCCATTAACATCATAAGGACGCAATTCACTGCCCCCACCTAGAGCCGAATTAAACCAACCCGTGCCGATGCCCTCCCAAGGAGCGTCAAAGTCGCTGCCGTCGTCGCGCTTAAAGTTGGCTTTGGTGTGGTCGGGCACATACCAAGAACTAAAAGGAAAGCTGGTAAAATCGCCAAAACGACGGTAAATTGTTTGTCCGTTTTCATCAGGAATTTGACTCGGACTGAGGTCGGCAGTTCCGGCATACCATGCTGCTGCCTTTAGATGGGGTTCTCCATCAGATGTGTTTTTGTCGAACTCGTTCCACTCTCCAATATTGACATTCCAGTCTGCACTCCAATCGGCAGAGGATAATTCTTGACCATTCAGGGTATTGCCCGTTCCGTTGGTTTGATAGTAATTATCCGCATAAGTTACGTTGTCCCAAACGACTACTTCGGGGTCGAAAATATTCTGAAAAATTGATGGAGAATTCTCATCATAATCGTGAGGGTCTACTGTAGTCATTTGGATGTCGGGTAAACCATCGCTGGTTCCTCCCGCATTCGGGAAATACGTCCCCAACCGTTGAATCATTTCCGTATTTACCACCGCACCTTGACCGATACCAATAAAGTGTAATGGGGAGTTGAAAATATCTCCTTGTTGGCGAATTAAATTACCATCAGCATCATAAAAACCATTTGCACTTCCAACCGTACCGTTATATTTTTGGTCGAGTTGCACCAAGGAAGCAAACATGGCATCGGCTGCGGCTTCGGCAAACCCACCATTGAGCAATTTGAAGGGTTCAATGCCATCAATCCAGTCGGCTAATAGCACTAAGGGCTTGCCAACAACGGGTTCAATGTCGTTTCTGACCCAATCGCGAAAAGATGGATTATATGTCACCGACTGCCACTGACTGGTGGTGGGTTGATAGCGAAGTACCGAACTTCCCGCGTCTTTGAGCTGACGCGCGATCGCATCAATATTGTCGGAGATCGATTCACTTTGTTCTACTTCCACTCCTGGAGTTAAAATCGTCACGCTGGTAAAGGGGTTGTCCGTTGCAGCTTCAGGCAAGGAAGTTTGGAACTCCTCGGTGACAGTTTGGGACGAACCGTTTTTGGTGGTGACTTCAACCGCCCAGTGATATTCTTGACCGGCGGTTAACATTCGATCGCCCGGCAGAGTAAATTCGGTATTCGACCCAGCTATACTGCCACCATTCCAACTCCAAACTCCATCATTCCAAGTAGCAGTTAAAATCCGATTGGGATTACGATCGACTCCCGGTTGAGGCGACTCTAATTCCGGCCAGCGATAACACGGCAACAATTTGATGTTTCGGAAATTTTTCAAAATATTTTGTCACCGTTAGCCGCCCAGTTATGCTGGGAAAATTATGTTATTATTTATGAGGCAAATCAATTCAGGAGATTAAGGATGGATGCTGAAGAATTTATTCAACTTTACAATGCAGGGGAGAGAGATTTTCGAGCTATGATTTTGCAGTATGCTGACTTAAGTAATGTCAAGTTAGATTCTGTCAATCTAAGCGGGGCTTGCTTTTACAATGTCAACTTCGACTCGGCTAACTTAAAAAATGTTAACTTAAGTAGTACCGAATGGTGGGACTGTAATTTGTTTGTTGAATTTTGGCTGTGTAACTTGAAAGACGCTATTATCGATCATTGTGATTTGGAGGGTGCCAGATTTTTTGACTGCGATCTCAGAAGGTTTAAAACCATCGGATGCAATTTGACTTGGACTCATTTTATTCGGGTAAATCTTCAAGGTGCTGACTTAGGTGGCTATTGTGAAGAACCTTGTGAATTCTGGGATGTTATTCGCCAAGACGGAGTTTTTATACCAGGTTTTAATTTCACTTTATAGAAGTTTTCTAAAAAACTAATCTTAAAAATAAACTTTTATAAAGACCGATCTAGAAAAAATTTGACATATAGCAGGTTTCTTTCTGGAGTACAGCTTAAGCCCTAAAATGTCTTGTACTTGCCTGACTTATGATGTTACTTATAAGTATAATAATCGCTATATACTGCATCAGTCATGGGAGTGAGTTTTTACCTCTTTTTTTTGAAAACTTGTATCCATAAATAGCAATTTTGAGCTTTTTATTTAATTACATCAAAAGCTCAAAACTGTATTTAATTCAATAAAACTATTAAATCAATAAGAGTAAAAGTTTATAACAAATAGCTAGGATAACCCCTCCCCTAACTATTCAAAGTCTGCTGAATAGTTTCTGGCAGATTTGAAAGGAAATCAAAATTAAAGTCATAATCGCGAACTCGGTTAGGTTCATTCAGAATGTTGGTGAGTTCTGGAATAGAAACTTGCCAGGTATCTGGATTTCTCCAATCCGTTGCATTAGCGATGTTACCGCGATTGTTGTTCAAAAACTGGGAAAATACATTTAGCGGATTGGCAATCCCTTCTGAGGATAGATTATCCCAGTTTGGTTCCGCTGTATTGGGGGTTATATATGCGAAAGCTTCTAGGCTTGACGAAGTAATATCGGCTCCTGGTTGTTCTACGGCGATGATACTTTTCCACGTCCATTTAGGAATGTGAATTTCTCGGCTGACTAAATTACTGGGGTTTGTATTTCCCCGATTGATGTACTGCCCATTTATACTAAGATTAAACAATTCGGGGACATTGGTTTTCTTTTGGGGTTGAGAGTTGTTACCAAAAGCTCCGGCGAAAATGTAAAGTTCTTCTCCCTGAGTAGCCCTTGAAAAAACCACTTTATTTTCTATATTGAACCAAGCCGAAGCATCCTGGTAATTGTTGCTGCTTGGTATGAAAATTCGATTGTTATCCATTGATTGGGCGATCGCATTAGTTGTGAGGTAGGTTGCTAACTGGTCTTTGGGATGTCTTAATCGATCGCGATCGGGAGACAAATGCCCTCGGTCCATTCCCAACCCTGTAAAGATATTTGCATCATAGCTGGACAAACCACTGGCTAATAAATCAGGGTCGGCGATAAATTCAGGTCTTTGTAGTAATCCTGTTGGTAATGCTCCCGGTTGTCGTTGTGGCCTGGTCACCCATGTTTTGTCTACTTTCCACCCTACCCAATTGGCCAGTTTAGTATCCGCATTGTAGGACAGAGCGTATTGTGGTTTTTCCAGCAGCAAATTGTTTTGAGAGGTGCTGTTATCAAGATTCCACCGAGCCTCTGTTGGATTGGCAAATTTAAGGAAGTCGCTACCAAAGAAAACGTTGTCTAGATAAACAAAATCGCCTCCTTCTAAAGAAAAGCTCAATGTTGCGGGTTGACCTCGGAAATCTGCCAGTTCTGAATCATTAAGGTGTAATTTGAGTTGGAAAGTTTCAAATCCTTTCCGACCAAATCCGATCTGATTTTCAATGTCTGAGTAGATGTCCTTAATAATCTCAACTTGATTCCGATTGCTTCCGTCGATTACAAAATTGGCATCTTGGGCAAGATTGACAGTAACATTTTTACTTTGACCGTCTATGGTTTCCAGCTTGACATTCAGTTCTCCACTTTGAACGGGAGCGTGAACGTCGAACCGTAAATTGCCCCAGTCAGGGATGACAAATAAATTATGAGTAGCTTGGGTTGGGTTGCCTCCTCCCAGTTGCAAAGCATAATTGGGAATCCCATTGGGAGAGGGGGTATTTCCTGGAATCCCGGCAACATCAATTAGAGCACTTTGTTTAAGCGGATTAGTCGGTTGGTCGATGTACCAACTGGGAATATTTTGGCTGTTGTACTGGTAAAAAATTGCATCAAAGTTACCGTTAAACAATGTGGGAACCGCATAGTCGCCTCCCATTGCCGGGATGGGATGGTTATCTTGCTTGACCGATATTCTTTTGCTGTCTAAATATTCTTTCCAGCCATCATTGGGATAGCTAAATTCCTGGATTTCATTTTTGCTTAACTTTCCTCCTTCTACATCATCGAAATGATAAGGACGCAACTCACTGCCCCCACCTAGAGCAGAATTAAACCAACCCGTACCAATACCTTCCCAAGGTGCGTCAAAGTAGGTGCCGTCGTCGCGTTTAAAGTTAGCATTAGTATGGTCGGGAACATACCAAGGAGTTTCTCCCTCGGCTAAATCCCCTAAGCGGCGATAAATTGTTTGTCCGTTTTCATCAGGAATTTGACTCGGACTGAGGTCGGCAGTTCCCGCATACCAAGCGGCTGCGGTTTGATGCGGGCCATTTTTGTCTAAATTTTGGTCAAAACCTACCAAAGAACCTAGGTTCACATTCCAATCGGCAGAGGATAATTCTTGACCATTGAGGGTATCGCCCGTTCCGTTGGTTTGATAGTAATTATCCGCATAAGTTACGTTGTCCCAAACGACTATTTCTGGGTCGAAAATATTCTGAAAAAATCCCGGTGGAGAATTCTCATCATAATCGTGAGGATCGATCGCAGTCATTTGAAGGTCGCGCGAGCTGGCATCAACGCCTCCCGCATTAGGGAAATACGTCCCCAACCGTTGAATCATCTCCGTATTCACCACCGCACCTTGACCGAAACCAATAAAGTGCAATGGCGAGTTGAAAATATCTCCTTGTTGGCGAATCAAATTGCCATCAGCATCATAGAGACCATTTGTACCTCCAACCGTACCGTTATCGAGTTGCACCAAGGAAGCAAACATGGCATCGGCTGCGGCTTCGGCAAACCCACCATTGAGCAATTTGAAGGGTTCAATGCCATCAATCCAGTCGGCT
>JAABSJ010000081.1 GCA_011390515.1 Oscillatoria sp.
TTTAATAAAATACTGTAAGTCTTTATCGGAAAGGATTGCAGCAATCAGCAACACCGCATCCGCCCCATTAACCCGGGCCAGATAAATCTGATAGGGATAGATGATGAAGTCTTTGCAAAGTAAGGGTAAATCAACCACCTCGCGGACCGCTTTGAGGTAGTCAAAACTGCCTTGAAAGAATTTACTATCGGTGAGGACCGAGAGACAGGCGGCCCCACCTTTTTGGTAAGATTGGGCGATCGCCACCGGGTCGAAGTCTTCGCGGATCACCCCTTTGCTGGGAGAGGCTTTTTTAATTTCAGCGATCGCCGCCGGTTGTTTCGAGGCGGACACCAAGGCCCCCAGAAAATCCTTCGGTGCAGGGACTGCCTGGAGGAGTTTTTGTAACTCTAGCAAAGGCTGGCGATCGCGCAAGGCATCCACTTCTATTTCTTTGTGCCAAACGATTTCTTCGAGAATATGTCGAGGTTCAGCATCAGGAACCTGGATTTGATAGCGCATCGACTTGACGCCTACAGCAGGATTGGGAGGACGGCGGCGAATATTTGGCATGGGGATTAGAATCAATCAACAGAAATAACAGCAGGCCGAGGAAAAGAGACCTGACCGGGGTAGTCTCTCCCTCAGTAGTAAAGATTTAACCACAAAAGCGATCGTTAATTCAAACAACAGTTCACTCGATCGCCATCCGTCCCAACCGTTTGAGAATCTGTAACACCTCATAGAGTTGATTCCGACGAGGCAGCAAGGAAAACACACTCGATAATTCATATTGGGGAAATTCTTGATATTGCAGTTTCACAAAAATAAAATTTCCCCCATTCGTAACCATGCCAAAAACTGGACGTTGGGGATTCGGATGCGCCAGCATATAAGCTAAAGTTTGCGGCAAAGCCATTTCTAAGGAAAAACTGGTTTCCTTAGATTCAATCACCACCACCCAAAGCCGTTCCAACAGAACCAACGCATCAATCCGACCCCGATAAATTATCTCATCCCGTTCAGCAGTAATTTGCACAGTCGGTTCCGTGGTAAACCGAAAGGGAGGCTGAAAAAATCCTGCCAAATCCAGGAGGGGGGACAACACAATTAATTTAATCGTTTCTTCCCCCAATTGACCATCAGAGAGTTGGTAAAAGTATTTTTGCTGAATTTTATCAAGGATGTTTTGCTCTGCTTCAGTCAGAGTATTGTCCAGGTTTAACCACTCTGGGAAAAATTGGTCATCGGTACTACGCTGGAGATTAAATTGGGTTTGCAGTTGTCTGAAGGTTTTTACAGTCCGCTCTCTCGGGAAACTTTGGGTCATAATTGACAGGGGAGAGCAATAATTAGGCGGGGAATATCAAGCCCTGTTTTATTTTAGCATTGAATTAACGACCTGATGAGGCGAGAGCGGGTTGGGTTAACTGCTCAATGGAGAGCGATCGCATCACCGCTTCAATTTTGTTGTTGCCGCCAATCTCAAAAAACAAATGAATCCAGTCGGAAGCAGGAAGAGAGAGGTTTTCTAACCAAAAAGAGGGCGTAACTTGACCCCATCCCACAATCGTACCTAACGTTTGAAAAGGTTGAGTCTCTGTTTCTAGGTTGGAGTTGATTTGGACATCCAGCCGAATGCAAGAACAGAGAATTAGTTTGAGGGGTTGGTCAACTGATGCCACTTCAGAAGCAGAACCCCTGCCATTGAGTTCCCAGTAGTAGTTCAGATTCAGGACATAATCGTAGGGAAACTGCCAACCCATTGACAGTAATTCAGATTCAG
The DNA here is from genome assembly GCA_011390515.1 of Oscillatoria sp. Classification (GTDB taxonomy): domain Bacteria; phylum Cyanobacteriota; class Cyanobacteriia; order Cyanobacteriales; family Laspinemataceae; genus Laspinema. The sequence goes on from JAABSJ010000081.1 coordinate 1,766, forward strand.
TAAAGTCGTATTGTTGCCAAACTTCTTCAAATTGCATAAAATTTTGGTAATTAAGATGATTAATAGAATTAAGGAAGCAATGGAAAATGGGTTTCTCCTCTAGTTCCCGGTTTACCAAATGCGTTCGCGGAGACCGTTTTGTTTGATGGGGTGGGTTTGATGCAAGAGTATATTAAAAGTCTAGGCATTGATTAACTCAACCCTGTTCCATCCACCAACCAATGACCAATGACCAATGACCAAAAACATGATAAAATTAAACCGATCGCCTAGCAGAGAGTATGGTTTATGAATATCTCCCTGACCCCCACACAACAGGAATTTATTCGCGCTACCGTCAACCGTGGCAGATATGCTTCGGAGGGTGAAGTGGTGGCAGCGGCATTGCAGTTGCTGGAGGACCGAGAAAAGCGCTATCAGGAAAAGTTAGCGGAATTGCAGGAAAAAATTACTGTAGGCATTGAATCCCTCGATCGCGGTGAAGGGTTTGAAGGGGAGACGGCCCTTCTGAATCTGCGGGAAAAGATAATCAGTCGGTCCCCAGAGTAATGAGCCCCGGCGGAGGTTAAAACCCCCGCCTAATAGCTCAAGTCGTCTAAAGACGACTGAAAGTCTTATCTCATAGTGTTTTTAGTCGGTTTTAACCGACTTGAGCTATTAGCTGGGGGTTTTAACCCCCAGTGGTAGGGGCGCTTCACGAAGCGCCCCTACCGGATTTCACCGAGAACGGTTGTTGCTGAAAGCTCTACACCCCGATTCCTGTAAGCAATGCAGCCGTTGCAGTGGCGTATTGAACCCAGGGAAAGACCCTAGATGGATCCCTAAGTTTAAAAAACTTAACGAAAATTCTCATCGATTCATTCTAAGGTAACCCTTTAGAGGTTATTTTTTATGGCCTCTTGCGAAGGCGATAGGCCCGCTGTTTTATTAAAGTTGGAAAGTTAAGGAAGCGAATGAGTAGCAATTTAGCAACAAAGCTGCGTGAAGGCACGAAAAAGTCGCATAGCATGGCAGAAAATGTGGGTTTTGTCAAGTGCTTTTTAAAAGGAACCGTTGAGAAAAGCTCTTATCGGACTCTGGTGCGGAATCTCTACTTCGTCTATTCGGCGATGGAAGAGGAGATGGAACGGCACCGCAATCACCCGATTCTGTCTCAGATTTACTTTCCTGAACTGAACCGCAAGGCGAGTTTAGAGCAAGATTTAGCTTTCTACTATGGCAGCAACTGGCGGGAGCAGGTGGCTCCTTCTGAGGCGGCTCAAGCCTATATTCAGCGGATCCGGGAAGTGTCGGAAACGGCACCGGAACTGTTGGTGGCGCATTCCTACACCCGTTATTTGGGCGATTTGTCCGGGGGTCAAATCCTCAAGGGAATTGCTCAACGGGCGATGAATTTAGAGGGCGATGGCACTGCTTTCTATGAGTTTGAGCAGATTTCTGATGAGAAGGCGTTCAAAACTCAGTATCGTGAGGCGATGAACAATTTGCCGATTGATGATGCGGATGCCGATCGCATTGTGGATGAAGCCAATCATGCTTTCGGGTTGAACATGAATATGTTTAAGGAACTCGAAGGGAGCTTGATTAAGGCGATCGGTCAAATGGTGTTTAATGCCTTGACTCGTCGTCGCAATCGTAACAACGGCGAACTGGCAACGGCTGAATAATCTCTTTCAAGTGAACTGAGCGATCGCCTATTGGCGCTAGGCAGTAGGGTCGAGTGTCAATGGGCGATCGCTCTGGTTTAGGGCCAGTTAAGACCCCCCAGAACCAGACTTCAGGGCGATCGCCGCTTCAGTCTCGCCCAGTTCCTCCAGAATTTGTCCTAATTTGTCCCGGAGTAAGCGGCATTGGGTGCTATCAACCTTGCCCGTTTCTAACAGTTTGAGAGCGGTTGCATAGGCGCGACTTGCTTCTAGGAGTTTCCCCGCATCCTGGAACGTATCCCCTAAAATTTGATAGGTTTGAGTCAGAGTTGGATGGAGTTTGAGGGATTGTTGACAGAGGGTCAGCGCCCGGTGTAATTGTCCTTGGTGATAGGCAAGTTCCGCTTGTTGGGTGAGGGTTTCAGCCGTGGGAGGAACCGAGGGACTGTTCAATCCACAGAGGTGATTTAACCAGTCAATCCAGGCAGTGGCGCGCACCTCCCAAGTACAGGAATGATGGATATAATCCACCTGTTTTTGCAGTTGGGATTCGGCATTGAACCCTTGCAAATCTGCGATCGCCTGCACTGTTGTGTCAACAAAGCGACTCCCATAATTTTGCCAATCGGTTCTTAAAGAAAATTGCCAATCCCTGACAGAAGAAAATCCCTGAACATCCTCAACTGAAACTAAGGGACAAAAACCGGCTGCGGTTTCAGTCAGTGCCGCTAAATTGCTCGTCACCACGCGACATCCACTTGCCATTGCTTCCATCACCGCAATACAAGAGGTTTCTTTAAAAGTATTAGGATAGGTTAACAGCGAAACCGAGCGTAATTGTTGCGCGAGTTCCGGTTGAGAAACTGACCCCAAATATTCTACGCCTTCCATATCCCGACAGCGCTGATAGAGGGAACCATAGACGGATTCATCGATATCTTCCCGCAGTTGATAGACTTTTTTGCTGGAGAAAACTTTGAGAATAGTTCCGGGGACGGCTTGGCGAACTTTAGGGAAAATTGATAAGAGTAAATCTAATCCTCGGAAGGGAGTGCTGGTGTAGGCGAGAATGGGGGGATGAGATTTATGGGAAAGGATAGAAGTATTGGAAGGAAAGAGGTTTTGAAAGGCTGGCGCAATGGCATTTCTGAGAATTGCACTGCGCTCGGAATTAATGTTAAAAACTACTTCAAATTGATGTCGCTGCCACTCACTGACAAAGGCAAATCCATCATAAACATCGCGTTCCGCAGGATTTTGTAATGGCTGCATCGCGTGGAGGGTGGGAAGCTGTTGCGTCCACAAAATTAAGCGAATTTTATCCCCGAAAAATTGCCGGAGTGGGATACCCTTTCCAGCTATATTTAAAACAATGGCTACATCCAGCGATCGGCGTACTGTTTCAGACATCTGATTTAAGGGAAAAGCCAGACAGTTTACCCCCCGTGAAATCCCTGGGTTAGAGGTTTGATTAAACACAAACACTTCATGACCCTGTTGTGCCAATTGTTCCGCTAAATAACATAAAGCAGATTGGGAACCACCCATTGGCATTTCATAAGCGCTTTCTACCCGGTAATCCCAATCAGAAGGGTCTATAAATGCAATTTTCATATCAACTTTACAGCGGGAGAAACGATTGGCAGGCGGTGCGGAACCCAGGGGGGAGCTGATCCACCATCCCTTAGACATCGACACTCATCGATAATATCACCCCGGGCTGGATCAGTCATCAGGACCGGAAAAAATGCGCGATGGGGACAGGAACAGGGTAAATTTGACAGTGGAGTTTATTTTAATTGTCGTTCTGTCCCAGAGGGGCAAACATAGGAGTGGATCTGATGAGTACAGCAAATGCCATGAAACAGGAAGTCGGCAAGGCAGCCGCGCAACGAGTGAAATCCGGTTCCATCGTGGGATTAGGAACGGGTTCTACCACGGCTTATACCATTGAGTTCCTCGGGGAACGGCTTAAAAATGGGGATTTAAAAGATATTAAAGGGATTCCGACTTCGTTTCAGGCATCAGTGCTGGCGAAACAGTTTGGGATTCCTTTAACGACTTTGGATGAAGTCGATCGCATTGATATTGCCATTGATGGTGCCGATGAAGTTGATCCCCAGAAAAACCTAATTAAAGGCGGGGGTGCAGCACATACTCGCGAGAAAATTGTTGATTGTCTTGCGGATATATTTATCGTGGTGGTAGATAGTTCTAAATTGGTGGATAAATTGGGTTCTACCTTTTTGTTACCTGTAGAAGTCTTGCCGATGGCAATGACGCCGGTAATGGCGGCGATTAAAAAGTTAGGGGGAGTCCCGGAATTGCGGATGGGGGTGAAGAAAGCCGGGCCCGTAATTACGGACCAAGGGAATTTTGTAATTGATGTCAAATTTGATAGTATTGACAATCCATCGGAATTAGAAAAGACTCTGAACAATATCCCCGGGGTGTTGGAAAATGGGTTATTTGTTGGGGTCGCCGATGTGGTGTTAGTGGGTGAAGTGATTGATGGTAAAACCGTGATTCGGGAACTTTAAACCTTACCTCTAATCACTCGGTGCCGGTTGTAGGGGTAGTCTATAAATTCATTGCCCCTACATCAGGTTAAGTGGCAAGTAAATGGACTATAATATAAGATTGATTGTCGGATGAATCCGAGGGACGGGCGATTCTCGAATTGCCTCTAAAATCGATTAGAATATGAGATTGATTGTCTGATGAATCCGATGGACTGGCGATTCTCGAATCGCCTCTAAAATGGATTAGAATATGAGATTGATTAGACCTCTTGCAAAATTCTTTAAAGCCCCCCTTCTTAAGGGGGGTTGGGGGGATCAATCCTTTTTTTTGCAAGAGGTCTATTGTTTGATGAATCCGATGGACTGGCGATTCTCGAATCGCCTCTAAAATGGATTAGAATATGAGATTGATTGTCTGATGAATCCGATGGACTGGCGATTCTCGAATCGCCTCTACATGCGGGGGTTTAAACTTCTGATGGTTGTTAATATCAAATTGAAATTCCAATGATGCAATACCGACGCTTTGGACGAACTGAATTGCAAATGCCGGTATTTTCCTGCGGCGGCATGAGATATCAGTACAAGTGGCAAGATGTGCCGCAATCCACGATTCCGGCGAATAATCAAGAGAATGTAGAAGCGATTATCCGGCGTTCCCTAGAAGTGGGAATTAATCATATTGAAACGGCGAGGGGATATGGCACTTCGGAAATTCAATTGGGCGAAATTCTCCCGAAATTACCCCGAGAAAAACTTATTGTTCAAACCAAAGTTGGCCCCACGGAGAATCCGGAGGAATTTAGAGCGACTTTGGAACAATCTCTGTCTAATTTAAAGTTAGATTATGTGGATTTATTAGGGATTCATGGAATTAATACCCCAGAATTGTTAGATTACAGCCTTCGTCCAGGGGGATGTTTGGATGTGGTTAAAGAGTTTCAAGCGCAAGGGAGAGTTCGGTTTGTTGGGTTTTCGACTCATGCGCCTACTGAGGTAATTATCAAGGCAATTAACAGCAATCGGTTTGATTATGTGAATCTGCATTGGTACTATATTAATCAGGGAAATTGGCCTGCAATTGAAGCGGCAACTCAACATGATATGGGGGTGTTTATTATTAGTCCCTCTAATAAAGGGGGAAACCTCTACAGTCCTCCGGAAAGATTAGTGGAACTTTGCAAACCCCTGAGTCCCATTGTGTTTAATAACTTATTTTGCTTGTCTCATCCTCAAGTTCATACCTTAAGTATTGGTGCATCCAGACCCACGGATTTTGATGAACATTTGAAAACTTTAGAGCTTTTGGACCAAGCTGAGGAACTGTTACCGCCGATTATTGAGCGGTTGGAACAGGCGGCGATCGCCCGTTTTGGAGAAGATTGGTTCAGAAGCTGGCATATCGGCTTACCCAAACCGGAAGAAACCCCCAATTCGATTAACATTTACCTGATTTTATGGCTGAGAAATCTGGCGATCGCCTACGATATGGTCGAATATGCCCAAATGCGCTATAATCTACTTGGAAATGGCAACCATTGGTTTCCTGGAGAAAAAGCCGAAGCCGTCCAAACCTTAGATTTTAGCCAATGTCTAGCGAAGAGTCCTCACGCTGATAAAATCCCTGGACTTTTAGCGGATGCTCATCAGTTACTCGCTGGGGAAAGTGTGAAACGACTCTCCCAACAATAATAGGTTAAAATCATGACAGCAAGCCGGATATGTTTTGTCGGTGACTCCTTTATCAACGGAACTGGAGACCCAGAATACTTAGGCTGGACCGGCAGAATTGTCGCGGCAGCTTGTCAAGCGGGTGAAGAAATTACCTATTACAATCTCGGGGTCCGGCGAGATACCTCTGCGGATATTTTAAAGCGGTGGCTGCCGGAAGTTTCCCATCGCTTACCCCCGGATTGTAACGGAAAAGTCCTTTTTTCCTTCGGTGTCAACGATATTACCCTCGAAAAAGGAAAAATGCGAATAGACTTTCCGGACTCCCTCAATCATGCATGGCAGATCCTTGAACAGGCAAAATTGTTATTTCCAGTGTTAATGGTGAGTTCTCCTCCCCTTGGCGACGGCGAAGACAACTTCAGACTGGCTGCTTTATCCAATCAATTTGAGCAAATTTGCTTGAATCTATCCATTCCCTATTTAGATGTTTTAACTCCCCTTCAACAGTCCCCAATTTGGCTGAATGAAGTGGCGGCTAATGATGGAGCACATCCTCAATCAGCCGGATATGCAGAATTGGCAGAATTGGTGAAAAATTGGGTAGGCTGGACCTCTTGGATTAATACAAAAAAGGCATGAACAACTTAAAACTTTCCCTCCCCAAACCGAAAACCCAGCTTTCTCTAACCCTATTAAGTCTTCTACTGATGTTCCCCGGACTCAATAGCTGTACAAACGGGGATAATAATCCAACTCAGACTCCGGTAATCCCGGAAACAGAAATAGATTTGCCGGAACAGCGATTTTTAGAATTTCCGGGATGGCTAGGATTTGGCACCAAAGTACAACAAAATGGTGTCAGTGAGTTTCCCTTTTCTCCCACCAGTGGAGAGGCACAAATTGCGATGTTTTCTGAACAGTGGTCTTTAGTTGATCCCGGGACTCCTTTGGTGGCGATCGCACCGGGAATGCGCGAAGAAGTGACCTTGCGGCGCTGGCAAAATGAACCTTACGGTTGTGACGATAGTCCCACCCCAATGGCGACTTTTAATGCATCTCAAACCTTCCCAGAAGGAGCAGTTTGGGTGTTGCCACCTTCTCAAGGAGATGCTGCCACTGCCTTACCCTTGGAAACCCTACCACTTGATCGCATTCCCGAGGGAGTCCTGCGCAGAGATCCGCCAGACCCCATGCAAATCCGCGCTTGGGAAGCGGGAGAAACCCTCATTGTCTTGGAACAAACCAGCGAGAAGTCGGCAATGTTAACGGTTGCTGACAATGCCGGAACCAATCTTTACACCAACCCGGTGGAAATTTTGTCGATGCCAGGTTCCTACGAGGAACCGATTGATTTTTCTCGACCCGTTCAACCGGGAATTCCTGAACCGATTGGTGCGTTCCAATTCCAAAATAATCCCGTTCCCTTGTTGGTGTTCTGGCGTCCCAGTTTTGAGGGTCATAGCTTTGAGGCGCTGGTTCCTAGAAGCGATCGCCTAGAGTCGATTGATGTCGGTTCCGTCTACTATTGCGCCTTTTAAACCAACCGGCACCCCACCCTAACCCTCCCCAAGGCATTGGGGAGGGGTTTTTCATCTTTACCCTGTCTTGCCAATCCCACCCCTGGGTTGGGTTCACCTGACATCTTGCACCATTCTCAACACCGGCCGCCAATCGTTTGAACCCCCGCCGTCGGTTTCAACAGGTGCAAGATGTCAGGTCCATCCCACCCCTCATTCCCCCCCTAGGGGATGTTACCCTAGAGGGAATCGGAAAGCATGAGCCCGATCGCAGAACCCTAACTCGAATATTGAGGAGTCAAACGTGGTTGCAAGTCCCGAACAACAACAAGTAACAACCCCAGTCAGCAGTGGCAGTCATTCCCATGACGATCGCGTCGCTGTTTTATTGATGGGGTATGGCGAAGTCGAAAGTTATGACGACTTTGCCAACTATAACGAACAAGCGCTGAATCTGCTCACGGCGAAGTTCGCACCTGTTCCTAGCTGGATCTACCCCCCCCTGGCAAAATTACTCGCCATTTTTGATTTCCATGAGTGGAGTCATCAACATGGCAAATTCATCTCTCCTCACAATGCAATTTTCGAGAAACAACGGGAGGGAATCGAGCATGAACTGCAACATCAGTGGGGCGATCGCATTAAAGTCTTCAAAGCCTTTAACTTCTGTGCGCCGCACCTCCCGGAGCAAGTTCTCACTCAAATTAAAGCCGAAGGATTTGATAAACTGCTGATTTATCCCCTGTTAGTGGTGGATTCTATCTTTACCAGTGGGATTGCCGTAGAACAAGTCAATTTAGCCCTCGAAAAGCTCAGTGAGGGGGAGAGCGAAGAGTGGGTTCAGGATATGCGATATATCCCTTCTTTTTATAACCAACCCGCCTATATCAATTTGATGGCACAAATGGTCGAACAAACCATTGCTGCTGAACTCACTGGGGAACATTTTGCCTCACAAGTCGGGATTGTGTTAATGAATCACGGTTGTCCTCACAAGGCAAAAGGCTTTACCTCGGGAATTACCGAAAGTCAGGCCCTCTATGATGCAGTGCGAGATAAACTGATTGAGCGCTACCCTCTGATTTCCGTGGGTTGGCTGAATCACCAAACCCCGTTGATTGACTGGACTCAACCGAATGCAACCCTTGCTGCCGAGAACTTGATCCAACTCGGTGCAAAAGCGGTGGTGTTTATGCCGATCGGGTTTGCGACGGAAAATCATGAAACCCTGCTGGATGTGCATCATATTATTCATGATTTAGAGAAGCGTCACTCCGATGTGAGTTATATTCAGATGCCCTGTGTTAACGAACAGCCGGAGTTTTTGAAAATGGTGGCAGAATGGGCAAACCCCCTGATTGAGGAGTTACTCAGCGATCGCGCTGCGGTAGCCGGAACCCCCTTAGTTGCGGCTCCTCACAGCCATCACCATCACCACCATCACTAAAAATCTATCCTCGGGTAGAGAGGGGATCGCACATGGTTTGTGATCCCTCTGGAGAGTGAAATTACCGAAAAATCACCGGACCCGTTTTTCCTGGTAAAGACGGGTTTCATCCGGTGAAGTTAGAAAACAAATAGCCCTTTAATTTCTGTGGTAAACTGGTCTAACATCCCCGGATGAAACAATTCATCACCAGCGAGAGTCATACCCAGACAGGCTGGAGTGTGGGGTGGGGATGAACCTCCAAAGAATCCCTTGAGTAGAGGGATGATTCAGGAAAATACTCTCATGGATTGGTTGTTAAATTAGAAAACTGACACAGTTGATTAAAATTGAGTCGTTTGTAGGGGCTTTCTCCCGGGAGAAAGCCCTTACCCATCGTCTACTGGGTACATTTTGTTATGGTGAGGGAGAGTCAAAAGGCCTTGAAAGTCAGAAATTGGATAAAAATGGAGCATCAGGAAAATAACAATCCATCCATTTTTTTACCCGTCAGTCCTGGTGATCGCCTACGGGGATCACAAGTATGATCGGCGCTCTAGCGATCCCCAAAACTGGGAAACCGCCAGCCATGCGATCACCATCAAGATCTCCGGTGATAACGATCGCACAACCCAATGCGATCAGATCACCCAAATTGGTGGAGAATTCGTTGAGCATGAACTTCAGTATTCCTCACGGTGTTGAGGAGGAGTCATTTATGGATTATACGTGGAAACCTTTTCGCTGGTTAGCAGGCACAATCGCCCTGCAAGTGGTCACCTTGAGCGTAGCAGCCCTCATGTTCGTGGCAATTTCATCCCGTTAAACTCGATTGCGATCGCACATTTTCCCAGTCTCCCCACTGCCCATTTCCCTTGGCGCTCATGGCATCTAGGCGATCAATTCAGATCAGCATTCCCAACAGCTAAATAGGACCAAATGCCATCCCCAGTCTGCACCGTCCGCCTCTAACCCGACGCCAAACCAATCGTCGGGGAAGTAGCGTGAGGGTCAACAGACGCCGGATCCCTCGATTCGGCAGGCATTAAACCCTCCCCTTTGGTATTTCGCCCAGGGGGAGGGTTTTAATTGCAGGATCAGCACCGGATCAAGGCAGGGCGACCAGACAAACGTTAAACTAGAAACGGGACCTAATTTCGAGGGATCAATCGCCGAGAGTTCATTATTTGGGACCTCAGCATAGACAACTTCAAACAGGCACAGGTGAAGCGATTGAATATGAAAGGTTTTTTGAAACAGTGGATCGAGGGACAACGGGGAGTCAGTCAACCGAGTTCACTCAACCGTCAGAGCATGACAAAACAAGGCAACCGTGCCAACAGTACAGGGCCTGTCGCTAAAAAAACATCTCTCCCGGCCAAACTAGCCAGTACCCTAGGGGCAATGCTGGCATCGGGAATACTGACTCAAGGGGTGCTGCTGACCACTCCGGCGATCGCCCAAACCGAAGGCACTTCCCTGAGTTATAGCGAATTATTGCGGAAAATTGATGCTGGAGAAGTCCAACGAGTAGCAGTGGATCCGGCACAAGGGGTTGCCCGAGTTAAATTACTACAGGGCGATCAGGAATATACCGTCCCCCTCTTCGATCGCCACCCGGAATTATTTGAAAGAATTAGCGCACAAAACCAGGCAGCAGAGACGATCCAACTGGACGTTCAGCCCACCTCTGACCCTTCTGCCGCCTTTGGCATGGCTGCCAATCTCCTGTTGATTCTCCTCTTAATTGGGGGATTGATGATGATTGTCAAGCGATCGGCGCAAGCGGGAAATCAAGCCATGAGTTTTGGCAAATCCAAAGCTAGATTTCAAATGGAAGCCAAAACTGGCGTGATGTTTGATGACGTGGCTGGAATTGAGGAAGCCAAAGAAGAACTGCAAGAAGTGGTCACCTTCCTGAAAAAACCCGAACGATTTACAGCGATCGGGGCCAAAATTCCTAAAGGCGTCCTGTTAATTGGACCCCCGGGAACCGGCAAAACCTTACTCGCCAAGGCGATCGCCGGAGAAGCAGGCGTCCCCTTCTTCAGCATCTCCGGGTCAGAATTCGTAGAAATGTTTGTCGGCGTCGGGGCCTCCCGCGTCCGGGACCTGTTCAAAAAAGCCAAAGAAAACTCCCCCTGCATCGTCTTCATCGATGAAATTGATGCCGTGGGTCGTCAGCGTGGCGCAGGCATCGGTGGTGGCAACGACGAGCGAGAACAGACCCTCAACCAACTCCTCACCGAAATGGATGGATTTGAGGGCAACTCCGGAATTATTATTATTGCTGCCACCAACCGACCCGACGTTTTGGACCAAGCCTTGCTCCGTCCTGGACGATTTGACCGCCAGGTGACCGTCGATTTGCCCAGTTATAATGGCCGCCTGGGAATTTTACAAGTCCATGCGCGGAATAAGAAACTGGCCCCCGAAGTCTCCATCGAGGCGATCGCCCGTCGCACCCCAGGATTTTCCGGTGCAGACCTAGCCAACCTGCTCAACGAAGCCGCCATTTTAACCGCAAGGCGACGCAAAGAAGAGATTGGCCACTTGGAAATCGACGACGCCATCGATCGCATCACCATCGGGATGCAACTGACTCCCCTGCTCGATAGCAAGAAAAAGCGCCTGATTGCCTACCATGAAGTCGGTCACGCCCTGCTGATGACCCTTTTGGAAAATTCCGACCCCTTAAACAAAGTCACCATCATCCCCCGTTCCGGAGGCATTGGCGGCTTCGCTCAACAAAGTTTCAACGAAGAAATGATTGATAGTGGTCTCTACACCCGGGCTTGGTTGATAGACCGGATTACCATTACCCTCGGGGGGAGGGCCGCCGAACAGGAAGTATTTGGGGAGACGGAAGTCACCATTGGAGCCAGTAACGATATCCGCGTGGTTGCTGATTTAGCCCGGGAAATGGTCACCCGCTACGGAATGTCCGCATTAGGTCCTTTGGCCCTAGAAACCCAAAACGCCGAAGTCTTTTTAGGTCGGGACCTCGGCAGCAAAGCCGACTATTCCGAAGAAGTTGCCTCCAAAGTGGACCGCCAGGTGCGAGAAATCGCCTTTGACTGCTATGAAAAAGCCCGAGTCATCCTCCGTCAGCATCGGCAACTGCTCGATTGCCTCGTGGATATGCTCTTAGAGCAAGAAACCATCGAAGGTGAAGACTTCCGCCAACTCGTCAGCCAATCTGTTGACCTCCCGGAAAAACAGCTTGTCAGCAACGGTTAACTGTAAAAAAAATAGCCCGCCTAGGCGGGCTTGATTCAATTAGCTTCCACCCTCAACCGGGGAGGAGCTTTTTTTTAAGGTTGCATTGAAATACGCCGGGATGAGCCATACATGGCCCGCAAAATCAATGCCGGGTCATACCACTCATCGGCATATCTCAGACCCCAGTGGAGATGAGGACCCGTGCTGCGTCCTGACATCCCCACTCGACCGATGCGGACCCCAGCGGGAACCTGTTGACCGTCAAAAATTTGTAGGCCCCCGGTGCGATCGATTAGGTAACGACGCCCCCCAGAGCGCTCAACGGCTCCTTGCATATGGCAATAGATATGTTCCCAGTCTCCGGATGTGATCACCAAACCAATGCCACAGCGATCGTCATCGATCACCTGAGACACCGTTCCCGCCCACCAATTGCGGACATAACTTCCCATCGGTGCCGCAATATCTAACCCCGAGTGAAATTCCCGTGTGAAACCTCCAGTCGGGGACTGACGATAGCCAAACGGCGAGGTATAAGCCTGAAAATTTTCCACAGGAAAGGAAGCCCCTTGCCAATAATTCGCCGCTGCCGTCTGTGGCACTCCCGGTCCCTGAGAGTGAGCGATCTGGGGTTGCAACCCCAGAACCAGTATCACCGCTAAACCTAGCCCGACAAAAAACAGCCGTCGTAAAGTACGGGTTAAGTTTTTGTGCATCCATCCGGGGATAGCATTTCGCATCATCACTTCAATTCCTCAACCGCAGATTAACATTATGAATCCGTTCCCATCCGTTTGAGCATCAAACAGATCAATATTTTCTCAAAAGGGCCATGAAATTAAATACGCCCCCATTTTGAGGGTGGATTGATCCACCACGTTGAGGTAATGGTCCCGCTTGAGAACCCATTGCGTTCCATAAAATCCTGCACCCCAGTCATTCAACAGGCCCTACCTCAACGCTGCTGTGGAAAGTTATTTTCTCGACGTGGATTTTACCCTAAGTTGTACCCTGGTCACTCATTCACGCACCGAATCCATAAATCGGTTTAATTTTGGGGCGGTCCTGAATCAATCTCATCTCATCCGAGGATACCGGATCCTGAATTCTTAACTTTTGTTAAAATCGCTGAAAAGATAAATTCATGACCCCAGTGCCTCAACTATGTTAACTGAAATTTTTCCCTTTCAATTTGCAGTCGATACCACCGCCCTGGCGGGAGCCTCATTATGGTCCCTGGCCCTATATCTGGGGCTTTCCAGCCTCAGTGAATGGGTGACGGAACAACTGAATCGCTGGTTTAACTTTGCCGATCGCGCCCTCTACACCTCAGAAAAAGAGTTCGAGCGCTCAAAACGGGCCCGAGAGTCCCAAAATGCCCTCTATGCCTCGGTGTTGAGTATTGTCCCCTTTCTAGCAATGGGCGGAGTCTGTAATTGGGGTGTGCAATTCACCCTGGGTAGCAGTTGGGCGATTTCTGTGGGGATGATCGCCTGTATTATTTGTGGGGTCTATGAATTGGGCCGTCGAGATGGGATGTCATAATTGGGGGCGATCGCCTTTGGTGCTTAATCATCCGGTTATTATGAGCCGTCTCAGAATTAATGCTCCCTAAGTTTTGCCTGGAAAGTTTTGCCTGGAGTGGGGCGATCGGCATGACTAACATTAAGTCGGTAAACCTCAATAATTGACCGCTGACAGATAACTCCCTGCCTTAGCGGTCATTCCCCTACCTTTTTCCGTTGTTTCTGGCAACGATGAATCAGGTTTTCAACCGGGTTTGACTTCAAGAGGGATATTATTGTCTGACTACAATTTTAGCAGATTGCCCCGAGAGGAAATTTTATTCAGAATCTCTTGTTCTTCCTGTTGGGTATGATATAAATCCCAACGCAGTTGAAGATTCAGCCAAAAATCGGGTGATATATCAAAGAATTTAGCCAACCGCAAAGCGGTACTGGGAGTGATTCCTCGCCGTCGATTGATAATCTCATTGACTCGTTGATAGGGGACATGAATAGCATCAGCCAAGTCTCGTTGGGTCAGTTCCAACGGCTTCAGAAACTCTTCTAAAAGCATCTCCCCCGGATGAGTGGGGGGGCGATGAGTGGGAATGCGAACCATTATGAATTACTCCGTAAGTGATATTAGTGATAATCGACGATTTCAACCTCTTCAGGACCCTGTTCATACCAGACAAAGCAAATGCGATATTGATCGTTAATCCGGATGCTGTATTGACCATTACGGCTACCCACTAGAGCTTCCAGGCGATTACCAGGGGGTACTCTTAGCTCATCAAGGCTGATGACTGAATCAAGTTGATCGAGTTTGCGCTGGGCAACTTTCCACAGGGTTTCTGGACAATTCCTGCGCGCTGCTTTGGTGTTTTCACCGTTAAAGATATCTTGGGTCGCTGTGTCTTTGAACGAGACAATCATAATGACATGATAGCACGGTTGTCATGCTATTAGTATAGATCGGCAAAATTTCAGGGGTAGAGTTACTGTCAAATTCACCCTCCCGGTATCGCAACAAATGAGGTTGATTGGGGGAAACCTTTTAAGGGCGGGTCTAAGGATTCGTCGGTGAGAAAGGCGATTCTCCTCTCCTACGGAGATGCTTCGCGAAGATGATGGCGCGGTGAGGGAGGAGGTTACAATGTTTTAGGCAGCTTTGGTGGCAGCGTAGTTGGGCCGGAGTTGCGGGTGGATCTCTGTTTTCCGCGATTGCCCTGGTGTCGTTCGTCCATCTTTGTCCGCAGGAAATTGTAGTAAAATAAAAAAAAGGTCAAACACCGCTATGAATACTACAGACAATTCCCCAATGCCAGAGCAATCATTAGCAGGAGCAATATCTGTCACAGAATTGGAATCCCAGCTAAATGAGACACTCAAGCAACTATCACCCCAGAAATTACAGGTAGTTGCTGATTTTGCTGCTTACTTAGTTCAGGTTGAAAGTGAAGCAGCAACCCAGGAAATTTTGGCAATTCCTGGGCTGTTAAAACGAATCAAGCAAAATCAAGCTACTCCTAAAACAGATTACACAAACTGGAGAAACATTCGATCTGATGTATGAAGTTTTGCTTCATCCCGATGCTCAAAACGTTTATGCTAACGCTGATCAAGCCCTAGTCAAGAAAATTGCTCGATGTTTGCAGCAGCTAGAGCAAAATCCTCGTTCTCATCCTAATATTAAATCTCTCAAGGGAGATTTGGCAGGATTCTATCGGTATAGAATTGGAGATTATAGGATTATTTATTCAATAGAAGATGAAGTAGTTCGGGTGTTTGTTGTGGCGATCGCTCATCGGAGTCAAGCCTATAAACCATGAAGTACCGCTCTCTCTTAGACCCTAGGCGAGCACCCAGTTAGTTAATGCTCTATCCTGTATCAAAGCCGGAATACTCACCAGAAGACAGGGCCTAACCGTGGCGGTGTAATCTAAATCGACAAGCCAGATTTCTTCCCGGTTAGGACTACTCATCATCTGCTTCCTGTTCGCCTAATGCTAAAAATAGTTTTTCTGCATTGAGGACTAAATCCTAATCTGTCAAAGGGGGAACGTCAAAATTGACAACCTGCTTCAGTATTTCAACAGTGATCGCCTGTTGTCTGTCTCGGGCAAATCATCAAAGTTTTTGAGAAGTTATTGGGCTAAGGTATTCATAGAAGTGCAGCCAGCTTCGCTACCCAAAATCAGGTTTTAAGTTCAATTCTAATTGTATCCCACATCTCAGGGAGAAACCGGATTTATCCGACTCTAACTATTGGTAGGGGGTTTAAAACGCCTGCGGTTATCGCTTTTAAAGTTGACAAAGTTGCCACCCCTGATTTATAAGTTAAGCTGATATCCTTGCAGACAAATCATGCAAGGATTTAAACCATGCCCAGTTTTTCTTTTGAATTTAATACCCGCATCACAAAGGAATTGGCAAGGGTTTCGGGCATTTTTTGACAATCTGCCAAATTATGGTAAGGTGTATTGTCAGTGGAGCAGTTTGCCTTGTTGCTAAAATTGCTGGATTTTGCCACAACTTTTCGCCCCCAACCCTTATGACACCGTTGTTAGTGGGGCCAATCGTTAGGGGCGATCGCCTCCTATGATTTTCTCCCGCGTCACCAGTTTTTTTCGCCACCGAACACCGCATCTTGACAAATCAGCATAACTCTGTATTGATAAGTCGAATCAATATTTTTTCCCCAGTTTTTTGAAATGGAGGGACGGATGAGACGGGTCAATCTTGAGCAAGTTGTAGCATTCATCGGCAGTTTGGTGAGAAAGGCTATGGCTATTTCCCTGCTCAGTTTTTGGCAAAAGGCGATCGCTTCTGGTCTGGGTTTCATAGGGGTGGAAAATCTTTCCCCGTCGAACAGGATGGCGCGGTGGGGGAGGAGGTTACGGCGTTTTAGACTTTGGAGGGCGCGGCGCAGTTCTGCGGGGGTGGCGGGTTCCGGGGGGTCTTCGTCGGGACAAGTGATTTCCCAAATCAGTTCGCTGAGGGTGAGGGCGAGGGGATGCTCTGTAGATTAGAAACTGTGGTGTTTTTGTGCTTGACAATTCATCAGTCATTATCATAAGATAATGGAATGGTTCTATAGCGAGTCTAAATAAATTTGGCACAGGGTTTGGCTCCCCTCTCCCGTTCTGGGCCGCCAACGAGAAAGGGGTGAGGGTCAATTGCCAAACTGATTTAGACTAGCTATATAGGGATAAGTGGTAAAAAAATTAGCTTGATGTTGTAAAGGCTCGGTTGTGGTCACTCGCGATATCGTCGATTGGGGAACAACACCCATTAACACTAAACGGGGAGTCTAAAGAACCGAGTTCACCCTAGAGTCTAGTGAATCTATTTCACTCTGTTAAATTAGTTTTTGACAGAATTATTCATCATAATGAATTTTAGTAGAGGTCGCAATGACAATATTTGGATTGGATTCTCTTAAAAATGCTTTAAGTAACGCATTAGAATGCTTGCCGGACTGGAAAGATTTAAACCCCTTTGAAAAAGGAAAAGTTATTGATAAATCTTTCAAAGCCATTTTCCTAGATTTGATGCGACAGTTCAACATGAAGCCCGGTGTTGATTATGTAGATAACTTAAACGATAATGAACAGTGTACAGATTTTGTAGCCCTTTCAGGAGAAGCAGATTATTTAATTCAAGGATTATTAACGGGTAAAATTGTAGCTATTTCAGGCCATGTTCGAGTAAGCAAATTGGGAAATGAGTTCCCGGTTAAACCTCATTTTCGTGACTTGAGAAATTCTGCCTAGATTTGGTTGTACAAAGTTCATTCCACGAGGATTAGCTGAGTGAATATTGTAAGGTCTGACCAGTAAAATTATGGAACTAAAATACTTTGAACAAGGAAATTTTATCTACGAGTGTAAAACTTCTCCTGAACAAGCAGGTAAGCCAATCAATCAAGGCTCCCTTAAAAAATGGATAGGGGATGTTAAAAAGTTATTTAAAAGAAAACAGCCAACAGGATTTCGTTATATTTTTCCGGTTAATCGTTTAGACGAGGACAATAAAAAATTACTAGAACAACTGAAGCAAGAATTCTCTAGTATTGACATTCAATATTATGATTGTGATTCAGTTGATAAGCTCATTATGGCTTTGGACACCGTTAACAGTTTACCTGAGTTAGTAGAATACATTAAACAAGCTAGAGGATAAAAAATGTCTCAAACTATCCATGTTGCGCGAATCAAGTTTCTTTCGGAAGAGTTGACCAAGGATCTAAATTATATGGAAGTCCTAGGTTATTTAAAGAAGATGTTTGCGGAAGAAAAAAATGTTGATAAGCTTAAAGAAAAATTTATTGAAGAGATAGAAACTAAATATTTACTATTGAGTGCTTACGATGAAATAGAAAAATTATTAACGACTGGCTCAAAAGTTCAATTGCATCCAGAATCGAGGCTATATTTTGTCACAGAAGAACTATGGTCTGTTTTACGAACACAAATTTTTAAGGATTCTCAAAATATAAAAGAAGAAGATCATTTTTTCGAGATGGCAGAAGATTCGATGAATATTAAAAGTTTTTATGAGAAAAAAATGCTGGTTTTTGAAGCTTCTTAGCTGTAACCGTACATTCTAATTTTAGCAGAGTAAATTTATTTTTATTAAGTCTAATTAAGGGTGAAGACTATTCATAAAAAAGTTATGGAGTATAAGACTGAATTTGGTAGACTATTTGATCAGTTACAGGCATCATCAGAAATGGAAATTTATCGGAACTTGCAATCTTTATGTGCAAGCTATCTCGTCTTCCATAAAAATTACGATGAGCTTGTATCCCATCTGGAACACCTCAATGATCCGAGACAAACTTTGTTTAAGTACAGTAATGAACACAAAGATAATTTTAACTTTTTAATTGAAGAATCTTCTAGGCTATTTCATAACTTTCTTGCTTCGGCAAAATCATTAGTTGATCATACAAGAGTTCTTATTAAGAGACTGTACTCTAACAAGGAGTTTCAAAAGGAATACGATGAAAAACTTGCTGCGGATATCACAAACACTCCTGTTCAAAAGTTTGTACAGAAGCTCCGAAACTATGCACAGCATTACACATTACCTATCCCCAGTTTGAAAATGGAATTTGGGGAAGATATAAAAATGAGTTTGTCTCTTGATGTTGAGATTCTGAAGCAATGGAATGGCTGGGACCCAATATCAAGGTCTTATTTGGAAAATTTAGGGGATAGTTTATGTCTGATTTCTTTATCCAAAGAATACTTTGTCCTGGTTGAAGCATTTTATCAGTGGCTTACAGAACGACAAGCACAGATTCATGAATCTGACTTAGAGTATTTTCAAATAATGATGCACTGACAATTTGAAAAGATTAGCTAATCAATTTTACTATTGCGGTATGGCAGAGCAAGGCAGAGCAAAATGTTAAGCCCGAAGCAAAACCAAAATAGATCGTGGTGCTAGATTATGAGGCATTAAACCTTGCCCGGTTTTGACCCTCAATTTAATAGCCGCATCACCAACGAATTAGCAAGGGTTTCGGGCAGTTTTTGACAATCTGCCAAATTATGGTAAGGTGTATTTTCAGTGAAGCAGTTTGCCTTGTTGCTAAACTTGCTGGATTTTGCCACAACTTTTTGCCGATAACCCTGATGATACCGTTGTTTGTGGGGCCATGTGTTGGTTGCGATCGCCTCCCATCTGTCCTCCCCCGTAACTAATTTTTTTCGCCACCCAACACCGGCTATTGACAAATCAGCCAACTTGTGTATTTACCCCATCTGGTAAGTTAGGAGTTCCTAGAATCCTAGAGACAGGGGGAATCCGCGATCGCAGGTAGGGATCTGATAACATTGGAAAGGCAATCCATCTCTATATAATGATGTGACTGCCGCTTACGAACCTTGCCAGCGGATTGACCGACTTGAACTCACCCAGCTATGCCAATCACCCCTCAACAATTACTAGAGCGAAAACAACAAGGAATGGCGATCGTGGCGCTGACGGCTTATGATTATGTCTCGGCGAAATTGCTCGATCGCGCTGGGGTGGATTTGCTGTTAGTTGGCGATTCATTAGGGATGGTGGTGTTGGGGTATGAAACCACGCTGCCGTTGACGTTAGATGAGATGATTCATCATGCGAAAGCGGTGCGACGCGGTATCGAAAAAGCTTTGATGGTAGTGGATTTACCATTTTTAACTTATCAAGAAAGTACCCAACAGGCGATGCATTCGGCGGGAAGAATTCTCAAGGAAACCGGTGCTCAGGCGGTGAAGTTGGAGGGGGGATATCCGGAAATTGCTGAAACTGTCCGGCGATTGGTGTTGGCAGGAATTCCGGTGTTGGGTCATGTGGGGTTAACGCCGCAATCGGTGCATCAATTAGGTTATCGGAAACAGGGGAAAACTCCGGAAACGAGCGATCGCATTTTTAAGGAGGCCGTCGCTTTGCAGCAAGCGGGTGCATTTGCTGTGGTTTTGGAGCATATTCCCAGTAAATTAGCCGCAGAAATTTCCAAAACCTTGGTGATTCCTACCATTGGCATCGGTGCCGGGTTGCACTGTGATGGACAGGTGTTGGTGACTCATGATTTATTGGGAATGACTGACCGAGTGCCGCCTTTTGTAAAACGCTACGCCAATTTGCAGGAGACGATTACTCAGGCAGTGCAGGCTTATGGGGAAGACGTTCGCGATCGCCGTTTTCCCCCGGACTAAAACTAGACTTCTTGCAAAATAACGGATTGATCCCCCCAACCCCCCTTAAAAAGGGGGGCTTTGTAGAATTTTGCAAGAGGTCTACTGGTGACTTAGCAGGACAAGAAACCGGGTTTCTGCTCCAAATTTGTTGAAAGTTGGCAGAAATTCGGACAAGAAACCCGGTTTCTAACCCTGATTTTACCCACAGTTTTAAGCTATTGCAGGTTAACAACCGAGGATTGCCTGGGAGGTTCGGGATTTAACTGCCGCCACTGCCGAGA
>JAABSJ010000008.1 GCA_011390515.1 Oscillatoria sp.
ACGTACATCCAATCCGGCGCTTTCAAAATGATGCGATGATTAATCCCTACACATAATCCAAAGTTTGTCGTAATTAAGGCATCTTTGAATAAGTCCGGTGTCAACGATTGACGCAAAGCATCCGCTAATAAAGGATGGTCTATATCATCTACTGGATCGTCAGGCAGTACAAAGTCATCTGGCAGTTTAGGCCAGGTAATTTTTATCTCAGAAACTGGGGTCTGAGGTATGACAGACATTATGCAACCTCCCATGACCGTTAATAGGGAATTTGCTGTTATTCTATCGGATAGAAGCTGGCGATCGCATCCCCGACCGATTTAACCTCAACTCATGCTGTCTGCCCTCGGTGCTACAATACCCCCAGCAAATCCGGCTTTTGACAACGTTTTCTTATTTTGCTGAAAAAAAAGATAGAGTTTATCGATTTCCATTAGAAAAATAGAAAAATTGAGAAGACAGAACCCTAAAATTCTATCTTCTCAATTTTCAATTTTCAATTTTCAATTCTCAATTGTTTAGGCGTCTTTGGCTGCTGGTTTGAGTTTAGAGAGTTCCGAGAATTGATCGGCGTAGATTTCGATTTCAAGGTTTTCATCATCGCGAACCGCCAGCGATCGCTTCACTTGACCCAAAAACAAGGGTTTAGACAGTCCCGGTTCGGGATGGACGATGGTGCGGGCGCGGATGGTTAATTGGTTTTCTCCACCGGCACCAAACCGACCCTGAGAAAACAAATCATTGGCGGCTTGACGCAGGGTTAATTCTAGTTCAGACTCGGTGATACTCGGGGGTAAAGCAATCACAGTTTGAGTCGCGCCATTGTCGTAGACCCTAGAGTAATGGACGGCACCCGGGACTTGGACCCGAGTCAGAGGGACCAAGCTGAGGGCAAATAAACCGCCGGTGAGGACTCCCATAAAGCCGGTAATTCCTACCAAGCGAAAGCGGACTCCCCATTTGAAGAGAAATCCTAATAGACTCAGGACTCCACTAACCAGGGTGAGGATGCCTGCCCACTTAAAAGCAACGAAAAATTCTGCAGTTGTTAGCATATTGGTTTCTGGTGTGATTGAGGAGTAGTTCGGTTGAGTGCCATTTAGATTTAAGATTCCGCTTCATTACTGACAAAGCTATCGGAGTCAGGGTTCGCTGATTCGATCGCCGCTTTTAGAGTATGCCAGCAGAGGTTAGCGCATTTGATGCGAACGGGGAATTGGGCGACCCCTTGCATGACATTGAGCTTGCGCTGTTCTTTCGGAAATTCCGCCTCGCCTTTCATCATGGTTTGAAAGCGCTGCACCATTTCCAAGGCTTCATCGGTGGATTTGCCGCGCAACGCTTCGGCCATCAGGTCAACGGATGCCATCGAGATGGCGCAGCCTTCCCCGTCAAATTTTACCTCTTCAATGCGATCGCCCGCCTCATTCAGCCGCAAAGTCAGTTCGATGGTATCGCCACAGGAGGGGTTATGTCCTCGCTGTCGGCGATGCACCGGATCGGTGACCCCCCGATATTTGGGAGTCTTGTAACGCTCCAGAATGACTTGCTGGTAGAGGTCGCGCAGATTGCTCAGAGACATGGTGGTAATCCGTGAGAACTTAAATTAATCTTTAGTTTAGATCCTATCAGCACTAGCACCCTTTGTCGTGGATCGGGGGTTATGGGTTCTTGAGAATCACGCTCCAGGCAATCCACTCCTTAAAATCTGCCTGACTAATTTATCAGCGGTGTTACCTGGCTTGGTGAGCGCAGTGGGGGATGATGATGCTAGAGGTCATCCGCAAGGGCGCTAACCCACGGAACTTTAATCAGTCAGAAAGAAAGCGAGCAAGATGCTCGCACTCCAAAATTATATGCGAATAACTGTGGAAAACGCTATATAAATTAAAAAATATTAATAAATAAAAATATAACCATTTTGCAATGAAATTGCAATTTAATATAAAATTGAGGTTAAATTTTATGGTGAAGCAAATGAATAAACGAAGCCTCTTTTAATGGAGTGGGAGCATCTTGCTAACTTGTGGCGCTCAAAGAAATCTTTTTTTCAATAATTCTATTGTCATAATGCTGCAATAAGGGGTATATTTTTATCATCAATTCAAGGTGAATTAGGAAATAAACCGTGAAGAGTCCGAGGGAAAAGTCGCAGGGATGGAATATCACCGAAGCGGAACGAGCCGTTTATCGACAACGTTCTCAAGCATCGAGTGCGGCGAAGGCGAAGGCATTGCGGGGAGAGGGACCGAAACCGATCCATCCGATTAATGTGCCGAAGTTGCATCCGGAAGACTTGATGCCACAGTTGCCACCTCATGGATTGCGATCGCTCTCTTTATTCAGTGGTGGAGGGGGTCTGGATTTAGGATTTGATCGCGCCGGTTTTACTCATGTTGCCAGTTATGATATTCTCCCCGATGCTGGTAAAACCTTAACTCAAAATCGCCCCCATTGGACGGTGTTTGCTGGGGAACCAGGAGATGTCACCCAAATCGATTGGCGCAGTTATCGCGGGTTAGTTGATGTGATTCATGGCGGTCCTCCTTGTCAGCCTTTTTCTGTGGCGGGCCATCAAAAAGGAAAAGCCGATCGCCGAGATATGTTTCCCGAATTTGTTCGCGCTGTCCTGGAAATTCAACCCTTAGCATTTGTCGCAGAAAATGTGACTGCACTCCTGGGGAAAAAGTTCAGTTCATATCTAGAGGAAGAGATAGAAAACCCCCTCAGTGAAACCTATCATTTAACTAAATTTATTTTGTCTGCGCCCGATTTTGGGATTCCGCAAATTCGCAAACGTGTTTTTTTCGTGGGATTTAAAGCGGATAAAATGGCAGCAAAATATCAGCCCCCTCAACCCACTCACCACTGGGAAAGCGGGAAAGATATAGGTCCAAATAAAGCCATTCAGTTAGATTTATTTTCCCAGGGAGAGCCTTCCAGACTCCCTCGATGTATGGGGATTCGAGAAGCATTGGGATTACCGGATATCGGCTTTGATGCCTTAGCACCGACGATTAGAAGTGGACTGACTGGACCCAGGCATACCACCTCAGTGTTGAGTAGTGTTTCCGCTCAAAAGACCTGGGAAAAACTACAAATTTGGCCCAATGGAGTGGCTGCAAATCGAGAACAAGCACATTTATTTGTGGCGAAAAATGGTCATTTTCGATTGTCGGTGGCTGACTGTGGAATGATTCAAGGATTCCCGGAATCTTGGAGGATTGAGAGTGTAGTTTATATGGCATTAGGACAAATTGGCAATGCGGTTCCACCCCCTGTTGCCTATCGAGTGGCCGAATCGATTTATCAAGCGTTATCCTGAAGTGCTTCTGCAACCAGTTCCCGTAAATGTTGAGCATAGTTCTGGGTTATTTTTTCCCAACCATTAAAATAAGATGCCGGAATATGAGGGTTATTTAATGTTGAACCTCTTTCAATCAGATATTGACATCTATCCTGCAAGATGGAAAGCATTCTTTCGGGGGAGTATCCAGAAGCTAGATCCATTTTAGAGAGGTACTCTGATATGGTGTATTGTCTCTTGTGAAGTTTTTGTGCATCTTGAAGCGTGTAAACCTCTTTTTGTCCCACTATCTTGTAAAGTACAGACAGGGTGAGGCGTTCGGGAGCAAGTTTAGCGAGTTGATAATCCGATTGAATATAGGACTGTTTCTCCAAAATCCAAGGAGCCATTGCTTTGGGAGACCCATAGAGACAGTAGTTTAAGATTTTTCCTCTCTCACTGTAGAAGCCAAATAACCAATGTTTGCCCTGCCATTTTTTAATATGATCTAATCCAAAGTCACGAACAGTTGTTACGGACAATTTAGTCGTTGACTTCAACTCAAATGGAATTTGATATCCATTGATAGAGAGAATGGCGTCCGTACCACTGCGACTTCGATTATTAGGTCTTTCTAATTGAAATAATTCAATGAGTTCAGCTTCTCTAATATCATCTTGAACTGTCATGGTTTTAAAATTTATAGAATAAAAAGCTTTCAGATTATTGTAGAATTTAAAGGAAAAAAATTATAATATAAAGTTTATTTTCGATAATTAAATCTAGTAAATGAATCATTAAAAGTTGCCATCCAAGCTGATAGAAATTAAGGACACGGCTGCTGCCGTGTCCTGAGAATGGAACGTCAGAAAAATGGGAAATTTATCCCGCAATTCTGAGCAGTTCTACATCAAAAATTAAGGTGGCATTGGGGGGAATAACGCCACCGGCACCCCGTGCACCATAGCCTAATTCTGGGGGAATCACTAATTCGCGACGTCCGCCAACTTGCATGGTGGAGAGACCTTCATCCCAACCTTTAATAACTTGACCGACTCCGAGTTTGAAGGAAAATGGCTGATTACGATCGCGGGAACTGTCAAACTTTGTGCCATCTTCTAAGGTTCCGGTGTAGTGCACCACAACGGTTTGACCCTGTTGAGGTGTTGCACCTGTCCCCTCTACTTTTTCCGTGTATTTCAGACCCGAAGGTGTTGTTACCATAGTTGTCGTTGTCTCCTCTTGTGTGGTGTCAGCGCTGGCGATTTGCGTCTGATTGGTCAACCGTTGCGCCAGCAGGGATTTGCTGGGCGTTGGTACTTCAGTTGTGGTTTGAGTCGGGTTAATGTTGGACGCGATCGCCTGACTTGAGCGATCGGTAAACTGAGCAACCACCAGCACCAAAACGCAGGCCAGCATCACCCCAAAGCTGATTAAAATTTCTCGCAAAATCAGTCCTCCTGAGTAGCCTCTAATGGCTCCAATCGTTGGGCTAGAATTTGACAACCCAGCGATTGCAGCCTGATCCCTACTCTAACGCCAAATGTCCCCCGGGTCGTCCCGGATTTCTGAATTGAGAATCAAACGGTGGGAGTAAACCCATTTACCGCCATTGCTTATTTTCCAAGTCGCGAATTTGACGTTCTAGGCGATCGAGGCGTCCTCTGAGTTCGTCCATCTCCGCTTGGCGCGGTACTCCTAGGTCTTGCAGGACGTTACGAATCTGGCGCTGGACCTGGGTTTCAAAATTCCCCTGTTCCGATTTCATCTGCTGCATCAGATCATCGACAAAATGTTTTGCTTGGTCGGGATTGAGTTTGCCATCCTGGACCCACTGGTCGCTGACCTCTTTGATTTTTTCGGCGACTAGAGAGGTGGTGCCAATGCCGATCAACAGCAGTTGCTTGAGCAAATTATTCGCATCCATATTGTTTTATTGTTTTCCTCTGACTGGGGTTATGAAAATATCATCTACGATAGCGCGGGCCTTCTCAAGCGGGCGATCGCTGGCGGGTGCATCTCCAGAAGGCAGCCCTCACCCTAAATCCCTCTCCCCCTGGGAGAGGGACTTCTAGCTCCCCTTCTCCCAGGGGGAGAAGGGGTTGGGGGATGAGGGGAAACATTCGCATCATGGAGATGCACCCTCGCTGCCTCTATTTTGGCCCATTCTTCTATTGTGGGATATCCTATCCTGCTTCTGCGGCTGTTCTACCTCATCGGTTGTAGGGTTTCCATTCTGAGGCAGGCTGCCCTTAGCCCAGATACTTAGGGTAGGATGAAACTAAGGGCGGCTCTATGAGTGAGGAAACCCGCACTCGTTCTTAATCGCCCCCTACCGGATCCCACCCCCGTTTGCCATCATGTCTGACTGTCCCCAGTGCCATCAATCTGTTGATGACCAAGCTGTCAAATGTCCTTACTGCCAAACCCCACTCAAAGGATTTGGTCATCCTGGTATTCCCCTGCATCAGGCCAACTCAGAAGAGTTTTTATGTCAGAGTTGCACTTACCATGAGGACGATACCTGCAACTATCCCCAGCGACCCTACGCCAAAACCTGTACGCTTTATCACGATAAATCTCAACCTCTGATCCCGGTGATTCACACCCCTTATGCTCAGGCGGGGTCCTTTTCGAGACTGAATCAATGGGTGAGGAGACATCCTGGGTCGATCGCACTGGTGGCGATCGCCCTGATTAGTCTCTTCCTGGCACTCCGGTAAAGTCACTGGCAATCTAAGCGCGATCGCCCACTTCCGCAATCAACTGGTCCAAAGACTGTTGCATCTGAGTACAAACGAACTGATAGCATTGATTGACATACTGCCGATCGCCTGCTGCCTCTCGTCCATACCGCTCAAAGGCGATCGGTGCACAAACCCTAGTATGAATCTGCACCGGGAGGGGAAGATGCGGCCAAGGTCCAAAGGCAATCCCCCAAGGCAATCCCAAATAAATCGGAAACACCACCGGATCAACCCCAAATAACCAAGGCATCCCCCACTCCTCATGCAACTGGCGCATTTGTTTGTAAATATCCGCCATCACAAACAGGGTGTCATGAGCACCATAGGAAATAATCGGTAAAATCGGAGCATTTTCCCGTAAGGCTAACTTAATAAACCCTTGGCGGCCCGCAAAATAAATTTTATCCCGGAGGTGATGGGGTCGAAACACATCCTCGGGACCACCGGGATAGACTAACACTGCTGCCCCTTTTTTTAGGGCGGCGATCGCCATTTTGGGATGGGCCCGCACTGCCCCACATTGGGCCGCTTGGCGAACTACGCTCTCGGGAAAGATATCCCAAACCTTCGGGTGCATCAGTCCGTAGGTCAGGCGATCAAACCCTTGGCGACGGAACCAATCATACATAAACATAAACATATCCGGTGTCGCCAGTCCACCATTGTGAGAACCCACCACCAGCATTTTGCCCTCGGGTAAAACATGATGCCATCCGTCGGTTTGCACGCGAAAATAGTGGTGGTATGCCCATTCCCACAGGGGCATAAATGATTGAATCACCTTGGGATCACGCCGGTCTAACGACCAACCATCATCGGGATGGCGATCGCCCTTTCTGGCGATAAATTCAGGTGTAAAGAACGATTCCAGGTTGTCAAACAAAGCCACTCCCAGCCCTTACCATAGCAGAATAGCGTTTACCAGAATAATCCGGTCTGCACGCTCTTGACAAATCCAGCAACTCTGTCGCCCCCGGATTCCCAGTCCCTCATCCCGATCCACAACCCTGCGATATCCTCGTCACATCCTCGTCATATCTGCCTTTTACATTAAAAATAGTCAGCCCTTCAACCCGGTTGAAACGATCTCAACCCGGGTTGATGCGGGTCTTTACTTTATGCTAAAACAGTCTATAAAATAGCGAGTCTCTATCCGTCAGGAATTCTGACTCCTCCCTGCTGGGTCTAACCCGGACAGGAAAGCTGGCAGATTTTTCCTGGATTCTTCCCGATGGGTTTCGACAAGCTATATTATCCCGACTGCAAGCAAAAAGGCTCGATTTTTAAGGTAATGCAGGAGTTTTGCAGCAGGAGTTATCACTAATGAAAACAACACAGGATCAGTTCAATACCCCCTCAGAACCATTGAAGAATTCTCATGATCAGGGGTCGGCCCCCGGTTGGCAAAAACCCCTCACCTATTTTTCTATCTTTCTCCTCGGCGCGAGTGCTACCTGGTCCGCGACCCAATTTCTGAATGGACCAAACCTGGTTTCACCTCCGGTTAACGCTGCCTCTCCCGCTCAAGTCCAGGCGGCGACCCCAGTGGTTCAGGCGAGATTGCCCGTCGCCGACACCAATTTTATTACCGAGGTGGTTCAAAATGTGGGTCCGGCAGTGGTCCGGATTAATGCCTCCCGTACTGTGACGACCCAAATTCCCGATGCCTTTAATGATCCCTTTTTCCGGCAATTTTTCGGGTCCCGATTGCCGAGTCAACCGCAAGAGCGGGTAGAGCGGGGGACGGGTTCTGGGTTTATTATGAGTAATGACGGCAAAATTCTCACCAATGCCCACGTCGTTGCCGGTGCGGATACGGTGGAGGTCACTCTCAAAGATGGTCGCTCGTTTACAGGTCAAGTTATGGGGACGGACTCGGTAACCGATGTGGCGGTGGTGAAAATTGAGGCGAATGATTTGCCGACAGCGGTTGTGGGAGACTCAGAGCAATTGCAACCCGGTGAATGGGCGATCGCGATCGGCAATCCCCTCGGTTTGGATAATACGGTGACCGTGGGCATTATTAGCGCCACCGGGCGATCGAGTTCTCAAGTCGGGGTCCCAGATAAGCGGGTGAATTTCATTCAAACCGATGCGGCAATTAATCCCGGTAACTCAGGCGGTCCTTTGCTGAATCAGCGCGGTGAAGTAATTGGCATGAATACCGCCATCATTCAAGGGGCTCAAGGTCTGGGATTTGCAATTCCCATTAATCGCGCTCAAGATATTGCTCAACAATTGATTGCCAATGGAGAAGTTCAACATCCCTATCTCGGCATTCAAATGGTGCAGTTGACTCCAGAACTGAAAAATCAAATTAATAACAATCCCAATTCCGGGTTAACGGTTACCGAAGACAGTGGGATTTTAATTGCCCGAGTCATGCCGGATTCTCCTGCGGTTCGCAGTGGAATCCGTGCCGGTGATGTGATTGTTTCGATTAATGGGGTACAGATGACGGATGCTAATGCTGTACAACAGCAAGTGGAACGGACTCGCGTTGGGGGCGACTTGCAAATGCAAGTGATTCGCAATGGTCAACCGATGACTTTGGCAGTCCAACCAGGTGCTTTCCCTTCCCAAGCGAGTAATTAATTGGCACTCCGGTTACTATTTCATATTCCGGGAGCATCTCCATTTGGCCCTCATCCCCCCCGCCCCTTCTCCCAAAATGGGAGAAGGGGAGCCGGATTCAAAGTCCCTCTCCCCCTGAGCTAAGCGTGCCCTGAGCTACGCCTGCCCTGAGCGCAGTCGAAGCCTGTCCTGACTACGTCGAAGGGGGTCGAAGGGTCGAAGGGTTGGGAGAGGGATTTAGGGTGAGGGCTACTTTCTTGGCGATGCACTTCTATTCCAATCATTTTTATCTGGCTCTGTTGTGGAAAAGTTTACAAGACTTCCCAACAGCGCCAACTTTTTTGAGCCTACATTCCGCAGATTAGAGAGGTGCTATTGACAATTAACAATTATCTTTAATGCTGAGATATCGCGGTTGAGCCATGATTCGTTGTATCCAAGCTTGTATTGCGGGAAACTGTGTTAAATCGAAGCCTCCTTCTGGGGCGACGTGGGTGTAGGCGAATAAACCAATGTCGGCAATGGTGTAGCGATCGCCTACAAAAAATCGATTTTTTTCTAAGTGTTTTTCCATGACTCCCAAAGCGGCGTAGCCGGGTGCTTTTTTCTGATGAATTGCGTCGCGATATTCGTCAGCTTTTCCTAAAAGAGTAATCCAATAGCGAGAAGTTGCGATATAAGGTTCGTGGCTGTATTGCTCGAAAAACAGCCACTCCATCACCTTTGCTTGCTGCCATTTATCCACGGGAAAAAATTCGCTGTCTTGACTGAGATAAAACAGAATTGCGTTAGATTCTGCCAAGAATTTACCGTCGGGTGTTTCTAACACTGGAATCCGCCCATTAGGGTTTTTAAGTAAAAATTCTTGGGTGCGACTTTCCTTTTTGAGAATATCGATTTCGATAGTTTCAAAAAAAATTTCTAGGTGGGTTAAGAGCAGGCGAATTTTATAGCAATTGCCCGAAGAATTCATCTGATAGAGTCGAAACATATTTTTTTGTAAGGGTTAATGAGTAGGAGATTTTATTTGGGCAATATAGCGTTTACCAGTCCGGTGAGGTACAGATTCGATGGTTAGGATATGGACTGGGGAGTGCGAACGCACTCCTCTCCTCAATCCTGTTGCAGTTTGTTTTAGCGACAATTGAATATTAAGTTTAAATAGGGCCGATCGCCAGTTAAGAGAGCGATAGAAACGGTTGAGAACACTCTGATTAACCGGGTGCCGTCACGACGCGATCGCGTCCTTGGGTCTTCCCCTGATATAATGCCGCATCCGCTGCTTGTATGAGCTCGTTTCCAGTTAACCCATGTTGGGGAAAAACAGCCACGCCAACGGAAATACTTACCCCAGGAAGGTCTTGAGCTAAATGAGTCAATTTTAGACGTTTAACCTGTTTGCGTAGATGCTCCGCTTGTTGCTGAGTCTTTTTTAAAGAGGCTTCGGGTAAAATGACCATAAACTCCTCTCCCCCATATCGACAAGCAATATCAAGGGCACTGCTTTCGGTTTTGAGTAGCCATCCGAGTTCCCGTAAGACGACATCCCCCGCCTCATGTCCGTAGGTATCGTTGAATCCTTTAAAATGGTCAACATCCAACATGATCAGACCCAGCGATCGCTCGGTCAGTTGAGCACGACACAGTTCCCGTTCTAAAGATTTGGCTAAATACCGACGGTTAAATAGACCCGTTAACGGATCGCGAATACACTGCTCATGCAATAACTCTTCCATGAGATCAGAATGTTGCACAATCGTGTCGAGCATGATTTCCAGGTCGGCCTTTTCGCGAAGCAAGTTCGTCACCAGGAACTGATAGGTGGATTCAGTCTGCTTGCGATCGCGCCGTTCAGCTTCCAATTTTCTCGTCAACTCCGAGACCAAAGCGCTCAGGGTCTGTGTTTGAAGCATCAAGGTCTTTTGGGTACATAGCAGTTTGGCCTTTTCCTGCTTAACTTTATCCAGTTTCAGTCGCAGCCTTTCCACCTCCCAGAGTAGAGAGGTGTTGGGTTCTGGCTCATTTTCATCGGCTCGATAAAATTTGGTCTTGACACAAGTCAGGTTTCTCGATGGCTCAATTGTCATGACGCAGCACTCCTTTAAACTTTTCTATTATATCTCGAATATAAATCCACTGTCATCCCTTTGACAGATGCAAATTTTCAAAAAATACGCTATGCATTCTCTTGCTGTGCGCCTGATTCCCGATTCCGGCCTTTAGCAAGATCATAGTTGGAGTAGTCATCAGCCGTTGGTATATTTTAGACAGATTGATTAGAATTTTCATGAATTTTCCGCAAAAGCTGACAAAGCGGCTGATGATTTCCCGGTTTTAAACCCCTCAACTTCCGTTTAACAACTTCTAACCAATCCGGTTGTGAAAAGTCGATTTTCTCTTCACAGAAGCGCTTCTCTGGCTTCGTCTGCGAGTGTCCCACCCTTGAGAGTGCGGGTTTTTATAGACCTATTACAACTGGATTCCGGATTCCTTGATCATTATAAAATGCTGTGATGACGCAACCCACAGAAGCCGGTGATCTTCACTTCAGGGTTCCGGGAGTTGATCCGAAGTAATTCAGCAGATTTTTTAGAAACTTCCCCTCACCGACTCAAGCCAAAGGAAGAGAGAACTGAAACCGGCTACCTTTTCCCACTTCACTTTCCACTTGCATCTGACCCCCTTGGAGTTCTACTAACCGCCGAGAAATGGCTAAACCGATGCCGGTGCCATTGCTGCCACTCGACCCGCGCCAGAAGCGATCGAACACATGAGGCAGTTCACTCGGGGGGATACCGGATCCGGTATCAATCACCGCAATCCACAGATACCCCGCACTGGTCCAGGTTCGCACACAAATCGAACCCCTGGCCGTATGACGCAAGGCATTTCCCAGAAGATTGACCAGCACTTGTTCTAGGCGATCAGGGTCCGCCATCACTGCCGGGAGTTGAGGAGCACAGTCTAATTGCAACACTAGGTTTTCTTCCAAAATCCAATCGGAAAATCTTTCAATTAAGGTTTCTAACAAAGGACGCACATTCATCCCCTGCAAATCAATCGGCAAATAACCGGCTTCTGCTTTGGAGAGTTCCTGCAAGTCATTGACTAACCGTTCCAGACGCCGAGTTTCTTTGGCAAGACGGTGATAAATATCGGGATCCGGTGGGAGAGTGCCATCTTCGAGTTGTTCCAAATTGCCCCGAATAATCGTTAAAGGGGTTCGCAATTCGTGAGTCAAATCGCTAATCAGTTCCCGGCGTCGGTGCTCCACATTTTCGATACTGGCTGCCATGCGGTTAAAACTGGCACTGAGGCGATTCAGTTCAGGAATTTCACTGGTAGGCATTCGCTGATGCAGTTCTCCTGCCGCAAATTTTTGGGTGATCCGTTCCATGAGAGTCATGGGTTTGGTAATCCGTTTGGCGACAAAGTAACTGAGCAAACCTGCGCCGGTGGTTCCCACAATTACGGACCAAAATGTGCCACGATTCCAGGTAGTTTCAAAAACATCCACTAAAGAAGTGCGGACATAGTGGAGGTTAAATCCTTTGCCTTCAAGTTGTTGCAGGTGAACGATAAATAGGCGGGGGGAGGAGAGTTTGCCGGTAATCACTAGGACGGTCACCCCAACCATTAAGACGAGGAGATGGGATAAAAATAAACGCGATCGCAATCCTATCTTAGCCATTCTTAGCCCTAGTTTTGAGCAACTTTTACCCGGTTTCTGTCCCCAATTATGGAGGGTTTCAGCATTGATAGGACTTCCCCATTGCCGCTAGATCTTTAGGTCCAATTCCCTTGGATGCTGCGACAGGGTTTCCGGTCCAGGGGCTCAGTCCTGACAGGGTGACTTCGGACAGTCCCTCTCCTGGTGACAGGCGATCGCCATCGGATGCTATTTTAGCGATTTTGAAGGAAAGCCGATGGCGGGATTTGAACCCGCGACCGCCTGATTACGAATCAAGTGCTCTACCACTGAGCTACATCGGCATGACTGACATTAGATGATTGTAGCAGGCTTTTTTTGAGTTGGCTAGAGGGTTGAGCAGATATTTTGCAGGAATGTTGTGAATGGTCACTAGGGCATCGGTACAGTCAAGGCAAGACCCCAGTTGAGAAACCCGGTTTCTTCACCCCATCTGTGATAATTGGTCAAAAAGTTAGGCAAGAAACCGGGTTTCTGGGGGAGCATCTCAATTTTGCCTAAAAACCGATCTGACTTCTCCCCCCAGCCCCCTCCCCACCTCTCCTCGTAGGAGAGGGCTGGGGAGAGGTGGGAAGGGGGCTGGGGGGTTAGGTCTCTTTTCAAAATTGAGATGCTCCCGGTTATTGTGGCTATAAGCTACAGAAATGCTTCCTACTATAGCCATCCTAAATGATTTGTAACTACACTAGCGAGCAAGATGCTCGCTCAAGACTTTCAAGCTAGTGCCCCTAACACAATTGATTTAGGACTGCTATAGCCTTTCTCATGTCCATAAGGTACATCCCTCACCCCAAACCCCTCTCCCAGAACGGGAGAGGGGCTTTGAAAAGTACCTCATCAGTCCGGGAACCGCTATATATATTCCAAGGCTCGCCATTAAAAAATTGGGCTTTAACATGAATCTGCTATTCCGTCAATTTTTTTAAAATTGATTTTAGCATTAATTTCAAAAAAAGGCTGAGTAATCTCAAAACTTCTTATTTTTTTGTTAAGTCGGTTTACGGTTACGTCCACCCAGACATTCTTCCTCAGTCCCTCCCCAGGATTACTGCCGATCCATTCGATGATTCTTGAGGAAGAATCGCTCTCCCAAAAAGGTGAAAAGCAATCCAGCACCTGCCACCACCAAAATCAGAGGATCGGAAGTGCCTTTCAAAATAACGAACGCACCTAAAACCACAATATCTAAAGCAGCAGCAGTCAGCAAGATTGCGCCATTTGCATCTATCTCCTTTCTCAGGTTACGGAAGACGCCCCAGTGGACGGCAATATCCATTACTAGGTAGAAAATCGCTCCTAAAGACGCAATCCGGGTGAGGTCAAAAAAGGCAGCTAACGTTGCCGCTACGACAACAGTATAGACCAGGGTATGCTTCTGAATTCCACCGGGCATTCCAAAGTGTCGGTGTGGAATGATTTCCATCTCGGTCAACATGGCTA
Source organism: Oscillatoria sp. (assembly GCA_011390515.1). GTDB lineage: Bacteria > Cyanobacteriota > Cyanobacteriia > Cyanobacteriales > Laspinemataceae > Laspinema. The sequence goes on from JAABSJ010000008.1 coordinate 13,757, forward strand.
ACATTCGCGAAACGGCAAAGATGCTGGCAATGATCCCTGAAGCGGTAGCCACGATCGCGATCGCTACTGTAAACCAAACGCCATACTCGCCCAATGTAGGTCTAGCTGCCTCTGCCAATGCAAAATTTTTGGCCTCAACGATCCGATCTAAGGATAGGTTAGAAGCCACTGCAAAAGCCACCAGCATATACACCACAAGACAGATCCCTAAAGAAGCAATAATCGCCCGCCCAACGTTTTTGTGGGGGTCTTTGACCTCTTCACCACTATTTGTAATGGTTGTAAAGCCTTTATAAGCTAAAATTGCAACGGCAACACCTGCAAGAAACCCACTTCCAGGCAGCATTTCGCTGGAGCTTGCCCCCAGATTAGGCTTGAATGAAAAACCACCCGCCCAAAGCGCTGCTGCCGCAAAAGCAACTATGCTACCAATCTTCAGTAATGCGGTGACTTTAGAGATCGATCCAATGACCTTGTTCCCTGAAATATTGACCAAAAATGCCACTGCGATTAGCCCCACCGCCAGCACAGGTACCCAATAGCTATCTTCACCCACGTTGAAAAGCTGAAGCGTGTAGGTTCCAAAGGTTCGTCCAACCAGGCTTTCATTGATGACCATTGAGAAAGCCATCAACAAAGCGCAGGCTCCCGTCATGGTGCTGCGACCGTAGGCTCTTTTTAAGTACATGGCAATGCCTCCTGCTGACGGATAGGCATTGGACATTTTGATGTAGGAGTAGGCGCTAAATCCACTGATGATTCCTGCAGCTAAGAAAGCCAGAGGAAACAGCGCCCCGGCTAGTTCGGCCACTTGCCCTGTTAGCGCAAAGATGCCAGCGCCAATCATCACCCCTGTTCCCATTCCAATGGTGCCTAATAGGGATAGGCTTCCGGATTTGTATTCGTTGTCTCTATTATCCATGATTTAAAATTGACGAGTTTAAGAACTTGGTAATGTATTGGGTTGCATTCTCTTAATAAAAGGGAATATTTGAGGATGCATACAGCATTTTTTAGTCTGCTGAGGTACAGAGTTGTCAGGATTCCGGTGGTGGATTGCCGAAAAAACTCAACTGACTCGGGCAGAAGAATTTCGGGCAGACTAGCTAGAGATGGATCAGCACAAGGCGATCGCACCGTCTAAGGGTATTCCAACAAATAAATTGCTATTGCATCATAAGGTTAAGCGCCTACCAAGACTGTATGAAGCCGCGCTTGAAGGGCTTCGTCTGCGAGTGCCCCACCCTTGAGTCGCGCTCTTTTTTGGACATTTTATTTTAGGGAGTTCCCTAAGAAATAGCCTATCGTCTGAAATCCACTGCCTTCGGCGATTTCGACGCCAATGGTAATTTTTTTAGCCTAGAGCAATCCTATAGCAATCCTTGCAGGATTTGTACCTCACCCGATGTCCCCTCGGATGTTCTGGGCCGCCGACGAGAAAGGGGCCCCCGACGTCTTCCACAACGGCACGCAAGGACTGCTATATATCAGTTGTGGAATGCCCTCACCCCCAACCGACTGCGGCCCAAAGCGTCCGAGGGGAGAGTACAGAATTCATAAATAATTTAGGGTTGCTATATGGTATATTACCCGTTGCCAATATGGGAGCATCTCAATTTGTTCAAGAGACCTCTTCCCCCTGTCCCCCTCCCCACCGGAGAGGGGGACAGGGGGAAGAGGTCAGATTGGTTTTTAGGCAAAATTGAGATGCTCCCACCAATATACCATAGGCTAAATTGGGCGATCACGAGTTTAACTTTGCAGCCGGAATTGATGCTGCGGTGACGTGATCGCCTGGGAAGCCGAGATCAACTCAACAGGATCCTACAATCTGTGCCGGTGTGGGCGACAGTGGAGAAAGTCTTCGGCTATTATCAGTCTAACGTAAGGGTATTCCAACCAATAAATCATCCAAATTCGATGGTTAAGCACCTAAAAAGACTGTATGACGCCGCGCTTGAAGGGCTTCGTCTGCGAGTGGCCCACCCTTGAGTCGCGCTCCTGTTTTGGAGATTTTATTTTATGGAGTTCCCTAAGCGATCGCCTCTGGAATATGCCAAAGGAAGCCCGGTTTCTGGTCCCCGAACCCAGTTGAATGCAGAACTTTTTTGAGGAAAATCCCTGAAAAAAATCAGGGTTGAATTCAAAGGCGATCACCCTAATGGTAGGATTTGGTCTAACCCAGTCCCACAGGGAGCATCTCAATTTTGCCTAAAAGGGGAATTTACACCTCTTGCTCCCCCTTCCCTCGGAGGGAAGGGGGTAGGGGGGTTAGGTCTCTTGAACAAATTGAGATGCTCCCGTCCCACAAGTTCACAGCTTGCTGTTGATCCATTGCTAATGTTGACCTTAACCCACTGTTTGCCACCGGATCCCGAGGCGGCGATCGCCTTGACCCTTTCCCTCACCGCAGACGATCGCACGCGCAGTCGCCATCGATTTGAAACTGATGAGGGAGAAGAGGTTCATCTCAAGTTACCCCGAGGGACCGTCTTGAGTCATGGCGATCGCCTCACCGATGACTCGGGAAACATCATGGTTCTCGTCACCGCCAAACCCGAACCCACCCTGATAGTTACCGCTGATACTCCCCTAGATTTATTACGCGCTGCCTATCATTTAGGAAATCGTCACGTTCCTTTAGAAATCAAACCGGATTATTTACGCTTGACCATTGACCCGGTTTTAAAAACCCTGTTAGAACAATTACAATTAACGGTTCAAGAAGAAACATCTCCCTTTCATCCAGAATTAGGAGCTTATCACTCCCATCATGGTCATTGACTGCGGTTCCAATTAATTATTTTTTGTTGATTTTACCCCGACAAGATAAATTATAAATTCCCCGATTAACTGATATCATGCTTTAAATTATGGTCACTGATTTTTCATTATTATCTTTATTACAACTGGCGAGTCCGGCGTTACCTGTTGGCGCTTATAGCTATTCTGACGGGTTGGAAATGTTAGTGGAACGGGGCCTTATCACCAGTGCAGAAAGTCTCAAAAGTTGGATTGAGTGGGAATTACAAGAAGGGGCAATTTATTTAGATGGAGCGGTGATGATGAGAGCATTCAATGCAGCATCAGCAGACAATTGGCAAAAAGTAAAAGAGTGGAATTACTGGTCATCGGCAACCCGAGAAACGGAAGAATTGCGGCAACAAAGTTGGCAGATGGGAAATGCGTTACTGCGGTTATTAATGAACCTGTGGCCGTTAGAAGACAGACTTAAAATCACCGCATTGGGTGAGGAAGAGTGTAATTTTGCAGTAGCCTTTGGGATTGCGGCTTCCTATTGGCAGATTCCCCAGGATGTGGCTTTATTGGGATATTTACAGAGTTGGGCTGGTAATTTTATTGGGGCTGGGGTGAAACTAATTCCCCTCGGTCAAACGGCAGGGCAACAGCTATTATTTAACTTACAACCCAATATTGTGGCAGCAGTGCAAACAATTTTAAGGGTAGAAGATGATGACCTCAGCAGTTGCACTTGGGGGCTAAGTTTAGCCAGTATGCAGCATGAAACTCAATATTCTCGATTGTTTAGGAGTTGAAGCTATCTTGTCATTTGTCATTTGTCGTTTGGATCAATGACTAACGACCAACGGGAGCATCTCCTGAAAGGTCGCCCTCACCCTAAATCCCTCTCCCATTTTGGGAGAGGGACTTTGAATCCGGAGGTGCCCCTTCTCCCATTTTGGGAGAAGGGGTTGGGGGATGAGGGCCAACTGTCCTTCTTGAGATGCTCCCCGACCAATGACCAATGATCAATGACTAATGACCAATGACCAATGACCAATGACCAATGACCAATAACAAAAAACCTAATTATGAGTTCATTTCGTGTCGGAATTGCGGGTCCCGTTGGTTCAGGAAAAACAGCGTTAGTGGATGCGTTGTGTAAGGCAATGCGCGATCGCTATAATTTGGCGGTGGTGACGAATGATATTTACACCCAGGAAGATGCTCAATTTTTAGTGCGATCGCAGGCCCTTGAAAAGGAGCGAATTATGGGGGTAGAAACCGGCGGCTGTCCTCATACGGCGATTCGGGAAGATGCCTCATTGAATTTAGCAGCGATCGCCCAACTGGAACGGCGGTTTTCTACTTTAGACTTGGTATTTGTAGAAAGTGGCGGTGATAATTTAGCAGCGACTTTTAGTCCAGAGTTAGTGGATTTGACGATTTATGTGATTGATGTCGCCGCTGGGGATAAAATTCCCCGGAAGGGAGGGCCAGGAATTACCAAATCGGATTTGTTAGTGATTAATAAAATTGACCTAGCCCCCTTAGTCGGGGCAGATTTGGGGGTGATGGAACGGGATAGCCAAAAAATGCGCGGCAGTCGGCCCTTTACCTTTACCAATTTGAAGACTCAAGAAGGACTGCAAGCAGTGATTGATTTTATTGTGGCTAATCTGGTTTAAAAACTGGCACTTTTGTGCCTCAATTGCGAGCAAATCCCTGGACTGAGGGGTATCTTAACCCAGTGCTTCCAGGGTATGTTAAGGACCATTAAGGCTACCGTTAGCCCTCGACCTCACAATTGTTAGAAATCGCAACATAGTCACAAATTGGCTCAGACTAGATATTAGAGGTCAGAAGCTTGAAGAACTGAAAAATTTCTGTATCGAGAAATACAATTTTGGGGCGAGAACATCGCTTTAATATCAAGGCTTCTGATAGGAGCGAGTCAATACCCGTAGGAGTAGAAAAATAGCATGACACATCGACTTGGACGGCGTAAATTTCTGCTTTATGGTACTGCTGCTCTGGGGAGCAGTATTTTGCTGAAAGCTTGTAACGATGGAAATGTAGCGGAAACCGATGCAGCAACTCCGGGGGCAGGTGGTGGCGTAGATCCGATTAAGGTAGGAATCCTCCATTCCTTAAGTGGCACGATGGCGATTAGCGAACAAAGTGTCGTGGATGCAGAACAGTTGGCGATCGAGGAAATTAACAACGCTGGAGGGGTTCTCGGCAAGAAAATTCAGGCTGTTGTGGAAGATGGGGCGTCAGATTGGCCTACCTTTGCCGAAACAGCCAGAAAACTGATTGATCGGGATAAAGTGGCGACGGTTTTTGGCTGCTGGACATCCGCTTCTCGCAAGGCCGTTTTGCCGGTGTTTGAGTCGAGCGGTCATATGTTATGGTATCCCGTGCAGTATGAAGGTCAGGAATGTTCTAAGAACATTTTCTATACCGGGGCGGCCCCCAATCAACAGATTGAACCCGCAGTGGATTGGCTGTTAGAAAATAAAGGTCAGCAATTCTTTCTCGTGGGGTCGGATTATGTCTTTCCCCGGACTGCCAATACGATTATTAAGGCTCAACTGGAAGCCAAAGGTGGGCAAACTGTGGGAGAAGATTATATCCCCCTGGGCGGCACAGAAGTTACAGCAATTATTACCAAGATTCAAGCCGCTTTACCGGATGGGGGCGTGATTTTTAATACCCTAAATGGCGATAGCAATGTGGCCTTTTTCAAACAGATGCAAGGGGCGGGTTTGACTCCGGACAAATATCCCACCATGTCTGTGAGTATTGCGGAAGAAGAAGTGCGGGCGATCGGCACAGAATATCTCAAAGGCCATTATGCGGCCTGGAATTATTTCCAATCGGTAAATACCCCAGAAAACCAAAAGTTTGTGGAGGCATTTAAGGCAAAATACGGCCAAAATCGGGTAACGAATGACCCAATGGAAGCCGCTTACTTGATGGTTTATTTGTGGAAACAAGCGGTTGAACAAGCGGGAACTGCCGATGATATTGAGGCAGTCCGTACAGCCGCTGTGGGACAAACCTTCCAAGCGCCAGGGGGTCTGGTTACCCTCCAAAACAACCATCACCTATCGAAAACGGTCCGCATTGGTGAAGTTGGGGATGATGGAATGTTTAACATTGTTTCTGAAACTCCTGCCCCGGTTGACCCGATTCCTTGGAATCAATTTGTGGCCGATACAAAGGGCTATTCCTGCAATTGGTCAGACCCCACAAAAGGTGGCAAGTACCGGATGTAAAGATTGCCAAGACTTGGCAAGGGTAACGTTTAGAGTTTAGAGGTTAAAGATAAATAAAAGTAATTGTTTCTTGACCTATTTAAACTCTAAACGGTTACAAGTTAGAGGAAATTAAACGCTTCGTGGAGATAATTAAACTCAATTATAATGGCACTATTTTTACAGAGCCTGTTTAATGGCCTGAGCATTGGAGCGGTTTTATTAATTGCGGCATTAGGATTAGCCATTGTCTTTGGCATTATGGGCGTGATTAATCTCGCTCATGGTGAATTGATGATGTTGGGAGCCTACACGACCTTTGTTGTCCAAAATGTGTTTAGAGGATTTGGAGAACCCTGGTTTGGGTTCTATATTATTGCGGCCCTTCCTCTGGCCTTTTTGGTGGCTGCGGCAGCCGGGGTCCTCCTAGAGAGAGGGGTGATTCGCTATCTGTATGGCCGACCTTTGGAAACCCTGCTGGCAACCTGGGGGGTGAGTTTAATTTTGCAACAATTGGTCCGCAGTATTAGTTGGCTGATCTGTATTCAAATTGGGGTATTTTGTCTGCTATTTTTTGGCGGATTATGGGGGGTCAAGCGGCGTCCAGATTTTGAGCGGATTCGCAAGGGGGCGATCGCCATTTTGCTGCCTCTTTCTGCTGGAATTGCTGTCGCAGTCGGTGCGATTTTAGGGAATGCCGTGGGATTAGCCCTCACTCAACCCTGGTTTGGCGCACAAGGGGTGGATGTGACGGCACCGGGTTGGTTGCGCGGGGGGATTCCGATTGGCACGTTCCAATTGCCTTATGTCCGGTTATTTATTATTGCCTTGACGATTGTTTGTGTGGTGGGAATTTACCTGTTTTTGTTGCGATCGCCCTGGGGATTGCGAATTCGGGCAGTGACCCAAAATCGCAGCATGAGTGCTTGTCTGGGAATTCCCACTCAAAAAGTGGATGCCTTAACCTTTGCGATCGGGTCTGGATTAGCTGGAATTGCCGGTTGTGCCATTAGTTTGCTCGGTTCTGTAGGACCGAATACGGGCCAAAACTATATTGTGGATGCGTTTATGGTGGTGGTTGTTGGGGGAGTTGGCAAAATTATTGGAACTGTTGTAGCAGCACTTGCCATTGGATTGGTGAACTACATCATTGGTTCTGGAATTTTCATTTCAATGGTTTCTCCCGACAGTGCTTTATTTCATTTTTTGACCTTTTTTGCCACCACCAGTATGGCAAGAGTTATGGTATTTGTGCTGATTATTCTGTTCTTACAACTCCGTCCAGCCGGACTATTTCCGCAGAAGGGACGCACGGTCGATGCCTAGGTTGAGAGGTCAGTTAAACGAGGTAAAAAAAGCGGCATGAGCAACGATAATTTTCCAGAACAAGGGAAAGAAAAAACCAGCAAAGAGAGGCCAGATAGTAAGAGTTGGATTGAACGATTGATCCGTTTAACAGACCAGATTAATCAGATTGCCCAACAAAAACCGCGATTATTTGAACTCTCGGCGATTGGGGTATTGGCTTTAATTTTGATTGTCGTCATGCCTCTCGTCTTGTCAGGTTTTCGCTTGGATTTGTTGCATCGGTATTTAGCCTTGGCGATCGTTGCCTTGGGGATTGATTTGATTTGGGGTTATACGGGACTGCTGAGTTTGGGACATGGGATATTTTTCGCCCTGGGAGGATATGCGATCGCCATGCATATCAAATTACAAATTCCGGAAACCGCCAGCAGTCAACTCCCCGACTTTATGGGACTCTATGGAGTAACCGAACTGCCTTGGTTTTGGGGACCGTTTTCATCCTTTCCCTTCACGGCGATCGCCATTATCTTGATTCCCGGTATCCTCGCCGCCTTTCTTGGCTATCTCGTCTTCCGAAACCGCATCCGAGGCGTCTACTTCTCCATTCTCACCCAAGCCGCTACCATCGTCTTTTTTAACTTCTTCAACGGACAACAAAAACTCTTCAACGGCACCAACGGACTCACAGATTTTCAAACCCTGTTAGGATTTCCCATCTCCAACCCCAACACTCAATATGGGTTTTATGTGATCACCGTCATCCTATTAGCCGGTTCCTATCTCCTCTGTCGCTGGTTAACCTCGGGACGCTTCGGACGCTTACTGATTGCCATTCGCGATGATGAAAGTCGCGTCCGGTTTTCCGGTTACAATCCCACCGGATATAAAGTCTTAGTCTTTGCTATTTCTGCCGCCTTAGCCGGACTCGGAGGCGCACTTTTTACCCTCAGATCAGGTATCATTTCCCCCAGAGCAATGGATATTGCCTTTTCTATTGAAATGGTAATATGGGTAGCCGTAGGGGGTCGAGCCACCTTAATCGGAGCCATCCTCGGAGCCTTATTAGTCAACTATGGGAAAAGTTTTTTAAGCGAACAATTCCCCGAAATTTGGCTATTTTTCCAAGGCGCACTCTTCCTAATTGTTGTCTTAGTTCTTCCCAATGGCATCGTCGGTTGGTTGCGGACCGAAGCCGGTAATTTTTTTCGCACGATTACCGGACATCCGCGATATGTAATTACCTATCCCCAGTTAGCCGAAGATCCAGAAGTTCAGCGGGAACGGGAAACCCTGGAACCTTAAACCCATCGACTCCCGATGAGTTCATTTGGGAAATAGTCTAGTCATCAAGTCTCAGAGAGAGAGTCCGTGAACGAGAACATCTTAGAAATTGAAAATTTAACCGTTAGTTTTGACGGATTTAATGCCCTCAACAACTTAACTTTCACCATGAATACGGGAGAGTTAAGAGTCATTATTGGTCCCAATGGTGCAGGGAAAACCACCTTTTTAGATGTGATTACCGGAAAAGTTAAACCGACCCAAGGGAAAGTTTTCTTTAAAGGGCGAAACCTCCGGAAATATTCCGAAGATAAAATCGCTCGGTTTGGTATTGGTCGCAAATTTCAAACTCCACGGGTTTACCAGAATCTCACCCCTCGGGAAAATTTGGAAATTTCCTGCAATCGGAATAAAAATGTATTTCAAACCTTATTGAAATCGACCCCAGCATCGGAACATAATACGGTCAAAACCTTGCTGGAAACCATTGGTTTAGTCGCTAAAGCAGATATTGCCTCGGGATTACTCTCCCACGGGGAAAAGCAATGGCTAGAAATTGGGATGTTACTAGCGCAATCTCCCGATTTACTGCTCGTTGATGAACCCGTGGCGGGTTTGACCGATGAAGAAACCGCCCTCACCGGAGAATTACTGATTTCCTTGGCCCAAAGTCATTCAATTATTGTGATTGAACATGATATGGAATTCGTGCGGCAAATTGCCCGCAAAGTTACGGTATTGCATGAGGGTTCGGTCCTCTGTGAAGGGAGTATCGAAGAGGTGCAAAATGACCCGAAAGTGATTCAAGTCTATTTGGGTAGTACCGAGGAACATCAAGAATAAGCTAGATTAAAACCCTATAAAAACTGAGAATAAAGTTGATGAATTCAATTGATAACCTAGAAAAACCCTACCTAACCGAACCCTCACCCCATCGGATGCTGCAAGTATCTGGGTTGAATGTTTATTATGGGGAAAGTCACATCTTGCGTGATGTGGATTTGAACGTCTCCCCGGGACAAATGGTCTGCCTAATTGGACGGAATGGAGTGGGCAAAACTACTCTGTTAAAAACAATTATGGGATTACTGCCACCTCGCCAGGGACAAATCTATTTAGAAGGGCAACCCATTATCGATAAATCCAGCGATCGCCGCGCTAAAATGGGCATCGGTTATGTCCCCCAAGGTCGGGAAATCATTCCCCGGTTGACCGTGAAAGAAAATTTGATTTTAGGCTTAGAAGCGCGACCCACTCGGCCTAAAAATCCGGAAATTTCTGATGAAATATTTGAATTATTTCCGGTTTTAAATAAAATGTTACATCGGATGGGGGGCGATTTGAGTGGGGGACAACAACAACAACTGGCGATCGCCCGCGCCTTGATGGGAAATCCCCGCTTACTCATCCTCGATGAACCCACGGAAGGCATCCAACCTTCGATTATTTTAGAAATCGAAGCAGCAGTGCGTCGGATTATCCAAACTAAAGGGATTTCAGTCCTGCTAGTAGAACAGCATTTGCATTTTGTCCGAGAAGCCGATTGGTATTATGCCATGCAAAAAGGAGGAATTGTTGCCTCGGGTTCCACTGAAGAACTCAGTAATGAAGTCATTCAACGATTCCTAGCGGTTTAATGTAAAAATCTGGTTTTTAGAGACTCTGACAGGACTTACGCATATTTTGATAACCCACCCTAAATGTAGAGGCGATTCGCGAATCGCCTCTACATTTAGGATGGCCTTTTAAAGATTGCGTAAGTCCTGTCAGACAACAGGATTTCGGGTCAAACGGCAGGCTATAGTAGAATTTGATGTAACCTAAATCCGAGAATTTGTGAGTAATAGTCAGACTGAAAATCAAGCCATTCAAGGATGGCATGGCAGCTTAGAATTAGCCTACGCTCAATCTGGAACAGCCACCCAACTGGTATCGGCTAAGGCGACGGCCCCTCTCAAGATGCAGCGACCTTTTTATCCGGAAGGGGAAGGGGTTTGTCATAGTGTTATTTTGCATACGGCTGGGGGAATTGTGGGCGGTGATTCTCTCGGGCAATCGATTCATCTCCAGGAGAATGCTCATGCCTTAATTACCACGGCAGCGGCGGCTAAAATTTATCGGAGTATGGGTGAAGTTGCTCGTCAAAGTATTAAAATCAATGTAGATTCCGGGGCTTGTTGTGAATGGCTTCCCCAGGAAAGTATTATTTTTAATGGGGCAATCTATCACCAAAATTTACGCATTGAATTAGCGCCGGATGCTCGCTGTTTGTTGTGGGAAATTAACCGCTTTGGACGGAGTGCCCGGGGGGAAACGTTTGTTCAGGGAGAGTGGCGATCGCAGACGGAAATCTGGCAGCAGGGTCGTCCCCTGTGGATTGATCGCCAGCATCTCCAGGGGAGTGAATCTGCGGTGAGTTCCCATTCGGCTTTAGCGGGTTTCCCGATTGTGGCGACTCTGGCATGGATTGGGGACCCGGTGACCCAGGAACTGGTCCAGGAAGCGCGATCGCTGTGGGAGGCGCGTTCCAGTTCCTCCCCGGGTGAAGCGGGCGTCACCAGGCTGACTCACGGATTATTATGTCGATATCGTGGATCTTCGACCCCAGAAGTGCGAAACTGGTTTAGTGAAGTTTGGCAACTCCTGCGCCTGAGTTTTATAGGCCGTCCGAGTTGTCCTCCGCGAGTTTGGCCGATTTGAAGGATTTATTATGCAACTTTCTCCCCAAGAAAAAGACAAGTTATTAATTTTTACCGCAGCGTTAGTTGCCGAACGCCGTAAAAATCGGGGCTTACTTTTAAATTACCCCGAAGCTGTTGCCTATATTTCTGCTGCTATTTTAGAAGGGGCGAGAGATGGCAGAAGCGTAGCCGATTTAATGAGCTATGGTGCAACTTTACTCACCCGGGAGGAAGTGATGGAAGGCGTCCCGGAAATGGTGGCGGAAGTGCAGGTGGAAGCAACATTTCCCGATGGCACAAAATTGGTGACGGTTCACAATCCAATTCGATAAAGTGAACGGATTTAATCTGAAATACTAGAGGTAATAGGTGATGATGATTCCCGGAGAAATTATTGTTCAAACTGGAGAAATTGAGTTAAATGCCGGACGAAAGACCGTCCGATTGCCGGTGGCTAATTCTGGCGATCGCCCGATTCAAGTTGGCTCTCATTTTCATTTTTTTGAAGTCAATCAAGCCTTGACTTTTGACCGGGATGCCGCCCGAGGAATGCACTTGGATATTCCCGCAGGAACTGCAGTGCGGTTTGAACCGGGAGATGAGCGAGAGGTGCAATTAGTTCCCTTTGTTGGCAGTCGTCAGGTGTATGGCTTTAATGGTCAAATTAATGGACCACTGGACTCATAAGGCACCAAGTCTGTAACCGTCACTACTACCCTTGTTAAAAATTTCTTTTAAAGTGGAAGCAGTCCTCAATCTCTCCCTCGTTTTTGCGAGATTTAGGGGGAGAAAGCGGGGATGAATTCCCTCTAAAACTAGAAAAATATAACTCATGGTAGATGTAAACTCGACGACACCGATTCATCAGGTTGTGATTGTGGGGGGTGGATTTGGGGGACTTTATGCCGCCCAGTCCCTGGGGCGTGCTCCCGTCCAAGTCACCCTAATTGATAAACGCAATTTTCATTTATTTCAACCCCTGCTTTATCAAGTGGCAACGGGAACCCTTTCCCCGGCAGATATTGCTTCTCCCTTGCGTGGGGTACTCAGTAAAAATAAGAATACAAAAGTGCTGCTGGAAGAAGCGGTGGATATTGACCTAGAACAGCAAAAATTGATGTTGTTAGGGGAAGAAATTCGCTATGATACGTTAATTGTTGCCACAGGAGTGAGTCATCATTATTTTGGTAATGACCACTGGGAAGACAAAGCGCCCGGGTTAAAAACCGTGGAAGATGCTTTGGAAATGCGGCGGCGAATTTTCATGGCATTTGAAGCAGCAGAAAAGGAAACCGACCCGCAAAAACGTCAAGCGTGGTTAACCTTTGCGATCGCCGGAGGAGGACCGACGGGGGTGGAATTAGCCGGGGCGATCGCGGAATTGGCTCATAATACCTTGAAAGAAGATTTTCGCAATATTGACACCACGGAAGCGAAAATTTTGCTGTTAGAAGGAATGGATAGAATTCTACCGCCCTATCCCCCAGAATTGTCCGTGAAAGCTGAAAAATCTTTACATGAATTAGGGGTGACTGTCAAAACCAATAGTTTGGTCACCAATGTCACGGAGGATGCAGTCACAGTCCGGCGCAAAGATGGGGAGGAAATCATTCCCACACGCACGTTATTATGGGCGGCAGGGGTGAAAGCGTCGGGACTGGGGGAAATTTTGGCCCAACGGACGGGAGTTGAACGCGATCGCGCTGGACGGGTCATTGTGGAACCCGATTTAAGTTTACCGGGATATTCTAATATTTTTGCGATCGGGGATTTGGCGCATTTTGCTCATCAAGATGGCAAACCTTTACCCGGGGTTGCGCCGGTTGCCATGCAGCAAGGGGAATATGTGGCGAAGGTGATTCAACACCGCTTTAAACAAAAGGAATATCCGCCCTTTCATTATGTGGATTTTGGCAGTTTAGCGGTGATTGGGCGTCATGCAGCGGTTGTGGATTTAGGATTTATTCAATTTTCTGGGTTGATTGCATGGCTATTTTGGGTGTTTGTGCATATTTACTTCTTAATTGAATTTGACAATAAATTAGTCGTGATGATTCAGTGGGGCTGGAACTACTTTACTCGCAAACGAGGGGCGCGATTAATTACTGGAGAAGAGGCCAAAATGTTAATTGAAATTGATGGTCGAGGGGACTATCATCTCCCGGAACCTGAAAAAGAGACCCTGGAAGTGTAAGGTGGAACCTTCATCAGATGGTGAGGGAGGAGAAGCGGGGGAAATGACCCTAAAAGCGGGCGATCGCAAGATTACCCTGAGACACCCTATAAGCAGGGCGATCGCCAATTTTTCAAAAGACAATTTTATCCACAACTCCCATTAGTTCATCGTCATCGGATAAAATATCTAGGAGCCTATCCAGTTCGGTAATTTCCAACAGATACATCACCGAGCCTTTCAGGTTACACAAGCTTAAACGTCGGCCTGTTTTTTTAGCCAGTTGATTAGCGGTGATTAATGCCATGAGTCCGGAATGACTTACCGTTGTGACTTCCCCTAAATCAATAAACCAGCAATTGTATTTTTCCCAGGCTAAACGAGCAATATTTTGTTGAAGCATGGCCGCTGCCTTTAAGTCTAAATTCCCTTGGGGCTGAATGACTACGTTCATACAAATTTCCTCTGTTGATCGGTGTGTATCTTGAGAATCAGCGTGAGTTTACGGGTTCACGCATCTTCCGGACTCTGCGTAAAAATACGAATGATTTCCCCTGACTTATTGTCAATATCCGTGATTTTGCGGTGATGTTGTGTGATGCAGAAACCTAGAAACAGCGATCATTTGGCAGAAATTCGGTGATGCAAATCACTGACAAGTTGTAGATGTTCCAATAATAGAGGCTAAAATCCCAGCCTAGCAAGCCATTGCCCGGATGACGCCCTCGGGCTCCCTCAACCCACTGACTGTTTGACGAGATTGGGGTCTGACTTGAAAAAGTCAGGATTTCCCCACAATTGGGGAACTCCAAAAAATAAAATCTCCAAAACGTTCGTTCGTAGTGACTAACGGAGTAGCCCCGTCAATGTAGGGGCGTATTGCATACGCCCTGGGGCGCAAGCATTTACTCCGACACATACCTTCCTTTCAGTTGAACCTTTGGAGGATTTATATTTTGCAATCCCCTTGCGGGGATCGCATCAGGAAGCAATTCCCACGCCTCTCTACATTTCCTGGGGCAGTACCCACTGCCTATTCTACTCTCTCGATCGCTAACAGGGGTCTGCAAAAAGCCGGTTTATTTTTCCATAAACCGGCTTTTTGGCTGAATTATTGGTTGAAATTCTATCAGAAATAGTGAAAAAATCGGATAATTTGACTGGGTTTAGAGTCGATTGGATTGTTTTTAAATGGAGTCTTAAAATTTCGAGGGCTTAATCGACCACTCGAATTAAACCCTGGTGGATGAGGTCGAATACCTGGTTGATTTTATACCACTCGGTTTCGCCGATCGCCTCTCTGGATAGCAAACCCGACATCAACAGTTGTTGATCCAAACGAGTAATCTGACGAAATTTAAAAATTCTTTCGAGGATTTCATCGGTTGATATGGGCGTTCTCTGGGTGCTTGTATGCAGGGTTTCCCCGTAAGTCATAGTTATTTAGAAAAACTCTACAGTTTCAAGTATGAAGTTTCTTGAAGCGGTCGGTGGCGATCGCCAGCATACAAAACCCATGAGGTTAATCAGATCATCTCGGAGATCTCGATCATTGACATTTACAAACGAAGGAGGTAATCCTGAGATGAGGGGTTAAACCCCCCCCCTTTTATTTTGTCACTACAATAAGGGCCTGACTTGTCCCGCCTTATCCATTTCTGGATGAGGAATCAGAGAGTCGGGTTCACTCCAGGCGGACTCAAGATCGGGGTAATGCCAACAGGTTACCGCATTAGGCAGGAAGGCGCAGAGTGCGATCGCCGATGGGAATTGACGGGACTCGTCCTCCCCCAAAATAAATCCCCTGAAAATAGCGATCGTACTCTGTTCCATTTCTGAGGCGATTAATTTTTACCCCACTGTAACCCCCTCGGGGGGTAGAATGAATGAATTGGGAATTGCCAATATAAATTCCTACATGAGTGGCTAACCGGCGATTTTCACTGAAAAAAACTAAATCTCCCGGTTGTAATTCATTGAGGTTTTGCAACGTTTCAGCCACAGGTTGAGAGTAGAGTTGTTGTTGATAGGCATCACGGGGTAAGTAAAAATTTCCCTCGCGAAAAACCGTCTGGACGAAGCCGCTACAGTCGAGACGATTGCCGACAGTTCCCCCCCACAAATAGCGACCCCCTCCATATTTTTTCTGTGGCATAAATTCTTGAGCGAGTTGAATCAAGGGAGTTTTATCGGGAATTAGTTGGGGAGAAATCACCTGGGGATTTGACAATTGCAGGGTGCGAGTATCCGGTAAGCTGACGGTGATTTTATCCCCGGAAGTTTCTTGGGGAACTAAGGGAAGGCGGGTTCCTAAATAGAGAGTTTGGGGTTGAGAAATTGTCTCAGTGAGTTGGACTTTCGGGGCATTAATCCAAGCCTCAAAGGTCGGGCGATCGCATTCTAGCAAATCTTGCCGTTGAATCCAAGCCAGATATCCATCATCTTCTATTCTGACTCGGGCAAATTTACGGTCAGGACTATAGTCTAATAGCCTGACTGCGGTTCCCATCCGCACTTGGGTGGCTAAGTCTCGAATTTCTAGGGTCGGTTTGGTATAGAGATTGCTCAAGGCTTTGACGGTAATCCCATAATCTAAATCAATATCAGAATAGGGAAAAATAGCTAAATGGGATTCTGCCCCATTGGGGAAACTCTCAGTAGCTAATCCTTCGATTAAATCTCGTTCTGGGGCGGTTAAAACCTTTCCCATGAAAACCGGAATATTGCCACTGGAATTAATGCTAACCTCAAAGACCGTATCTCGGTTAATCCGAGCATAAGGTTCTAATCGGGTAATCGTTCCAGACTGTTTAGGGGAAATATCAAAAAAGACTTGTCGGCGATGGAGTTGTTGTTGTAATAGCCGTTCCATCTGCGGAGTCAATCGATTCACAAAAATTTGGATATCGGCGGGAACTGCCTGTCCCGGACTCGATAAACTAACGGCAAGGAAAAAGGTTAATAACGCGACCCAAAAAGAGGTAATTTTGAGCTTAAATGGCTTAAATTTCATCGTAATTTTGTTGTTTTGCAACGGCAAGTGAGGTCAATGCCTAGCCACTGTTTCAACCCCTAACTGGCAAATCCGGATAGTCTATTTCTGAGTTGAGTGGGAGTCGCCTCTGTGGGAAAGAATCTTCCCTCGCTGTAGCCGTCTGTTACCTGCCGTGGGTCATAAAGGTCAGCGGCGAGATTGCCCGGATATCCTGATGAGTTTAGGCTGCATCTGAAGGCCGATCGCGCTGATTATCAATTGGGAAATTCTATGAGCATTAATGTGGTAGAAGCGCTGGCGCGATCGGTGATTTAAAATCTAACTGGAGGGGAACTGGGGAGGAAGTATAGGCCCCCTAAATCCAGGGGTTAGGGGTTGGGGATTGAAGGGTTCTCCCATCGGGAAAGACTCTCAATCCGGGGCAGTCGTGAATCCTTCTTAAATTGAAGGGAAAAATTGCCGGGAAATTCGATTCAATTCGTTAGAGAGAAGGTATTTGGGGATACAATAAGTCAAGACTCTTTATCCCGTTATCTTGATGATTTATGTTCAAGAGCGCGATCGCCTCTCTGGTTACCCCCTTGGTTAAACAGGTCCCCCTGCGTCGGGTTTTAATCATTCCGTTTGTGCTGCAAATTGTGGTGGCGGTGGGGTTGACCGGATACCTGTCTTATCGCAATAGTCAAGAGGCGATCGGCAACCTGGCTTACCAGTTAATGGATGAGGTGAGCGATCGCCTCACAGAACAACTCACCCACCATCTTGCGGTTCCCCACCAGATCAATCGCCTCAATGCCGAAGCGGTTCACAAAGGTCAACTCAATCTCAGGGAGCCCGAGGACCTTGAACGCCATCTCTTTCAACAGGTCCAGGTGTTTAAAGAGGTCAGTAACGTTTTAGTTGGCACAGAACAGGGGATATTGCGAATGGCCTCTTCTTATCCCTTCTTGGGAATGCACATATCGGATCCGGTGGAACAGGGCTTAATCTATGATTATCGCCTAGGGCAGGACGGTAAAAAAACCTATCTGATTAATTCATTTCGGCAACCCCCTGTACAGCAGCGGCCCTGGTATCGTGAGGCAGTGGAGGCGGGTGAACCGACTTGGGTGGCGATTTTTCAGCGAGGGGATGGTTCGGACCTTTCGCTCAATGCTAGTTATCCTATTTATGATCCTCAGAGTGGGGAACTGCTGGGGGTGTTTTCTGCCGCCTCTGATCTGGCGTTGATTCCTGAATTCCTGGCTAAGTTGAGGGTGGGGAATACGGGACGAGTGTTTATCATGGA
Source organism: Oscillatoria sp. (assembly GCA_011390515.1). Classification (GTDB taxonomy): domain Bacteria; phylum Cyanobacteriota; class Cyanobacteriia; order Cyanobacteriales; family Laspinemataceae; genus Laspinema. The sequence continues at coordinate 31,485 of JAABSJ010000008.1, forward strand.
ACGGAATGGTTTGCTCGTCGGCAGTTCCAACTTGGAACTCCCTTATCGGATCCAAGAGGAAAATCAGACTAAACGGTTGCAACGGCTTCAGGGGATAGAGAGTGAGGACCCTTTGGTTCAAAGGACCAGTGAATATTTGCGATCGCACTGGACCCATTGGCAGACCCTAAAGAAATCTGAAGCGTTAACGTTTCGCATCGACGGAAATCGGCATTATTTACAACTGGCTCCCTTCCAGGATGAGTTGGGGTTAGATTGGCTAATTGCCGTAGTGATTCCTGCTGCGGATTTTATGCAGGACATCGAGGAGAACACTCGTCTGATGGTTTTGCTCTGTATCCTCGCTCTTTTTGGGGCGATCGGCTGTGGACTGATCACCGCTAGATGGATCACCGAACCGATTTTATCCCTCAATTTAGCCGCTAAGGATATCGCCCAAGGAGAACGGCACAAACCCGTGAATATCTCTGTGATTCATGAAGTGGGAGAATTAGCCCTTTCCTTTAATCAAATGGCAGGCAAACTGCAAAACTCCCTAGCGGAACTGCAATCCTTAAATCAAGCCCTCTCCCAGAGTGAACGCCGCTTGCATGAATTTCTAGACGCCTTGCCTGTGGGAGTTACAGTGATGAATCCTGATGGCAGTCTGGCCTACGTTAATCCCACGGGAGAACGGTTGTTTAGAAAGGGGATTGTAGCCCATGTCACTGCTAACGATTTATCGCGAACCTATCAAGTGTATCGCACAGGGACGGATCAACTTTACCCCACAGAAGAACTCCCGGGCATTCGGGCCTTACGGGGGGAAATGGTGGTCATTGATGATTTGGAAATTAGATTTGATACCGGAGAAATTGTTCCTTTAGAAACCTCTTCTATTCCCATTTACAACTCCCAGGGCCATATTATTTATGCCCTTACTACTTATGAAAATATTACTGAAAGACAGCAGGCCAAAGCCCTGTTAACCGATTATAATCAAGTTTTGAAACAACAAGTGGAAGAACGCACGGCTGAATTAATGGCGGCCAAAGAAGCGGCGGAAATTGCGAATCGGGCGAAAAGCCGCTTTTTAGCTAATATGAGCCATGAATTGCGGACCCCCCTGAATGCGATTCTCGGTTTTACTCAGTTGATCGGACGCCATCCCAAATTACCTCTGGAATGTCAAGAACAGACGGAGATTATTCAACGCAGTGGTCACCATCTGTTAAACCTGATTAATGATGTCTTGGATATGGCTAAGATTGAATCGGGACGCATGAGTGTGACAGAAACCCGCTTTGATTTGTATCGCTTACTCGATGATGTCAAATCGATGTTTTATTTTAAAGCCCAGGAAAAGGGATTGCAGCTTTCCGTAAACCATGCTCCCGAGGTTCCCCGATATTTACAGACCGATGAAATGAAACTGCGACAGGTGTTGATTAATTTATTAGGAAATGCCATAAAGTTTACCCAAACCGGGGGGGTGGGTTTATGGGTGAGACGATGGAACCGAGATCAGGAGTCGGGGCCGGTTGGGGACAATCAAGGGGAGGTGATTTCCCGGCTGACTGGGAATATGTTGGTCTTTGAAGTGAGAGATACCGGACCGGGAATTGCCGAGGAAGAGATTGAGACTCTCTTTGATGCTTTCGTGCAAACCAAAAGCGGATCCAACTCTCCCGAAGGAACGGGACTGGGATTACCGATCGCCCGCAAGTTTGTCCAACTGATGGGAGGGGAGGTCCTGATGGAATCGCAAGTGGGACGAGGGAGTTGCTTCACGGTTTATTTGCCAGTGCAGGAAGTTTCGGAAATTCCCGAGGCGGCCCCAGAGACTGCACCCCGTCCCGTGGCCCTGGCCCCGAATCAACCCCGGTATCGGATCGCGATTGTGGATGATCAATTAGATAATCGGCAGCTATTACTCGCCCTGTTGTCTCCCGTGGGCTTTGAACTGCGGGAAGCGACGAACGGGTTCGAGGCGATCGCCCTATGGTCAGAGTGGCACCCGGATCTGATGTTTATGGATATGCAGATGCCGGTCCTGGATGGTTATCAAGCCACCCAACGGATTAAAGAACTCTCCGGCGATCGGGCCCCGGTGATTATTGCCATCACCGCAAGTATCCTCGCCTCAGAAACAACCAGTATCCTCTCGGCAGGATGCGATGATTGGATTCGTAAACCCTTTCCCGAATCCACTATTTTTGAGACAATACAGAACTATATCGGTGTGCAATTTATTTATGAACAACCCTCCTCTCCAGAACCCTCTCGCTTCATGCCGCCGCTTATACTCAATTCAGCCTTGCTGTCGGACCTGCCTAGGGGGATTCTCGAAGAACTGGAAAGGGCAGTGGTCTGCATTGATGTAGCGGCAATGAACCAGGCGATCGCCCAAATTGCCCTCCATCCCCCGGAGGACAATGCGGCGATCGCAGAGGCCCTGAAGCAGTGGGTCGATGAATTCGATTATCCGAGTATTTTGTCGTTTATTCGTCAGAGTCAATTATAAAAATGAACAGCGCTCAACCTGCCAATAATATATTAGTCGTAGATGATACCCCAGAGAATCTGCGCCTGTTAACCCAAGTCTTGTCCCAGCAGGGGTATGTGGTTCGTCCAGTCCTAGAGGGCAGATCCGCGATCGCCGCTGCCCTGATGCATCCTCCGGATCTGATTCTGCTGGATATTTTGATGCCCCAACCCGATGGCTATGAAGTCTGCCAACTCCTGAAGGCGGACCCCAGGACAAGGGATATTCCGATTATTTTTCTAACGGCTTTAAGCGATGCCCTGGATAAAGTCAAAGCCTTTTCCCTGGGGGCCGTGGATTACATTACCAAACCGTTTGAGGTCATTGAGGTCATTGCCCGAATTGAAAATCAACTGCGCTTGCGATCGCTGCAACAAGAACTGGAAGCCAAAAATCATCACCTCGAACAAGAAATCCAAAATCGCCGCTTGGCAGAAACCGCCCTCGTAGACCGGGCCGAAGAACTTCGCATCCAAAACACCCTCTTAACCGAACTCGCCACAAGTCCAGACCTCTATCAAGGAGATTTAGAAGCCGCCTTTCACGAACTGATCGCCGCTGCGGTCAACTATTTAGACCTCGATCGCGCCGGGGTGTGGTTGTATGACGAACAGGGAACAAAACTCGAACGATTCGCCAGCTTTGAAAAAAATTTACCCGGGGTTGCAGCAGTCAATCCAGAACTCCTAGGGGATTATTTATCCGCCGAAGCAGCCTCCTCCAAAGATTCCCTCACCTTTGTCTGCCACTATGACCCGGAAAACCCCAGAGACTCTTCCCCGCAACCCTGGTCCCAGGGTTCCCTTGGACTGGCCCCGATCCGCCAGGACGGACAAACCATTGGATTTTTAGAAACTGCCCGGTTCACCCCCAATCGCCTCTGGACTCCGGAGGAGGAAAACTTCATTCGGTCCCTAGCGGACCTGGCTGCGGTGATCCTGCAAGGGGCCAAACGACAACAGGCCGATCGCCAGCGTCAGATGACGGAAGAAAAATTTGCCTTAGCCTTTCGCGCTTCTCCCGATGCGATCGCCATCCTGTCTTGGCCCGAATGCCGGTATTTAGAAGTCAACGAAGGGTTTTGTCAGCAACGGGGCTATGATCGTGCAGAAATCCTCGGCAAAACGGCTCAAGAACTCAATTTTATTCTCCATCCAGAAGCCGCTACCGCCATTGTGGAGCAATTTAGCCAGCAACGCACCCTGAGCAACGTAGAAACCCCAATTCGCACCAAAACTGGGGAAATCAAAACCGTTCTGATCTGTGCCGAACCCGTTGATCTCAATGGGAATCCTGGCATTTTGACCTTTAGTAAAGATATCACCGATCGCGAACGAAACCGACTGGCGATCGAACAACAATTACACCGCAGTAATCTGCTGCGAGAAATCACCGATCGCATTCGTAGCGAAATCGAAACCCAGCAAGTCTTTGAAACCGCTGCCTTTGCCATTGGACGGGCCTTTCGAGTTTGTCGTTGCCTGATTCATACCTATCAAGAAGAACCTGTGCCGATGATTCCGGTGATCGGAGAATATTTAAGCCCCGGCCATTCCTCCCTCAAACCCCGCACCATTAACCTGGCCGACAATCCCGGATTAGAACGGTTGCTATCGGAGGAACGGGCGATCGCCTACGATGATGTCAATACCGAAGTGAGGCTGGACAGTGCAAATTCCCTGCATCGACAAATCACCATCAAGTCTATGCTATCCGTGGGGATTTTTTATCAAGGTCAAGCCAATGGGATTATCAGCTTGCATCAGTGCGATCGGTTTCGCCAGTGGACCGCACAAGAGGTAGAACTGATTGAGGCGATCGCCGCCCAACTGGGAATTGCGATCGCCCAAGCGCGACTCCTAGAAGAAGAAAAACAAGCCCGCCTCGCCTTTGAACAACAAAATATCCAGTTACAACGAGAAATCAGCGAACGCCGCATCGCCCAAGAAGCCCTCCGCCACAGCGAACAGAAATATCGAGCCCTAGTAGATGCCTCACAAGATGTCATTTGGTCTATAGATATCCGGGGATGTTATACTTTTATTAATCCCGCAGTCGAGAAAATTTATGGTTATACTTCCAGCGAAACCATTGGCTGCAAATTAACTCAATTTGTCGCCCCGGAATACCGTTCGAGGGAAAGAAAGCTCCTGCGACGGCTGCTGCAAGAGGGAGAACCCCTGCTGCAACATGAAACCCGCTATCAGCGTCAAGACGGCAAACAGATTTATGTTTTGGTGAATGCGATCGCCTTACGGGACTCGGAAGGGCGGATTCGCGGGGCCACCGGCACCACCATCGATATCACCGAACGCCGCCAGCAGGAAGAAGCCTTACGAGCCATGGTAGAAGGCAGCGCTGCCGCCGCTGGTATGGAATACTTCCACGCCTGTGTTCGATCCATCGCCAACGTGCTGCAAGTCAAATATGCCCTCCTGGCGGAATATAGCAACGCGACCCAAAATCGGGCCCGTTCCCTGGCCTTTTGGCTGGGCAATCGCTGGAGTGAACCCATCGAGTATGAACTCCCAGACACCCCCTGTGATGTGGTCCTGAAAACGGCCAAAACCTGTTATTATTCCAGATCTCTCCAGAATCTATTTCCCAAGGACCTCGGCTTAGTGACTCTCAATGCCCAGAGTTATCTGGGTTTACCCATCCAAACTGCCCAGGGCGAAATTTTAGGCTATCTGGCGATCCTGGATGACAAACCCATGTTTGCCACGGCTCACACCGAATCGATTTTAAAACTGTTTGCCGATCGCACGGCTGCGGAAATCCAACGATTGAAATCAGAGCAAGCCCTGCAACAAAGTGAGCAACGATTTCGGGCCATTTTTAACTCCATGTTCCAATTGATCGGCCTGCTCAACCCCGATGGCACCGTCTTGGAACTGAATCAAACCGCCCTGGATTTTATCGGCTTAGAGCAGGCTCAAGTCGTCGGTAAACCCTTCTGGGAACTACCTTGGTGGAATCGGTCTGGGGCACTACAGCAGCAACTGAGGGCGGCCATATCCCAGGCATCCCAGGGGGAATTTATCCGCTATCAAGTCGAAGCGACAGGGGTTCAAGGCAAGACCCTCACCCTGGACTTTTCCCTGAAACCCGTCCTGGACGAACAGGGGAGGGCGATCTTGCTCATCCCCGAAGGACGAGACATCAGCGATCGCGTTTCGGCACAAGTCCAGTTACAACAGACCACGGAACGCCTGCAATACTTGCTCAGTTCCAGTCCAGCGATTATCTATAGTGCGGAAATTTGCGGCCCTTATCGCGCCACCTTTATGAGTGAAAATGTTCAGATGATCCTGGGATACGAAGCACGGGAATTTTTAGAAAACCCCAACTTTTGGCGCGATCGGATTCATCCCGAAGACCGCGATCGCCTCTTCGGAAAAATCCCCAACCTGCTCTCCCAAGGCACTCTGAGCGCGGAATATCGCTTTCTCCATGCTGACGGGAGCTATCGCTGGTTGGACGACCGGATGAGATCAGTTGCAGATGAAACCGGCAATACTCGCGAATGCGTCGGGTATTGGATCGATATCACAGAGCGGAAAATCGCCCAAGAGGCATTCCAAGCAAGCCAGCGCCGCTATCAAACCTTAGCAGAAGCCTCTCCAGTGGGGATTTTCCACACCGATGCTGCGGGTAACTGTCTGTATGTCAATCAACGCTGGTGTGAAATTACTGGAATCTCCCAGGTTGAATCTCTGGGACCGGGATGGATGAGTACCTTGCATCCGGAAGACCGCAGTCGGGTGAGTCAAGAGTGTCATACCGCCTCGGAACATCAAGTCCCGTTTAAGTCTGAGTATCGGTTTTTGCATCCTGATGGAAAAATTACCTGGGTTATGGGTCAGACGATCGCCGAAACCCACCCAAACGGCACTTTAAAAGGGTACATTGGCACGATTTCCGATATCAGCGATCGCAAACTGGCAGAAAATGACCTGTTAGAACGCTCAGAACGCGATCGGGCCCTTTTTACCCTGTTCCAACGGATGCGTCAAACCTTGGAACTGGACCAGATTTTCGCGGCGACGACGCAGGATTTACGACAACTCCTAGAAAGCGATCGGGTCGTGGTCTATCGCTGCCCTCCAGAAGCGGATATGACCTCGATTTGGGAATCCGTGGGTCAAGACTGGGTTCCCCTGATGGCTGCACCGGACGGAAAACCCCCTAAGAAACAACTGGCTGTTCAACGGTTGAAGGATGCTGAAGCGGCTTTGAGTGCCTGGAACTTGACCCTGGAAGCCCTGGACCAGCGCGATCGCCAACCCAACCCCCTCTATCCCCAACCGTCGGATTTACCCTGTCTGGTGACCCCGGACCTCACCCAGGCCCCTTTAAACCCCGAGGAACTCCCCCATCTCTATCGACTGCAAGTGCAAGCCTATCTGATCGTCCCGATTTTTGCCCATAATCAACTCTGGGGACTGTTGGCAATCTATCAAAATAGCGGTCCGCGCGATTGGAAACAAGCGGATGTAAATATTGCCATCCAAATTGCCACCCAATTAGGGGTAGCCTTGCAGCAAGCGCAACTGCTCGAACGGACCCAAAAGCAAGCTCAGGCACTCCAAAAAGCGGCGATCGCTGCGGATACCGCCAACCGTGCCAAAAGCGAATTTCTCGCTAATATGAGTCACGAACTACGGACTCCCCTGAATGCCATCCTCGGCTTTTCCCAAGTGATGACCCGCGATCGCTCCTTGAACAGCCAACAGGCGGAACAATTACGGATTATTAATCGCGCCGGAGAACATCTGCTGGATTTAATTAATGACATTTTGGAAATGTCTAAAATTGAAGCAGGCCGCACCGGGTTTCATGAAGCCAGTTTCGACCTGTGGGATCTGTTGGAAAACCTGAAAACCATGTTGCGACTCAAGGCTAAATCTAAAGGGTTACAGCTTGATTTTGAGCTTGATCCCCAGGTGCCGCAATTTATCAGCACCGATGAAGGAAAACTGCGGCAGGTGTTATTGAATATTCTGGGAAATGCGATTAAATTTACCAAAACTGGGGGGATTTTTCTGCGGGTTCGGGTCGCCAGCAACGAGGGGATGGAACCAGGGGAAACGGTTCTAGGCGATCGCCTCCAAAAACTTTTCTTTGAAATCGAAGACACGGGACCGGGAATTGCCGCCCACGAAATGCACCGGCTGTTTGAACCCTTTGCTCAAACCGAAACCGGGATGAAATCCGGACAAGGCACGGGACTGGGGTTACCGATTAGTCAGAAATTTGTGGAACTGATGGGGGGACAGATTCAGGTCCGCAGTATCCCCAATCAAGGAACGGTGTTTTGCTTTGACCTGACCCCCGGCCAAGGGGAACCTGTGAAGAGTCCCCAGAGACAGGCTAAACCCCGTGCAGTCGCCTTAGCACCCAATCAACCGGAATACCGGATTTTAGCCGTCGATGATGCCTTTGAAAGCCGTCTGCTGCTGATTACCCTGTTTTCCGGATTAGGATTTTCGGTCCAGGGTGCAGCCACGGGTCGCGAGGCCCTGGAAATTTGGGAAACCTGGGACCCCCATTTAATTTGGATGGATATGAGGATGCCAGATATTGATGGGTTTGAAGCCACTCGCCGGATTAAAGCCACCCCAAAGGGTCAAAACACAGTGGTGATTGCATTAACCGCCAGTGCCTTTGAAGGCGATCGTCAACTGGTGCTTGCTGCTGGATGTAATGATTTTATTCACAAGCCTTTTCGCGAAGAACTTTTGCTCTCCAAGGTCGGTGAGCATATAGGGGTACGATATATTTATGATGAGCCAATAGAGTCAGACTCCGACAACAAGATTCAAGATTCAACAGAGGATTCAGGCTTTATTCTGGAGGCTCAATCTTTCCAAGTCATGCCTCGGGATTGGGTGGTTCGCGTTTATGATGCAGCCTGCCAATGTAGTGATGATATGATTTTGGAGTTAATTGAGGAAATTCCCCCTGAGAATGCTCCGCTCGCCCAGGCACTGGCAGAACTGGCAAATAACTTTCAATTTGAAATGGTAATGGCACTGACGCAACAGGAGAAATCATGAATTCAGGACCCCTTGAACATAGCCCCAAAGATATTCTGATTGTGGACGATACCCCCATCAATCTCCGAGTCTTGGCTAAGATTCTCAGCGATCGCGGCTATAAAGTCCGCAAAGCCCTCAATGGTCAAATTGCGCTGACCGCTTGTCAAACCCTTTTGCCCGATGTGATTTTGTTGGATATTATGATGCCGGATATGGATGGCTATGAAGTCTGTCAACGGCTGAAATCTGACCCGAAGACTCAGGATATTCCGGTGATTTTTATCAGTGCCCTGGAGGATGAATGGGATAAAGTCAAAGCCTTTAAAAGTGGAGGGTCTGACTATATTACCAAACCCTTTCAGATTGAAGAGGTCCTCGCCCGCGTTAAACATCACCTGACCATTCAAAAACTCCAATATCAACTCAAAATCCAAAATGCAGAATTGCAATCCTTAAATGACCAATTGGTGCGGTCTAATCTGGAACTGGAGCAATTTGCTCACGTGGCATCCCAGGATTTACAATCTCCCCTGCAAGTGATTATTGGCAATGCGGATTTACTGACCTGGAAATATGAACAGCAACTCGGTCCCGATGGCGATCGCTATCTCACCAATATTATTGAGGCTTCCGGGAGAATGACCCAACTGATTCAGGACTTACTCACCTATTCTAAAGTCGGCATTCCCCCCCACCCCCAAAGTTTTGAATCCATTGATTCCAACTTTGTGTTAGAAGAAGCTCTGGCGAATTTAAGTGGGGAAATTTCCAAAAGTGAGGCGACTATTACCCATTCCCATCTGCCTACTGTCAGCGGAAATGAGAGTCAATTAATGCAGCTTTTTCAAAATATGATGGCTAACGCGATTAAGTTTAGACTCCCGAATATTTCCCCACAAATTGAGGTTTGCTGTAATCTGAATAATCCGGAAGAATGGCAGTTTGAAATCCGGGATAATGGCATTGGCATCGACCCTGACGAAGGCGATCGCATCTTTGAGGCATTTTATCGGCTGCATTCCTACGATGAATATCCGGGGACCGGCATTGGGTTGACCCTCTGCAAAAAAATCGTCGAACGTCACGGGGGAAGACTCTGGTTCGATTCCATTAAGGGGGAGGGAACCTCATTTTATTTTACCCTCCCTGCCCTAAAATCCTGAACCGGCAAGGATGATTGACCGGGATCCATCGGTCATGGCTCTCATCCCTCTGTTGATTGACTATTCCAGTTATCCCCTTTAACCCTTTACGAAAGATGACTTCTTAAGTTGATCACCTAGACCCATCAATAGTTTTAAAATGGGGAGATAGCCAGCATGAAAACAACAACAACATTCAGGGGTATCCTATCACCGGCTCAATCTATCCCAGTTCCCGTCAATCCCAAGGGCATTAACCAATCTGCATCCGCGCTAAACCGGCTCAGTTATGGGCATTTTTAATCATCACAGGGATGCACAAATTATGATTGAAGGATTAGAAACCCCATGCAAAGGAAACATTCTCCTCGTGGATGACACCCCGGATAATTTGCGGGTCTTATCCTCTATTTTGACGAAACATGGCTATTATCTTCGCAAAGCCTTGAATGGAGAAATGGCGATTACTGCGGCCCATGCCTTAATCCCGGACTTAATTCTCCTGGATATTAATATGCCCTCCATGAATGGATATGAAGTTTGTCTCGCTTTAAAAGAATCAGAAAAAACCCGAAATATTCCGATTATTTTCATCAGTGTTTTAGATAATGTTTGGGATAAAGTTAAAGCATTTAAAGTGGGCGGAATCGATTATATTACTAAACCGTTCCAGCTAGAAGAAGTCATTGCTCGCATCGAAAATCAACTGAAGATTCAACGACTACAAGACCAACTCCATGAACAAAATCGCCTTTTAGAAGAACAAAATCACCTGCTTTTACAGGAAATAAACAATCGGAAAAAAGCTGAAAATGCCTTAAAAAAAGCTAATCAAAAACTACAGAAGCTGGCCTGTATTGATGGGTTAACTCAAGTTTCAAACCGCCGTAAATTTGATGAACATCTCAAACAAGAATGGATCCGTTTAGGGCGACAACATCATCCTTTGTCCTTAATTTTATGCGATATTGACTATTTTAAAGCCTATAATGATACTTATGGTCATCCCGCTGGAGATGAGTGTTTAAAACAGGTGGCCCAAGCCATTTGTCACGCGGTTAAACGTCCGGCTGATTTAGTTGCGCGCTATGGCGGAGAAGAATTTGCCGCCATCCTTCCCCAGACCCATTCCAAGGGTGCCTTGTCCGTCGCCCGCAACATTCAGCGGGAAATCCAGCAGCTAGATATTAAACATTGTGCCTCTGATGTCTGCGATATTGTGACAATCAGTCTGGGAATTTGTACTATGATCCCCACCGGAGAAGAGTCCCTCGATACCCTGATTTTAAGCGCTGACAAAGCCCTCTATCAAGCCAAACAAACCGGCAGGAATTGCTATTGTACTTATCTCACCCAACCTCAAGGTGAAGCCTTTAAATGTGGAAATGATCAATGTGAATTATTTGAATAAACATCAGAAGAGGGCGTGATTTTATGATATGTTCATGAGATTGGGAAAACCATAAGCCCGGTAATACTCCGTTGGTGCGGGCCTTACAGAGAGGGGGCAATCAATGTTGTGGTCTACCCTCTCGTTTAATAGTTAGGGATTTGCCATAATTTCCTCGACAAACTCTTTAAAGTTTGATAAACTAAAGCGCATCAAGCTTTTCAATTTTTATTGACTGACCGAGCCTTTATAATCTGATGAATAAAAATAACACAAGCCCCGAACCTTCAGATATTCTGATTGTTGACGATACCCCAGCTAATCTCCGGCTTTTGTCCATCATTCTCACCAAAAAAGGTTATCGGGTTCGGAAAGCCCTCACCCCTCATCTGGCACTCAATGCTGTAAAGCTCAGTTTACCTCACCTGATTTTGCTGGATATTAATATGCCAGAAATGAATGGGTATCAGGTCTGTTCCAAGCTCAAGGCCAATCCCAAGACTCGGGAAGTTCCGATTATTTTTATTAGTGCCCTGGATGATGTTTTTGATAAAATTAAAGCCTTTGAGGTCGGGGGAAATGATTATATTACTAAACCCTTTCAAGAAGCCGAAGTTTTAGTACGGGTGGAGCATCAATTAAAAGTGCGATCGCTCCAAATGGAACTTGTGGACAAAAATCGGGTATTAGAACAAACTTTAATGGAACTGAAACAGGTTCAAAATCACATTATTCAAAATGAAAAAATGGTCAGCCTCGGGCAATTGGTGGCCGGAGTTTGCCATGAAATCAACAATCCCGTTAATTTTATTTATGGGAATCTGATTTATGTCAAAACTTATGTCAAGCAATTATTAGGCTTGCTCTACGAGTATCGTCAGGCGTTAGGCTCTATTCCCCCGAAAATTAAACAAGTTGAAGAAGAAATAGAGTTAGAATTTATAGTTGAAGATTTCCCCAAATTGGTCCTTTCCATGCAAGGGGGATCCGAACGGATCCGCACCATTGTAGAATCTCTCCGCAATTTCTCCAGACTGGATGAAGCGGAACTCAAATCAGTGGATCTCCATGAAGGATTGGAGAGCACGTTAATGATGTTAGGGTATCGCCTGGAACCAAGTGGCGATCGCCCCGGAATTACCATCATCAAAAACTATGCTCAACTCCCCCTCGTCCGTTGCTATGCCGCTCAACTCAATCAAGTCTTTATGAATCTGCTCACCAATGCGATCGATGCCTTAGAATCAACATCTCGCCATCCCCACTCCCTGCCAAATAGCCAGGACCAGGGCGCGATCGCCCCTGAACCTCCTTCCCCCACCATCTGGATTAACAGCGCACAACCCACAGAAAACACCGTCACCATCTCCATCGCCGATAATGGTCCGGGAATGACCCCAGAATTACAACAACAAGCCTTTGACCCATTTTTTACCACCAAAGAAGTCGGATATGGCACCGGATTAGGATTATCCATTTCTTACCAAATTGTCGTAGAAGGACATGGGGGAACCCTCAATTGTCAGAGTTTGCCCGGAAGGGGAACCACTTTTACCCTCGGACTCCCCATTCAATGTCGCCAAAACCCCGAAAAATAGCACGGATACCTCCCCCTGACAACAATAGCTTCCCTCGTGACGCGCTTCAGCCACGTCACGAGGACCCCGGGAGAAAAAATCTCCGATCCTGATCCTGTGCAAATCAGCGTACAATATATAATCGAAGCAGTTCCCCCACGGGATTGGGTAGCCATCATCATGCAAGTTTTATTTAAAATCGTTCGCCAAAGCCAAAATACTGGCCCTCGGATCCAGACCTATCAACTCGATGTAGAACCGGGGAATACCATCCTCGATTGTCTGAATCGGATTAAATGGGAGCAAGACGGAACCCTCGCCTTTCGTAAAAATTGCCGCAATACCATCTGCGGCAGTTGCTCAATGCGGATTAATGGCCGTTCCGCCCTCGCCTGTAAAGAGAATATCGGCGCTGAAATCGCCCGATTGAACCAAATCTCAGAACAAAGCACCGAAACCGAGTCCGTCACCCGGGATCGCGAAAAAACTGAAAACTCGGCACTCAATGCCTTACCCGGTGCACCCCCAAGGGCGACTGCACCGGGCGCAATTCCAGAAATTACCATTGCGCCAATGGGAAATATGCCCGTTGTCAAGGATTTGGTCGTGGATATGCAGCGGTTTTGGAACAATCTTGAAGCTGTTGATCCCTATGTGAGTAATAGTGCCAGAAAAATTCCCGAACGAGAATTTCTCCAAACTCCCGAGGAGCGATCGCGCCTAGAAGAAAGTGGCAATTGTATCCTCTGCGGTGCCTGTTATTCTGAATGCAACGCCGTGGAAGTTAACCCGAACTTTGTCGGTCCCCATGCCCTCGCTAAAGCCTATCGCATGGTGGAAGACGATCGCGACGACCAAACCGAATCCCGCTTACAAAACTATAACCAAGCGAACTCCGGAGTCTGGAGTTGCACCCGCTGCTTTTACTGTAATTCCGTTTGTCCAATGGGCGTCGAACCCCTGGATAAAATCGGTAAAATTAAGGACGAAATTCTCGAACGCAACGATGCCCAAGCCAGTCGTCCCATTCGTCATCGCAAAGTCTTAATTGATTTAGTCAAAAAAGGCGGCTGGGTCGATGAACGCAAATTTGCCGTGATGGTCGTTGGTAATTTCTTCCGGGATATCAAAGGATTATTAAGCCTGGGTCCGGTGGGATTCCAGTCGATTAAACGAGGCAAAATGCCCTTAACCTTTGAACCCTCTGAAGGCACTGACGAAGTGCGATCGCTGATTGAATCCGTTCAAGAACTCGAATCTCAATCCTCAAAAGCTCCTAAAAAAAACCTGAATGACTGAGCCAAAAACAACCCCAACTCAACCCCCCGTTGTTCAAGATTTACCCGCCGAACCTGAACCGGCCTTTGGATGGACTGAATATGCGGAACGCATCAATGGCAGAGTTGCCATGATTGCCTTTATCGCCTTGCTCTTACTGGAAGCATTCACCCATCAAGACCTATTTACCTGGTTAGGATTGCGGTAATTTCATCCTCATGTTCGTAGTAACGACTTCAGTCGTTTCTTTCTTCAGTTCGTAGTAACGACTTCAGTCGTTTCTTTCTTCAGTTCGTAGTAACGACTTCAGTCGTTTCTTTCTTCAGTTCGTAGTAACGACTTCAGTCGTTCTCCCCGTTTGTAGTAACGACTTCAGTCGTTCTCCCGGACAAGAAACCGGGTTTCTGACCCAGATTTGTTGCTAATCGCGATAAATTCTGTAAAGAAACCCGGTTTCTAACCTCTACGAACTGAAGAGAAGAGAACGACTGAAGTCGTTACTACGAACATGAGGAAGAGAACGCCTGAAGTCGTTATTACGAACTGAAGAGAAGAGAACGACTGAAGTCGTTACTACGAACATGAGGAAGAGAACGCCTGAAGTCGTTATTACGAACTAAGATAAGAGAACGACTGAAGTCGTTATTACGAACTTATGAAAATTCAGATTGAAACTTTTACGGTTCATAAACGATTTGCTCTGACTATTAGTCGGGGAACGACGGCTGAAAGTACGAATGTTTTAGTTAAGGTAGAAGCGGAAGGGATAACTGGATGGGGGGAAGCATCGCCGTTTTCTGCTGGGGGTACGCCTCAAAGGACCTCGGAAATTGTGGCGGCGTTACAGAATGTTGCCCCCCAATTGGAGAGGTTTAGTCCTTTCGATCGCCAGGAAATAGAAGCGTTTTTGATGACTCTCACAAAGGCGGGTAACTTTCCCTCGGCGGCGCAAGCGGGGTTAGATACGGCGTTACAGGATTGGTTGGGAAAAAAAGTCGGACTTCCGTTATGGCAATTGTGGGGACTCGATCGCAATCGGATTGTGCCCACCTCCCTCACCATTGGTATTAGTAGTCCCGATGCGGCCAAAACCCGGGTCCGACATTGGTTTAATTTAGACTCAGGCAGTCCCGAAACGGAGGCAGTCACCCACGGTTGTGCGATTAAGGTGAAATTGGGGAGTCCTGCTGGAATTGCTGCCGATCGCGCTATGTTTTTGGCGGTCCAAGAGGAAGCCCCACCGGGTTCCGGGTTTAGCATTGATGCCAATGGCGGATGGACCCTAGAGGATGCAGTCGCCATGAGTCACTGGTTGAGCTCTCGGGGGGTGAAATATTTAGAACAACCCCTCCCAGTGGCAGCACAAGAGGAATTACGGCACCTCTATCGGGACTCTCCGTTACCGATTTTCGTGGATGAAAGCTGCTTTACCCGGGCGGATATTATCCCCTTAGCCGATCGCGTTCATGGAATTAATATTAAACTGATGAAATGTGGGGGATTAACAGAAGCCATGCGGATGATTCACACCGCCCATGCCTGCGGATTGCAGGTGATGTTTGGGTGTTATTCCGATAGTGTGGTGGCGAATACCGCCCTGTCTCACCTCTCACCGTTAGCGGATTATCTGGATTTAGATAGTCATCTGAATTTAATTGACGATCCGTTTACCGGGGCGATCGTCCAGGAAGGACGGTTGCTGCCGAATGATTTACCGGGTTTAGGAGTACAACGTCGTGCGTATAACAGCTAATCATCGCGTCGCCATTCTGCAACATCAAGGCATTCTGGGTTCGATTGGCAAAACCGGGTTAACGTTGTTGAGATACAGCGAAGGGAATATTGTCGCCGTCATCGATAGTGAATCGGCGGGACAATCGCTATCGGAACTCACGGGCATTGCCCGGGATGTGCCCATTGTGGCTTCGGTAGAGGCGGCCCTGGCTATGAATCCGGATGTGCTGGCGATCGGGATCGCACCGCCTGGGGGTGCGTTACCTCCGGAGTGGTTTGCGGAACTCCGTCACGCTGTTGCTGCGGGATTATCCATTGTGAATGGGTTGCATACCCCGTTAAATGATCATCCGGAACTGCCGTTTCCGTTACGGGAGGGACAGTGGATTTGGGATGTCCGACAAGAACCGACGGGACTGAAAATCGGCAGTGCTCAGGCGCGGCAATTGAGTTGTCCCCGGGTGTTGGCGGTGGGGACGGATATGGCGATCGGGAAAATGTCTACTTGTTTGGAAATTCATCGTCTCGCTAAACAGCGCGGGTTGCAGTCGCAATTTGTGGCAACGGGTCAAGCGGGGTTGATGATTGTCGGTACAGGGGTGGCCCTGGATGCGGTGCGAGTAGACTTTGCTGCTGGGGCGGTGGAACAAGCGGTGATGCAATGTGCAACGGATTGTGATTTGATTTTGGTGGAGGGACAGGGGTCTTTGTTTCATCCGGGTTCTACGGCGACTTTACCCTTGTTGCGAGGCAGTCAGCCGACTCACTTAGTGCTGGTGCATCGGGCGGGACAAACTCACATTAAAAACCATCCTCATGTGCCGATTCCCGGATTGCCGGAGGCGATCGCCTTGTATGAAGGGGTGGCTAGTGCTGCCGGGGCCTTGACTCCCTCCCGGGTGGTAGCAGTCGCCCTCAATTCTCGGGATTTGGATGAGGCGGCTTCCCGAGAGGCAATTCAGCAAATTGAAGCGGAAACCGGACTCCCCTGCACGGATCCTGTCCGTTTCGGGCCAGAGAAATTGCTCGATGCCATTTTAGACCCCTAATTTCCGGGGAAAATATCCCCACCCCATTACCCCTCGGAAGGCGGGTTTTAAATCTATCCCTAGAGGGATTCGGGCCGTTTACCCTAGGGATAAACTATGCAAATACAACTGGGTGAGGCAGTTGACCCCCTGTACCCCGGTCAAGTCACTGCTAAATTACTCCACCATGCGATCGGCTGAACTTTCCCCGGATCCCCTACAAACCCCTAGAGAAATCCACGTTAAGGTGATCTCAGTCCAGGTATCCAATTGCTCCTTGGCTTCACCTTGAAAGAAACTCATGTTAAGGGGAACTCAGGAAATCTATCTGGAAATTATCTCATCAATTTAATTGAGAAAAAAATCCGGCGATCGGCTAAAAACTCAACTTCAGCCTAGGGGTATATTGAGAGAAAGAGATAAACCCAACCAGAGAAAGAGATCACCGGATTTGTTCCTGAGTTATATTTTGATTAACCCTTTGAAGGCGCTTTCTTTATTTATAAGTCTTGATTGCGTTTTCGTTTGGATGAAGTCCATCAAGGATTCTCCTAAATTCCCCGTTCCCTAAGCATCACAATTTTCTTGAAGGATTACCCCAGAGAAAGAGTTGGTGAAAAAAAAGGCGCGAATTGTCGGGAAACTAAAGCCATAAACTATTTAGAGCAAGGGGAGTCAGGAGAAGAATTTAGGGGTTAGAGTAAATTCGGCTGCTGTACCTCATGTCAGTGACAGTAGCTAGACTCTTTCTGATTAAATTGGGAGAGTCTATTTCTCGACATCGGCTGGCTTTTAGAAAAATTTTTCTTAAAGGTTTCAAGACGGATATATTTGGCTAAACCATCCTAAACATACAGAGTTAAAAAAGATGAATCAGATTCCAACCTATCAAGATACCCCAACTCGCGTCACCCTGTCTCGCATAGAGCCTCTGGAGTTAACTGCTTCAGAACAGATTGACATTCCAGCCTCCCAGTCTCCGATGAGATTCGAGCAAAGCTTTTCTACCGGCGACCTGTTATTAGTGCCGCTTTCCTTTGCTGCACTGGTGTGGGTCGTGCTGTTTGTCATGCACTTTAATTTTTGGAAATCAGTCCGGAGTCGCCTCTCTAACTTACCTACAGTGAGTCAATTACCCTGCACAAATTGTAAATATTTTAAAAATAATCCTTACCTAAAATGTGCAGTGCAACCGGATAAGGTCCTGCGTACTGAAGCTACAGAATGTCCGGACTACTCCAGTAATGAAGAAGTGATGAATTAGGGAACTCCATAAAATAAAATATCCAAAAAACCCACACCCTGTTCTATGAGCGTTCCGTCAGGAAAGGGTGGAGCACTCGCAGACGAAGCCCTTCAAGCGCGGGCGTGGAGAGTCTTGTTAGGTGCTTAACCTTATGATATGATGCAATAGCAATTTATTTGTTGGAATACCCTTAGCAAGAGATCCATCGGCAAAATTTAGACACCCTGCATAGGGAACCTCAATAATTTAATTTAGGGGTTACCCATCGCCTCATGTCGCGAGTAGGGGCAGTCTATCTACTGCTCCACCTACATCGCGATCGGGTGAGATCCGCCAGCAAAAAAATGTTTTTTGAAGGGAGGAGCTTTCCACCATCCCCCTTCCCTCCTTTCCCCGACCTTCCCCTCCAGGAAAGAAGGGAGAATCAGGCATTTTGTTGATTGCGTTAAGGGGGGAAAGGGATGAGGTCTGATTTAGACTTTCAGGATGTTCATCTAGTCAGTTAGATTAGATATTTCACCCGACGCACCTCTACGGTACCTCTGGCGTTTATCCGTGATACTGAGAATATCGAAGGCTTACGAGATGCTCACTTTAGCACCACTGACGATTCCCTTCGTCATCAGTTCGGGCTTGTCGAATGACATCAGAAATTTCTTCTGCATCTTTGACATGATGAAGTGCTTCCTGATTGCCTTCTTCATCTTCCACGATAAAATAGGTCGGAACCTGAATATGGTCTCCTGTAATATCAGGAGAATCTACCGCCAGCTTTTTAGATTTTTCTTCAATGGTTTGCTTTTCATCAGCAATGCGATCGCCGGGATTAGCTGTCCGTTTTTGGTCAATACTTTTGTGTTCGCTCATAAAGCCTCTTTGTTTTGTCGGGTCAACTTTTTTATTAAGGTAAAAAAGAGTGGAAAAATTCCACATTTTTTGGAAAAATTCGGGAAATACAGTGATGAAACCGCCCGGTTCCCTATGGATTTTTTATCCCGGGGCAATGGATTCTCCCTTGCGGTTGGAATATTGCCTAGCTAAAAAAATGGTGTGGGATAGGTAAATCTCAACTGAAAGGGTTGGGATTCAACACTTTAGTGCTTGGATTTATCAATTATTAGATGATTAACATGGGATGCCTCTGAATTATGGAACAAGAACGGAGTAACTTATGCTCTAATCCTATCTAATAGCGAGCGAATATTTATCTTTCTAAGGTTACATTTTATTTTCTAATTTTTTCCATGATGTAACCGGCCATTTTAGAGGAGAAAACTGGAGATGTTACATGAGATATAGCAATCCTTGCGTGCCGTTATGGAAGACGTCGGCGGCCCCTTTCTCGTCGGCTGCCCAGAACATCCTGCAGGAGAAGACAGATGTTATAAATCATTTAGGATTGCTATAGATAAAATATCTCACTCCGGAGATAGATAAACGCTCCACCGAATCGCTGAGGGACTCGACGCAATTGGGGATGAAACCTCGGGCAGAATAAGTAGCACTGA
Organism: Oscillatoria sp.; assembly: GCA_011390515.1. Classification (GTDB taxonomy): domain Bacteria; phylum Cyanobacteriota; class Cyanobacteriia; order Cyanobacteriales; family Laspinemataceae; genus Laspinema. The sequence goes on from JAABSJ010000008.1 coordinate 50,953, forward strand.
TGCATCCCAACCCACAACCCGAGTCAGGGAACTCCGGATGATCAAATCGAACCGTCAATACCGGATTATACGAAATCCGGTTGTTAAAAGTCGATTTTCTGTATGACGTGGGGGCGTCCGGCTACCCTTCTCTAAGCCGAGTAGCGCGTCTGTTGTCTGTGGGGCCTGACCCTGGCGGGTGTGGGTTTTTAGGCTATTCCAAGAAATAAATTGCTATTGCATCCGATGATTCAGGACCTAACAAGTCTCTTGCAGCCCGCGCTTGAAGGGCTTCGTCTGCGAGTGCCCCACCCTTCAGTCGCGCTCCTTTTTTGGAGATTTTATTTTTTGGAGTTCCCTTAGGCACCATGCAAAAATAAGTTACCCAAGTTTTATCTAGAAGTGTTTCTGGGCAATGCTTCCAGGTAAAAATTGTTCAGGTTGTTCTTGCATGAGTCCTTATAGCCTAGCCCGGTCAAGGTGGTAAATTTAATGACGAACAATCGTTGTTTCATGTAGGGGTTTGGTCCCCAAACCCTCTTCTTCCCTCATGTAGGGGTTTGGTCCCCAAACCCTCTGAAAGGCGATCGCCGTAAAAAGGGTGATCAGAGCAAACCCCTACATTAGGGGGAGAGTTGGGAACCCAAACCCCTACATGATATCAAATCCGGTTGTTAAAAGTCCATTTGCTGGATGACGCCGCGCTTCCCGGGCTTCGTCTGCAAACGCCCCACCTTTTCCTAGCGGAACGCTTATAGAACAGTATGAGGAGGGAGGGTTTGGCAACCAAAACCCTACATGATGAGGGAGGGTTTGGTAACCAAAACCCTACATGATGAGGGAGGGTTTGGTAACCAAAACCCTACATGAAACAACGATTGTTCGTCATTAAATTTACCACCTTGACCGGGCTAGTTTTTATAGACCTATCACAACCGGATTCCGTTTTTAATTGGCCCAACGGATAGGGGTTATCCCCGGCAGTTCCTCTGTTGCGCCCACAAATCGGGGATGTTAACTTGGACTCCCAGGTTCGGCTTTCACTCAGTTATCAGGAGATCTTAGACAAGCAAAATTGGTCGAGGAGCCTGTTGCCGGTAGAAAAAATTCCTACCGCTCTCTTCTCACAAAAAACCGATTCCAATGGCTCATCGCTAGTTTGCGGCAGATCGGGAAATTTGAAGGATACAGCGAAATTTGCTAACACCAGGCATAGGGCTAGACTTAAGAATGCTCGGCACTTTCTCAGCTCTTTATCGAGTTCATCTACCATGATTCTAGCTCCGTAACTCTATCTAATCCTTTAAAAATACTGTAACTTGAACTATCGATGAATGAGCCGTTTTTAACCCCCAAAGGGCGGCATCATGGATCCAACGGAATCGGGGTTCAAAATTTTTCTATAAATTTGAACCTACAGAAAATATATCCCCAATTTCTCGCTACATCCTCTCCCTTTAGTATGAAGTATTATAGCCCCTTTTTTCGGGAAGGCACCGGCGTGACTCAAAGAAAGAAACCCCCTCGGGGAAGCCTTGATTTGATATCTGTTCGGCGATCGCCCTTAGAGAGGACCCCCGCCCCTACCTCTTGGGGATAGGGTCCAGTAGATTAAGAACACCGGATCACAATCGTTTGGGTTGGGCAAGGGTTCTGGGGGGATACCGAAATCTCTGCCCAGTCAGCAATTTAGGAGGGCCAGAACCCCGGTAACACTGCTCTTTAGTTTGGATTGGGCGGCAATTGTCCTCATGGGGCAGAATCCCTTGCTCACAGCCTTCACCAAGGGATTACTCTCTCGCCGTCAAGCCAAGATGCAAGTCATTGGATCCGTAATGGGAAAGCTGTTGCATTTGGCTGTCGGCATTTTAAAATCCCAAAACCCTTTTGACCCAAACTTGTGATCCCCAGCCCCTTGACAGGTCAATCTAGTAGACTTGTTGCAGAATTCTCTCTAGCCCCCGGGACTCAAACATTTAGTCTTCTGGCTTCGCATCAGGATCGGGGGGAAAGGGGGAACTTAGGGAGGGGGAAAGGGGGATCCCTCCGGAATGTTGCCAGAGGTCTAGTCTCTACGGTTCAATGCAAAACTTTTTTCTGGAAATTCTATAACATAAGGTAAATTGAGACTGCCCTGGCATTGACTAACAAGCAAGGGAATAGGCCAGAATCAACCGTGAGGGTATTGAAGAGAAATGATATGCCAAAAGCCACATTAGAGGATTTAATTGCCTTACGGAAGCAACTCCTAGAGGATGGTGAGCTAGACCTCAACTATATCGTCTTAGTCATTGCTTCTTGTACGATCGCCACAATGGGCCTGATTAATAATAGTCCAGCCGTGATCATCGGCGCTATGATTATCGCCCCCCTGATGATGCCTTTACGGGGAATTGCCTTGGGAGCATTAGAAGCCGACTTAGAGTTACTTCGCAAAAGTTTAATTACCCTAGGGGGAGGGACAATTATTGCGATTATTTTATCCTGGATGTTAGGCAGGCTAGTCAACTTACCCATTTCAGAATTTAAGTCAGAAATGCTGGCCCGGACCCAACCGAATTTAGTGGATTTAGGAGTGGCGATCGCCGCTGGAGTCGTGAGTGGATTTGCGAAAGTCCGACCTAAAATCAGCGATGCTTTAGCCGGAACCGCCATCTCTGTTGCCTTAATGCCACCCTTGTGCGTCGTGGGATTTAGCCTATCTCAAGGCTACTATCTCGGGAGTTGGGGAGCATTTCTGCTGTATTTCACCAACTTTTTAGGAATTGTCCTCGCCTGTATGCTTGTTTTTGTTTGGGGAGGATATTATATTGAAACCAAAAAAATTGGTCGAGCATTGAGCTGGACATTAGCCTTAACCGGAGCGATAATTATTCCCCTGTTTTTAAGCTTTTGGAACTTACTCAGAGAAGCTGACCTCAGAGCAACACTCAAGGACATCCTCAAACGGGAAACTATCACCGTTGGGCAGCAAGTCAGTGTCTTAAGAGCCATTGAAATTGATTGGAATCAGACCCCCCCGGAAGTTTACTTAAACGTTCAAGCCAGAGAACCCATTACCTCCAAACAGGTGCAACAAGTCGAAGAGTACCTTTATAGCCGAATTCGACAACGATTTACCTTAGTGTTTCAAGAAAGTCAAGTGCGGGAAGTGCGCGCTATCATGGATCCGGTGAATCCGGATTCCGAGGGACCCATTGAGATTCCGGCATCCCTGCTGGAAAAACTACAATGGTCCACTCCAAAAGACTCCTCACCGGATGAGGTAGAAACGCCAGAGGAACCGCAACTGGAAGTTCCCCAGAACAAATCTAGCGATCGCCCTCCCCAGCCTCGGGAACGATAGAGTAAGGATTTAATCCTATATGTGCTGGGCATCTGCGGATAATCGGGTATAATATCCGAACAAGAGTTGAAAATGGAGCAACCACTCGCGCCCGACTATCAGATTTTTCCACCCTACCTTTGAGACTTCCTCGCTTGGTTGCCGAGGTTAGTGTGGATTCTTGAGTCTAAGAGGGTACGAGTCTAATCATCCTCATCGACCTTAAACCATCAAGCGCTTTTAGAATCTTTCTAAAAGCTTTGCGGGATACCGCCTCTGTCACCTTAAAGGGTGATAGTGCCATCGCTGCATTGTCCAGCAATAGCCGGACAAATGTGGCGTAAATGTATCAGTAAGGTAGATAAGTCATGGCAATTTGTTATTTTTAGGAAACCGTTCGATGACAGCAACCACCACTCAGATCAAACACGAAGTCAAAGACCTTTCTCTAGCGCCATTAGGCAAACAGAGAATTGAATGGGCAGGACGGGAAATGCCCGTTCTGGGACTAATTCGCGATCGCTTTGCCAAAGAAAAGCCCTTCGCTGGCATCCGCTTATCTGCCTGCTGCCACGTCACCACCGAAACCGCCCATCTCGCCATTGCCTTAAAAGCCGGTGGTGCAGATGCGGTCCTGATTGCCAGCAACCCCCTGAGCACTCAAGATGACGTGGCAGCGAGTCTAGTGGTGGATTATGGCATTCCCGTGTTCGCCATCAAGGGAGAAGACAGCGCCACCTACAACCGTCACGTTGAAATCGCCCTGGATCACAAACCCAACATCATCATCGATGATGGTAGCGATGTCACCGTACACCTCGTCCAGCATCGTCAAAATCAACTCCCCGATATCATCGGCACCACGGAAGAAACCACCACCGGCATCGTGCGCCTCGCCGCCATGTTTAAAGATGGCGCACTGTCCTTCCCGGCGATGAACGTCAACGATGCCGAAACCAAACATTTCTTTGACAACCGCTATGGGACGGGTCAATCCACCCTCGATGGCATCATCCGCGCCACCAATATCTTACTCGCGGGTAAAACCATCGTCGTTGCTGGATATGGCTGGTGTGGCAAAGGCACCGCCTTACGCGCCCGAGGCATGGGTGCCAACGTCGTCGTGACGGAAATCAACGCCGTGCGTGCTTTAGAAGCCACGATGGACGGATTCCGCGTCATGCCGATGGAAGAAGCCGCATCCCAGGGAGATATCTTTATTACTGTAACGGGCAACAAGCACGTCATTCGGGGTGAGCATTTCGCCAAAATGAAAGATGGGGCGATCGTCTGTAACTCCGGTCACTTCGACATCGAAATCGACCTCAAGGCCCTGGGAGCAGAAGCCTCTGAAGTTCGCACCGTGCGTCCCTTTACCCAACAATATCACCTCAAGTCTGGCAAATCTGTGATTGTCCTCGGTGAAGGACGTTTGATTAACCTCGCCGCAGCGGAAGGACACCCCAGCGCCGTGATGGATATGAGCTTTGCCAACCAAGCGATGGCTTGCGAATATTTAGTCAAGAATAAAGGTAAGTTGCAACCCGGTTTACACTCCATTCCGACGGAAGTAGACCAGGAAATTGCTCGTCTGAAGCTGGCAGCAATGGGAATCAATATGGATACCCTGACTTCGGCTCAATTAGAGTACATCAATTCCTGGACTTCTGGAACTTAAAATTATCGGGTGGTCTTCTTTGGGGAAGGGCAAGATATAGATTTCTGCCCAGATTCTGAAGAGACCCCCCCTAACCCGATGGCGTTGCCAAGGGGGGGGACTGGAATAAGAGACCCTTGGCAAGGGGGGACTAGAAGGCTTCACGAAGAGACCCCCCCCTAACCCCCCCTTGGCAAGGGGGGGGACTAGAAAGAGAGGAAAAATACAATCCTTCTTCCTACTCTCCCCCATCCTCCCTATCTCCCCCATCTCCCCCACCTCCCCCATCTCCCTATCTCCCCCATCTCCCCCGCCTCACTCATCTCGCCGTTCACCTAAACCCTGTGGCTCGACTTTCTGTTGAATTGCATCGCTATTTTTTTGAAGAAGAACGTTCCGAAGGCGTGATTTTGGCGGATATTATCCTGCTGGCTGGAGAACGCATTTTTGGATTTTTGTTTGTACTGCTGGCGCTTCCTTCAGCCTTGCCTGTCCCCGCCCCAGGATACTCGATTCCCTTTGGAATTGTGATTTTTATCCTGGCGAGTCAGTTGATTGCGGGGGCTAGACGCCCTTGGTTACCCAAGCGGGTGATGAGTCACCCGATCGCCTTGTCGAAGATCCAAGGCATTTTAAAAGCCGGGATTCCCTGGTTGGAAAAAATTGAGTTGCTTTCTCGTCCCCGGTTGACCTATATCTGCACAAGTTTACCCGGTCGAGTCATCATTGGCAGTGCGATCGCCCTGATGGCAATTTCGATGATGATTCCCATCCCCGGGACCAATACCTTACCGGCGATCGGCATTTTTGTAACCGGCTTTGGATTACTCGATGATGATGGCATGATTAGTCTTGCCGGTTTAGTGATCTGTGTGATGGGATTTGTTCTCTCGGCTTCTATTTTAATAGGGGTCTGGTTTGGCGGTTCCAACTTGCTGGATTTAATCCGGAATTGGCTTGGACAGTAACCCAGTTTGATTCAAAATCCCCTCGTTAGAGAATGCTTGCCTTGAATCTCTGGATTTAACACTTGATTTTTACTGGAATAGGAGGGACACCGATTAAGCAGGCGTCCCTCCTTTATTTTTAGTTAAAGTAAGTCTATTTACTTATTCGGTGAAATTTTCTATAGACAAGGGCTTATTAACCCCGACATTTGTCAGGAAATAAGAATTTATACTTAAACACCATCACTTATTAATGGGCAACCCTGGTCGTGATTTTTTACCCAACTCTCCTAAATCTTAATAATTTTTCCAGATTATTGCCAACTGAGTCTTGTTAAAATCCCTAGAACAACCCTGTAGTAATGCTTCTCGGGATAAAGTGGCTGCCTCAATCCTGATGAAAAGTCGAAAAAATTGGGTCACTCATCCGTTAAAACCCCTGATATTCGTGGGTTTTGAGGCTGTAGATTCCGTCTTGACACCTACCTTGAGATAGATTCAAAAGGCCGATTTTGAAGATTTTTGATATTTCTGTCAATTTTGTAACAATTTTTGTCTTTTTTACCAAACCTTGACCAAAAAAGGTTAGTCTAAATAAAAATACAAGCATATAAGGAGAATTTTATGGTTGCTGTGACAATTGGATTTGACAAGGACCTAGAACAAGAAGAAGCGGTGGTTTTTCACCCAGGACAACGGGTGCAGTTTAAGGACCGACCCGGAGTCATCGATACGATCGCCGCCTACGACCCCATGATGGTCCCTCCGGTTTGGCTAGAAAACGACCCCCAACCGCGATATCCTGAAGAGTTAAGAATTGTAAAGCAAACGACCCTAAGCATGGGTTCAGTGCGAGTATCCGCCAACTCGAATGTGCGCTATGTAGATTTTTGGGGACGCTTCAGATTAATTAGCAAAAGCTCTTAATATCCTGTGATCATAAAAATAAACAAGCGATCGCTGCCAAAAACAAAGGGCGATCGCTTTTAGTTTATAGACAATCTGTGAAGAAAATAAACGCCCTAGACACCCCACAAAGCGACAATCGGATCCAGTTGACCGGCTTTTTTCGCAGTATCAAACGGCATCAAACTCCCACGCTGCCGAAATTTCTATAGGTTATTAGATGCTATAATTGTTAAAATTCACTTCAATTTAAAGATTAGTGACTGATTCAATTAAATTTATTGACTTATTTGCTGGAATTGGAGGATTCCGTCTTGCCTTTGAAAAAGCAGGATATAATTGTGTTTACTCCTGTGAAATTAATGAATCTTGCCAGAAAGTTTATTATCAAAATTTTGGGGATTTACCCGACAAAGACATTACTACTTTAGATATTAAAAATATCCCCAATCATGATGTCCTAACAGCGGGTTTCCCTTGTCAGCCTTTTAGTATATCAGGAAAACGCAATGGCTTTAAGGACACGCGAGGAACCCTCTTCTTTCACTTATGCAAAATCATTGAAATAAAAAGACCTCAAGTGATAGTCTTGGAAAATGTTAAGCACCTCCTTCATCTTGACCAAGGCCAAGTTTTAGAGACAATTCTTTATTCTTTAGAAGACTTAGGATATTGTGTCAATTATAATTTATTGAATTCTAAAGATTTTAAATTGCCCCAAAATCGAGAGCGTGTGATTATTATTGGTACTTTAAATCAAAAATTCAATTTCGACTTAATCAAACCACAACTTTCTCCTCCTAGTCTTGAAGAATTCTTAGATAAGCAAGGACCGTTTGAGTATTTAAAGCCTGACGAATACACATTAATCGACAATCCTAAACCCCAAGCTTCCGGCTTAATTTTTGTCGGATATCGTAATAAAAATATTTGGAAAACCGGGATTAGACCGAATACAGAACATCTGTCGAGAGTTCATAGACAACCGAATCGGATTTATTCGGTGAAAGGAGTTCATCCGACTTTACCATCCCAGGAAACATCAGGCCGCTTTTTTATTTATATTCCCGAGGAAAATGCCGTGCGGAAATTAACCCTGAATGAGTGTTATCGGATTATGGGGTTTCCCGATAATTTCCAAAGACATCCTAGTATCGGAGAATGCTATAAACAAATTGGTAATTCCGTTTGTATTCCAATGATTCATGAATTAGCTGTTCAAATTAAACAGCAAAATTTATTATAAAAATAGCCTCAATTGAAATCCAAACTGTCAAAACATTTCGCAGGATAGGAGTTAACAATACCCTAGGGTTACCCCAGGAGGTTAATGCCCGGAAACGACTGAAGTCGTTACTACGAACGAAGAAATTTATCCCCTGTTCGTAGTAACGACTTCAGTCGTTCTCTTGATGTTCGTAGTAACGACTTCAGTCGTTCTCTTGATGTTCGTAGTAACGACTTCAGTCGTTCTCTTGATGTTCGTAGTAACGACTTCAGTCGTTCTCTTGATGTTCGTAGTAACGACTTCAGTCGTTCTCTTGATGTTCGTAGTAACGACTTCAGTCGTTCTCTTGATGTTCGTAGTAACGACTTCAGTCGTTCTCTTGATGTTCGTAGTAACGACTTCAGTCGTTCTCTTGA
>JAABSJ010000082.1 GCA_011390515.1 Oscillatoria sp.
CGCGTCTTTGCCGAACGCACATCCGGGCTTAATTCTTTAGTGACATCAGTTTCCGGCAACTCCAAGGAAACCACAGCATTGAGCAAGGGGGCGAGTTCCCACAGTTCCGGATCGTCAAAGAGCAAATCTCGCACTTGCTGGCGGCGCGCTTCTCGCTCCGTGATAAAATTCAAATCTAACAGTTGACTAAAGACCGATCGCCAAGCATAATAGGACGTGGATTTTTCCACGGGTTCCCCTGCCGCGATCAGGTAGGTAATCTGTTCTGCCTCAGCGCGATCGAGCAAATCAGAAATCGCTCGGGATTTGCCGATACCCGGTTCTCCCGATATAATAGCCACTCCATTTTCACCCTGGCGCAATTGCTCCAATTTATCTGCCAAAGACTGGCGCAATTGTTGCCGTCCCACCATCAAATCACCCGGGGATTTGTTGACTTCCCAACTAGGTCGTTCTGTTCCAATTACTTCTAAGGGGCGATAGATTTTGACCGGCGCTTTTTTCCCTTTGACTTGAATTTTGGGCAAGGATTGAAATTGCACTCGCCCTCGTCCCGATGCCAGGGATTTTGTAGTCAAATCACAGAGAATTTCATCGGTAGCTGCCTGCATTAGACGCGCAGAGAGATTCACGACATCGGCAATAGCGGTGAATTCTCGCCGCACTTCGCTGCCTACGGTCCCGCAGTACGCCCTTCCCGTGGTAATTCCAATTTTGGGATGCCATCCCCAAGCGCGCAACTGTTCGCGAATTTCTATCGCTGCTAATACACCCCGTTCAGCATCATCTTCATGGGAAAATAATGGCAGTCCAAACACAGCAATTAAAGTGCTGCCTTTGTCATCGACGAGGAATTTGTTAACAGTGCCTTCGTAGCGGGCTAATAGGGTTTGAATTAAGCCGACAAATTCATGAACTTTGGCTAAAGCATCGGGGCGATTGTAATCCAAACCGGGCAAATTGAGAAAGATGACGGTAACTTGACGCAGTTCCCCTAACCATTCAGTTTGACTAGCGGCAAGTCGGGCTTTTACGGATGCATCTACATAGCAACTCACTGCTGCCGCCAGTTCATCGGGTGAGGTGAGGGAAACGAGGGCACAAGTGCGGTTGGGGGTGGGAATCTGTTCGGCAATTGCGCCATCGAGTCTGATATTTCCTGATTCTACGGTGGTCCCGATAAAGCGATCGCGAATTAATGCCCAACCTTGAGGCGAGATACAGACTTCCCCTTTTTGTGCGGCAACTTCTGCACTCGCCATCTGTGCCAGGGGTTCCCCAGCGACAAGGAATTCCCAGCGATCGCCTGACCCCCCGACGTGCAATCCCATCATTTCCCCAGCGGCAATGCCCAGATGCAGAGTGAGGTAAATATCATCGGCGATATAAGTGCGGAGGTTTTGCAAAATGTCTAAGGAACATTGAGCGGCGCGGGCCGTTTGGGTGGCTAAATCGCCATCAGGGGCAATCCATAAGGCTAACATGGCATCCCCAGCAAACTTAACGATATCCCCCCCGCGATCGCTAATCAAGGCAATTAATTGTCCGAAATAGGCATTCAAATGCTTCGTCAGTTCTTCCACCCCCGAGGCCCCCCGTTCTGCCAATCGTTCCGTCAGGGCCGTAAACCCGGAGATATCGGCAAACAGCACAGCAGCCGGGAATTTCTCCAGCAGGGGCGTTTGGGGAATTTCGGCATGGGCTAAACAGCGATCGACCAAATGTGCGGGAACATAGCTGCACAGGGTTTGCACCACCGTTGCCGTCACCGAATGGTTAGCCGGGCTACTCAATGTGACATCTTGAGAATTTTCTAGGTTCGTTACCGAACTTTCCTGGATTTGCACAGATTTTCTCCCTCACTTCAACGGTCTCCGTACCGATGCACCACAGGTTGAGTCAAAATTTGTCTGATTTTGGGATAGTATCAGAAGAGTCGGGACGATTGCGGTGTAATGGGTTACAAAACTGTCAAAACTTCAGGCGATGGATGAGATTTCGCCGGATAATTGCATCGGTGGAGCTAATCTATAAACCACTCCCAGAACTGACCGGGATCTGAATGGAAGCAAATCCACCATACCATAAAACTGCTTGTGAAAATCACCCCGGCCAAAGGATAGTTGAACTTCCGAATTCTGATAGAAAAAATCATCAGAATGAAAAGACCTATCATGGCGATAGCTGACAGGTAAGTTGCGGGAATACTGAGCCAAACGAGCCAATCATGAAACAAAAAATCTAAATCTTTGGGGTCGGGTTGATAGGGAATTGGCCACCGGCCTAAAACTAAACGCGCCCGCAGCACAAAAGAATAGAATAACCCTAAAGAAATTGACGGTATCAAGGTGATTGTCCAGGCCAATTTAAACCAGTTTAGCTGTTTAACCATCATCATTATCATCGTTTTGGGCATAAATTTGCTGAGTTAGGTCGGGGATGATTTCTGGACGAAAAGGAGGCGATCGCTTCTAGAAGCGATCGCCTCCTTTTTAGAGTCCTCCCTGCGGATTTTGGATGGCCCTATCTCTGGTGTTTTTCATCACAGAAACCGCGATATAGCAGTCCTAAATGATTTGTAACATTTTTAGCTCCCTTCTCCCGTTCTGGGAGAGGGGTTGGGGGTGAGGGTCTTCCACAATTGATTTAGGATTGCTATAGCAATCCTAAATGATTTATGCCCTCACCCCCAACCCCTCTGCCGTTTTGGGCCGCCAACGAGAAAGGGGTGAGGGCCTATTCCACAACTGCTGCCAGGACTGCTATAGCGGTTCCCGGACTGATTATGTACTTTTTTGCATCCCCTCTCCCCCTGAGCTAAGTCGAAGGGCTGGGCCGCCGACGGGTTGGGGCCGCCATCGCTGTACCTTATGGACATGAGAAACGCTATATAGCTGGTGAATGGTGGGTAGTCCTAAATATGTAATGATTCGTTATAATGGTGAATAAAATACCATAAGGCTCCAATATGATTTTCTAATTTTTTAGAAAAAGATAAAGTTTTTCTAACTAGCCGCGAAATTCGCTGCCTCAAGGTATTATTGAATCGTTCAATATGGCTAGTTTTTCCGCTACTTTTGCTCACAGCTTTATGCCGTTTGTTAGGCAATACACATTCGTAGGCTTGCCAAAAATCGGTATAACAAACAGCACATTAGCGATCAACAGGTGGTAAGGACTCCCATAACTTTTGCGCTGATTTTTGACTGCGATCTCCTACATAACATCCAACAATTTCTCGGGTGTTTAAATCTAGAGCAAGCCAAATCCATTGTTGATTTTCTTTTTTTTGAACATAAGACCAAAGTTCATCACATTGAATGATGAGCTTTCCGGGGGTTTTAGCTGATACTTTAAGTTTCCTGGGAACCTTGGCATACTTGGCGTTCACGTATTCTTGAAGCCAAGTTCCTGAAACTCCAAGGACTCTACATATACCAGCCAAAGGTATTCTTTCAAGTAAGAGTTTATCAACCAGATTTTGTAGGAAATTAGAAATATATTTTTTTGGTTTCCCTCAACAAACTGTCGCCCACAATCTTTACACTGATGATTTTGCTTGCCATTATGAATATGACCATTTTTACGGATGTTATGAGAACCACATTTAGGACAGACTGGTTTAGAGTCTTCACCGTCAATAAATTTCTGGGTTGGTTGAGAATTCATCGATTTTTTCATGTCTTAATTCCTCTAAAATTCCTGGCCCTACATTTAACATTTTACCTCCCGTAGAAATATTGTTATTTTAAATAATTTTAATAAGTTTGACTTATCAAAAGGAGATTATTTTTACTCTTGTTTTTTACAAAACTGCTGAGTTTCTATCAGCAACTTATGAGTATCATTACATATTTAGGACGACCGGCAGGGTTGATGCAATTCTCGTAGGGATTCGGACTGGATGAGATTCCCCGGACCGATCGCCTCCCATGAGGAACTCGCCGGTTGAGTCAACCCTTGGGCCAATGGCAGAGGGGGCCGTCGCAGGCTCTGCCATTTCCTCTCCTCCAGAAATCTTGGGAATAAATATCATAAATTGGGCAAAAAGTCAAGCCCTGGCGACTCAAATTTTCACCGGAACTGGGGGGTACATTATGCCCTCTATCTCTCGGGCCGGGATTATCCTAACATGAGGAAAGCTTAAGCTCTGTTGTTAGATAAATCCCAATTCGTTATGGCAACTGGCAAGATATCCGAACCCCCATCCGCCTTCTGTGAGGAAATCCTCAAGCCCAGAATTGACGTAGCAACCATGTTTCGTCTGGGTTTATTTCAGATGGGTCTGGGAATCATGTCCCTATTAACCCTAGGGGTGATTAACCGGGTGATGATCGAAGAACTCAGAGTCCCTGCCTTAATTGCCGCCGGGGCGATCGCCATGCATCAGTTTGTCAGTCCGACTCGCATCTGGTTTGGTCAGATGTCCGACTCCAAACCCTTATTCGGTCATCATCGCAGCGGCTATGTCTGGATTGGTGCCGCCCTATTTACCGCTATTTCCTTCATTGCGGTACAAATTGTGTGGCAACTTGGCAGCAGTTTGGAGGCCACCGGATGGAGTCAAACCACCTACCTCTGGGCGGGAGTTCTGGCCCTAGCCTTTGGAATCTATGGTCTGGCCTTGAGTGCCAGTTCAACCCCCTTTGCCGCCCTGTTGGTGGATGTCTCCGATGAGGATAATCGCTCTAAACTGGTGAGTATCGTCTGGTCGATGCTGATGGTGGGGATTATTGTTGGGGCGATCGTCAGCAGTGGTTTACTCCGGGAAATCTCTTTAGATACCCCCATCGAACAGCTACAGGCATCGGTGAACCGTTTGTTTCTGATTGTCCCGGCGATCGTGCTCGTCCTGACCGGGATTGCCACCGTGGGAGTCGAGAAAAAATATTCCCGCTTTGGTACCCGGTCAAATCCGGGGAACCGAGACGACCAAATTGGCTTGGGTGAGGCCCTGCGCGTCTTAACCGCCAGTCGCCAAACGGGGATATTTTTTACCTTTCTGCTGGTGATGAGCATCAGTCTGTTCATGCAGGATGCCGTCATGGAACCCTATGGTGGGGAAGTCTTCGGAATGGCCATCTCAGAAACCACCCAACTGAATGCCTTCTTCGGGATGGGGACCCTAATTGGGATTGCATCGACAGGTTTTTTAGTGGTTCCGCGCCTGGGTAAGCAAAACACCACCAAATTAGGCTGTATCTGTGCTGCCGTCTGTTTGGGACTGATTATCATGGCCGGATTTACGGAAAAACCGGAAATGTTGATGGGGTCCTTAGTCCTCTACGGTTTAGCATCGGGTATTATTACCACGGGTGCCATTAGTTTGATGCTGGATCTAACTGCCGCCGAAACTGCCGGGACCTTTATTGGGGCCTGGGGATTAGCTCAGGCGATCGCCCGAGGACTGTCTACGGTTTCCGGTGGTGCAGTTTTGGATTTAGGTCGCTTGCTCTTTGGTGTACCCGTGTTGTCTTATGGTCTGGTGTTTGCCACCCAAGCGGTGGGGATGATTCTAGCAGTTGTCCTCTTGCGACGAGTCAATATTCACGAGTTCCGCGAGAATGCCAAAGATGCGATCGCGGCAGTGATGGCCGGTGAATTAGACTAAGGCACCCGGGAATTAAGCGCATATCCGCTCATTTCCCTTGATTCAATCGGCTATTAGCAACTGTACATTCGCAATTTATCAAAAACCAATGACTGATTTTTGGGATCAAGTTCTACACTTTGCGGAGACGACCGCGAATAAGGTCGGTAAAGAGCTAATGGCTGATTTCGGCCAAGTTCAGGCAGTAGAAAAAGCCGATGGCAGCTTAATTACGCAATCGGATAAATGGGCCGATCGCGAACTGTGCGATGCGATCGCCAATCGTTTCCCTGAACATGGGGTCCTCAGCGAAGAATCCGCACATATCTTTCCCGATACCGAATGGTGTTGGATTATCGACCCCCTCGACGGCACCACCAACTTCGCCCGCCGTATCCCCATCTGGGGCGTTTCTCTCGGCCTACTGTATCGCGGTATCCCCATCTTTGGTTATGTCCATTTACCCCCCCTCCATCAATCTTTCCACGGGTTCTGGTCCGGCACAACGGGACTGAAATTACCCCAAGGAGCCTTTCTCGATCGCCGCCGGATTCATAGTAGTTCCGACCCACTGGATCCTAACCAATTTTTTAGCTTCTGTTCCCGCAGTATCGGCAACTATCAACCGGATTTCCCCTGCAAAATTCGGATGTTAGGCGTTGCCAGCTACAATTTCCTCACCGTCGCTGCCGGGATTACCCTCGGAGGAGTAGAAGCAACCCCCAAAATCTGGGATATTGCCGGAGTTTGGCCGATCATCCAAGCTGCCGGTGCCGTCTGGCGTCCCCTAGAACCCGAACCCATTTTCCCCCTAACCCCCGGCACCAATTACCGCGATCGCGCCTTCCCCACTCTCGTCACCGCCCAACCCGAACTCCTGCCTGTCTTTGAACCGTTTGTTAAATCTCTGGGGTAGGGGAGATGGGGAGGATAGGGAGGATGGGGGAGATGGGGAGGATGGGGAGGATAGAAAGAATATTCGTAGTTGGTAGTAACGACTTCAGTCGTTATCTTTCCCCCGTTCGTAGTAACGACTTCAGTCGTTTCCTCCCCATCTCCCCTATCTCCCCCATCTCCCCCATCCTCCCCATCCTCCCCATCTCCCCTATCTCCCCCATCTCCCCCCAATCCTCAGTGCTCCCAAAAATAGTCAGCAAGGGGCCGATCGCCTATTGACCGAAGTTCTTCAGGAATATCAAATAATAAAGATCTCTGGACAAAGGGTGCCATTCCGAGGCGATCGCCCACTCGTCTTTCCACCCGACTGGGAATCCCATACCCATAAACAATATGCCCTTGTCCCGCTAAAACCACCACCTGAATTTGGGGATTTTCCCTGACAAAATTGGCGATCGTCTCAGCCATTGTTTCATCCCACAGCACTTGCGCTAAAAAGAAATTCTCAAACTTCAAACTCGACCCATGTGCCGCTGCTTGATGCTGTTCAAACACCTCCCGCACCATCTGCTGATAGTCCAGATTATCCGTCTTAATTTCAGCAAACGGTGGAATATATTCTCGGTCCTGTTCGCTTAACCCTTCTAACCCCTCCCGGGCGACTTTGCGGGTGACTTCCGTCGGTGTATTTAAAGCTAAAATCGGCAACTGATTGGCTTTAGCAAAGCGCACAATTTCTGCATAATATTCCCAAGGAAATCCCCAACGGTTCTCATATTCCGTTTCGGCAATCAATTCAGTTTCCGTGATTTCTCCCCGTAAATAACGGTCGATCGCCCCTTGAAAGGGACGCTGGAACATTTCCATTGCGATCGCCAGATTGGGATTGTTCCGATGCAGTTCCTGGATAATCTCCAATTGCGCTTGATGATCCGCTACGCTATCGTGAGTTTCCCCTAAATAAATCACATTCGCTTGAAGCAATTCTTGCACAATTTGGGGGTGGGGTAACACTCGGGAAAATAAACGCTCAACCCCGGGAATTCGAGGGTTGATTTCTCCCCCTTGGACCGATAGGGTACAGGCTAAAATAATCCCTAAAGAGCAAGTGCCTAGTTTAATGAAGTTGGTTAGTTTCATAAATTAATCCAGTCTCGGGACCTCGCGATTCTCTGCGGCAAAAAAGGGTTTCGGACTAAATCCGGTTAAGCCAGCAATCAGGGAATTGGGAAACGCTCCCACCTTTTGATTGTAGGCTTGCACCGCTTGATTGTAACGCATTCGCTCCACTGCAATCCGATTTTCCGTTCCTGCGAGTTCATAACTGAGATTTTGGAATGCCTGAGAGGATTGTAATTGAGGGTTAGTCCCGAAAGATTGATTAAAGCGATTAATTGCCACATTAACTTCAGCGATCGCCGCCTGTTTTTCCGGTAAATTTTGCGCTTGGAGGTAACTTTCTCGCGCTTGCATCAACAGGGCGATCGTTTCTTGTTCCGCCGTCGTTTGTGCTTGTGCTACACTAATCAAATTCGGAATTAAATCCGCCCGCCGTTGGAGTTGATTTTCCACCTGTGCCCAACTTGCCTCCATCTTAGATGCGCTGCTAGACAGAGAATTATAGGTAAAAATTCCCCAGAGGGCGATCGCCACTGCCACCCCTGCCGCCACCTTTTTTACCGTTTTTTGCCGTTCCTGTGCCGCTTGTTCCGCTTGCGCCTCAATCCGGCGTTTTTCCCGCACCTCTTGAATCGCTTTTTCCACAAACTCCGGCGGAATCTGGACATCGGAACCCGCCTGCTGCAACTGATCCAGAGAATAGCTATTTTGAGACCCAGAATAGTAGCGTGAAGCCAGTTCTAGCACTTCCTGGGCCATATCTTCAGGAATTTGAGAATTAGAATCCTTCATCGTCCTCCCTCTACCCAGTTCATAAAAAAATGTTAAATTCTCTTCTAATTTATCTCAAACAATGCCAGGATGTAACAAAGACTCCAGTACCTTAGAGTAAAGACAAATGGGGTTTTTCAACCCAACCTCTGCTGAGTTAGGACCTACATGGGGAGGAAACCCAGTTTCTTGTCCCATTCAGCTCATCTTGACCCTACCCCCTAGGCAATGCTACTCTGCCTAAATCTCCGAGGGACACAAGGATTAAGTCTACATCAAGACTCCCCCTAGAAAAACAGTAGTTTTTATCTCCCACTTACCTGCATTTTTCGCGATAGCCTAAGTGCCTTAAGTCAACTTTAAACCGTTTGTTTTTTCAAACTTTTAATTTTAAAAGCTTGAAAATAATATCGTGAATGAATTTTTAAGGATTTGAGTAAGATGAGTAAAGACAAAAGATTTCGAGGTCTAAGTCCGGTGATTGATATTTGCCATTGGGCCAAGAGAACAATCAGGAGAGGGAAAATGCTCTGGAGTATTTTA
Source organism: Oscillatoria sp. (assembly GCA_011390515.1). Classification (GTDB taxonomy): domain Bacteria; phylum Cyanobacteriota; class Cyanobacteriia; order Cyanobacteriales; family Laspinemataceae; genus Laspinema. The sequence goes on from JAABSJ010000082.1 coordinate 8,921, forward strand.
CTCGGTTTATCCCTAATCGGATTCCCCCTGATGAGTCACGCCCTAACTGTGCAAGATGTCCCCAATCCCCGACAACAGTATGGGGGATGGGTGAGCGATATGGCGAATGTCTTCACCGAAGATACCAAAAATCAACTCAATCAAATGATTTCTGAATTGGAGGCCAAAACTGGGACAGAACTGATGGTGGTGACCGTTCCCACCACTAAACCTTCTGCGAGCCCGAAAGCCTTTGCTACTGAACTCTTGAATCACTGGGGAATTGGGAAAAAGGGCGTCGATAACGGGTTATTATTTTTAACTTCCATAGGGGAACGCCGAATTGAAATCGACACGGGATATGGAATCGAAACCGTGTTACCCGATGCCCAAGTGGGTCAGATTATTACTCATCAAATCACTCCCCGATTCCGAGAAGATGACTGGAATGGTGGGGCATTAGCTGGAACCGAAGCTCTAGTCGCCATTTTGTTAGAAAATCCCGTCTTACCTGCGGACTCTCCCACCTCTTTTCCCACCTCTTTAGTGGGGATATCTAACAGTTCAATGCCAGACCTGCCATTTCCTACCCTCTCTGTGGTGGCATTGGGGATATTTCTGGTTAGCCTTAAAAAAGGGCAGCAGATTGCTCGGCAACCGATCGCTGTGAATCCTAAAGGGCGATCGCTAGTCATTGGACTCTTCAGCGAAAATCTCAACTGGGAATTTTACGGGTGGATTTACTTAGCCGTAATCAGTGTTTCCTTTGCCGTCCTTCTCAACAGTCTACCGCTTGATCCATCGGGAATACTCTCCCTAAGCATAGCGAGAGTTTTTATGGCAGTAGGTTTACTATTTTTGTTTTTTGATTTAGCCCGCTTGATTTATGACAATCATCTCTTGCGGAAGTTAATTAGAGGGAAAAATTCTGTAAAAAATCACGATGTCGCACCCATTGGTTACGCCTTGTTAGGACTGTTCTGGCTTGTTCCCAGTTGGTCAATCGTGTTAAATTTTAGTGATTCTCAACTCATCTTTTTGGGATTTACTTCCGCTAATCTGGAGTCAAGCTTTGGAGGAGCGCGCTTGGTCTTAAGCCTTCTTTATCTTGCCGCCTTTTTTAGCTATGCGATCGCCCGGTTTGGGGTGGCTTTGTTTCATTCCTATCTTCAACTGAAGTGCGAGGATTGTCACAATAGTTTAGAAAAGCTAGGGGAGCCTATTCTCACCCCTCAGTTAACTTTCCATCAAAAATTGGCCCAACAAGAAGGAGTGATAAAATTTCAAGTATGGCATTGTTCTCATTGTTATCCACCCAATTTGTTAAATCCATCTCTCCATAAATATGAGGGGTTAAGTACGGATCAAAAATTTAAGATAGCCAAACGATTAGGTCTCACCCAGTTTGAAGAAATCACTCATTACCCTAATTCCCCCGAACCTTTCTCAAACTTTCATCTGCGTGGGTATATTCGTAACAAGCGGCAAGTTAGCAAATGTCCCAATTGTCAAGAACTGACTGTTTTTAACCATGAAAAAATATTGATTTATCCCACCTCCTTACGAGAGGGACGCATGGCGATTTTTCATCAGTGCCAATTCTGTGATTATCTTAAAGAAACCCACGCACAAATCTCACGCTTACCTAAAGAAACCTACTATCACGGTGGTGGCGGTGGTGGTGGCTGTGGCGGTGGTGGCGGTGGTGGCGGTGGTGGCGGTGGTGGCGGTGGTGGCGGTGGCGGTGGTGCAGGCGGGGGTTGTTAAGCCTCGCCGGTTCAAAGTACCACCTTCAGGGATTGTCCCCAAACCGCACATCCCAAACCCTCCCATTCATTCCAATCCATCCGCTTAAATGAGAGAAAAGAGGAAATCATGCCGACCCTATCCACCCGCAGAAACCGGATTCTTTGGTCAATTTTACTCTGTTTATCCCTGATTGGTTTTCCCCTGATCAGTCATGCTCTTTTCGTCGAAGATGTTCCCAATCCCCAACAACAATCCGGGGTTTGGGTGACCGATATGGCGAATATTCTCAGCGAGAGAACAGAAACTCAACTCAATCAGATGATATCGGAATTGGAGGCAACCACGGGTGCAGAACTTGCAGTAGTCACCGTCCCCACCACTTCCCCATCGCCTACAGCCAAAGCCTTTACCACCGAACTCTTTAATACTTGGCAAATTGGTAAAGAGGGGGAAGAGAATGGCGTTTTATTTTTAACCTCCGTAGGCGATAGACGAGTCGAAATCGAAACCGGATATGGGGTGGAATCCATCTTACCCGATGCTCAAGTCGCTGAGATTATTAATACTCAAATCACGCCCAAACTGCGAGGAGGAGATTGGGATGGCGGTATCTTAGCCGGAACCATTGCCTTAGTCACCCAGTTATCAGGAAATCCACCAGTAACGGAGTTTTCAGACCCCTCCCTTCCCACCCCATTCTTAGGAATTACGGCTCTGATTGCCACCATCTTTTCGTTCTATGGCTATAAGAAAGTCAAATCCCGCACCACCCAACCCCTATCCTTAGAACCGCAAGGGCGATCGCTAGTGATCAGTGAGTTCGACAATCGCCTGCCCCCCTCGGTTTCTGGGTGGATTTATGGCATAGTTTTTAGTCTCACCTTCGCCCTAATTTTGCTGCTCCCGATCGTCGATCCATCGGGGAGACTTTGGCAAGGATTTGCCATCCTTTCCCTGGGAGTCGGTACTGTAGTTTTGAGCATCAATCTAGGGCGGAGGATGTATCACTCTGTCACCACAAAAGTTCTGGAACCTAAGCGATTTGTCAACTCAAAACTCATCTCCATGAGTCTAACTGTTCTGTTGTTGGGTCTGTTTTCGGTCTTGATCATTCCCATTGGGGGGAATATCCTTTCTGCAATCAGTCAAACCCTTTTCATGCCCTGGCCTAGTTTCCGAGAATTTAGCGGATTATTCCTATTCCTCTGTGTGCTAGTTTCGAGTCTAGTCAGCTATGTCATTTCCCCTTGGATAATCGCCCAATTTCTCGCCAAAGTGCTGGTGAACTGCCGAAAATGCCAAACTCCCTTACTTCAGATCAATCCCGAGAGTCTGAGCGATCGCTTCAATCCCCCGCAGCAAGTTGCCCAACGATTAGGCAGTACCCGATTTGAAGGGTGGCATTGTTCCCACTGTTATCCCGATGATTCCTCTCCCTTTCATCTCAGGCGCTATCTCCTCAATCAAGAGCGCTTTAGTGAATGTCCCCATTGTCAAGAATTCACCATGATTGTCATTGAACAACAAACCCTGAAAAAAGCCACCTATGAAAGAGGGGGAATTCTCCAGATTGTTTACGAATGTCAATCTTGCCATCATCGCGAGGATACCCAGAAAAAAATTCCCCGCTTAACCCACGACCGTAGCAGTAGTTATAACGGGGGTTATGGCGGTGATTATGGCGGTGGCGGTGGCGGTTTTAGCGGCGGGGGTGGCAGCGGTGGTTTTGGCGGGGGCAGCAGTGGCGGTGGCGGTGCTGGCGGCGATTTTTAACCTGTATTCTCGTTCCCCCAACGTAGTGACTTTAGCAAAGGATGAAGTGGGGGTGGCGGTGCTGGGGAAGATGGGTAGGCTGAGATCCTGCAATCAATGCTGACGAGAACCGGGTTTTTGTGAAGGTTGACCCAGAATTTCTGGAAACTGGACAAAAACCCAGTTTCCGGAATCAGGGCATTGTGGAGCATAGATGCTATAATGAACTGTTTATCACAGCAGGACACTCAGGGAATTAATGGGTACGGACAGCACTATCCTCGACGAAGCATGGCAGGTTCTTCAAAAATCGATTATTTATTATAACGGTCATCCCGTCGGGACCGTTGCCGCTTCAGATCCCAGTGCGGAAGCACTCAATTATGACCAGTGTTTTATCCGGGATTTTGTTTCCTGTGCACTGGTCTTTTTAATGAAGGGCAAAACCGAAATTGTTCGCAATTTTTTGGTTCAGACCTTAAAGTTACAAATCAAAGAAAGACAACTGGATTTTCTGGAAGCGGGTCGAGGATTGATGCCCGCGAGTTTCAAAGTCGTCCACGGTAAACATGAAGAATATTTACTCGCTGACTTTGGCAACCATGCGATCGGGCGAGTCACGCCGGTTGATTCTTGTTTGTGGTGGATTTTCGTATTGCGGAATTATATCAACACCACCGGCGAATTGTCGATCGCCCATCAACCGGATTTTCAAAAAGGCATCCGGTTAATTATGGAGTTGTGTTTGGTGGCTCGCTTCGATATGTACCCCACCATCTTAGTTCCCGATGGCGCTTGCATGATTGACCGCCGAATGGGGATTGATGGACATCCGTTGGAAATTCAAGCTTTATTTTACTATGCCTTGCGATCGGCTAAAGAACTCCTGCTCGAAAATGTAGAAAACTCCTACATTAATCAAGCCGTTGACAAACGATTACAGTCGCTCAGAATTCATTTGCGCCAACATTATTGGCTTGACCTCGATCGCGTCAATGCCATTTACCGCTACAAAGGGGAAGAGTATGGGGAAACCGCCCTGAATCAATTTAATATTTACTCCGACTCAATTCCCTACGATCGCCTGAGTCGGTGGTTGCCCGAAGGCGGAGGCTATCTCGCCGGAAACCTCGGCCCTTCTCAACTCGATTGCCGGTTTTTTGCCCTGGGTAATTTAATGGCCATTTTATCCGGCTTAACCACCCCAGAACAATCCCTAGAAATCATGACCCTGATTGAAAGGCGCTGGGAAAATCTAGTCGGACAAATGCCGATGAAAATTTGTTTTCCCGCCTTGGAAGGACGGGATTGGGAAATGATGACCGGATGCGACCCCAAAAATCGGGCTTGGTCCTATCATAATGGGGGAAATTGGCCCGTTTTGCTGTGGATGCTCACCGCAGCGGCCCTGCATACGGAAAAACCAGAGATTGCCCGCAAAGCGATTCAAATTGCTTCAAAACGCTTACAAAAAGATGAGTGGCCGGAATATTATGATGGGACAACCGGCAGACTGATTGGGAAAGAAGCCAGAAAGTATCAAACCTGGACAATCTCGGCATTTTTATTGGCGCAAGAAATGATTGAACATCCCGAGCATTTATCGATGATGGTATTTTGAGGGGATATCTGGAGTAGGAGTAGGGTGGGAGTAGGGTGGGCACGGCCCACCATAAGTCAGGTGGGCCGTGCCCACCCTACCACTTTGTCACGTCAGGAGGACCCCACCCTAACCCGGACCAAGACACAGGGGAGGGGACCGGAGTTGCAGTTAATGTGAGGGAAATCCCCCTGAACGTAAAAAACCTACTCTTGTAAGATCCCCAGGGGGGGAGATATATCAGGGATACCCACACCGGATGAAATCACCTTTAACCTCAATTTCTCAGAAAATTTATCAAGAATACCCCCCAAACCCATAAAATAAGAACTCGGCAGTTTAACAAGCAGGTGTTTTCAAGCAGTGAAGCTCTTTGTCTACCACACTCCCGAACTGACCCCCACCGATAGCGTGCCCGATTGCGCGATCGCCGTTGACGTTTTACGCGCCACCAGCACGATCGCCACGGTACTCCATGCCGGTGCGGAAGCCGTGCAAGTGTTTAGTGATATGGATCAGCTCATGCAACTGAGCGCAGATTGGCCCGCTGAAAAACGCCTGCGTGCTGGAGAACGCGGGGGGGCCAAAGTTGAAGGGTGCGACTTGGGAAACTCCCCCTTAGATTGCACCCCTGAACGAGTCAAAGACTGTCGTTTGTTCATCAGTACCACCAACGGCACAAGGGCGTTGCAACGAATCGAATCGGCCCCCTCGGTACTCGCAGCGGCGTTAATTAATCGCCAAGCGGTGGTGAACTATCTCCTAGAAACCAATCCAGAAACCGTTTGGATTGTCAGTTCCGGTTGGGAAGGCAGCTATTCTTTGGAAGATACTGTCTGTGCCGGGGCGATCGCCGATGGTTTACTCACCCGTAGCAACATCTCCCCCAAGGAACTCGCTGGCAATGACGAGGCGATCGCAGCCTTAGCCCTCTATCGTCACTGGCAAGACGATTTAATAGGCTTAATGCATCACGCCAGTCACGGCCAACGCCTGCTCCGTCTCAACTGTCATGAAGATCTAAAATACTGTTCCCAAACCGATATTTTAGAGGTCGTACCCCGACAAAAAGAACCGGGGGTTTTAGTTAAATAAACTGTTCCTTTTCAAGATATTAACGGGTAGGGTTGGCCTCGCCAACCTTACCTTTTTTATATTTATTCATTTCAGCAAAATATCCCCCCTCACCCCATCAATAAATTCCTGCATCTTTTCATAATGGGAACCTTTCCAGTAGATTTTATCGCAAGAACTACAGCGCCGAAATTCATCATAATGTTCTCGGGTTTTCGGTTCCAATCGCTCTAAAATACTGTTTTTGGTAACCGTTTCCAGTAAACCATTGCAGTGAATGCAGCGACTAAACGGCGTGATGACATCGAACAACTCAAACCGGCGCAAAACTTCTTCGAGACGCTCATGAGGATTCAGCGATCGCACCCAATACCCGTGAGTCACAATCCCGCGCTTCAGCAACCCGATATCCCGCGTCAGCAAAATCCGATTTTCCATACTAGAAACCCGCGCTAACTCTTCATCGGGATAGTCGTTGCGATAGAGGGTATCAAACCCCAACATTCGCAAAAATCCCGCCAGTTTTCCCAGGTGGATATCCAACACGAAACGGGGTTCAGGTTGGGGACGCAACCTCACCCGAGGCGAAAGTTCCACTGATTGAGAAATCGGATAGATATCGCAGCGATCGCCATCTTGCACCCGATAAGAAAAATCGACTGATTTGCCATTGACTGCGATCGTCTCAACTTCCGGATGGGGAATCCCAAACGATTCCAAAGAATCTTTAATCGAGGGATGGTTGTTGAACTGATGCGTCAGGGTGGCATTTTTGCTTTCCGATGGTAGAAAGTCGTTCAGTTCCGCATAGAAACGAAATTCAGCGCGGTTCATAGGAGTTTTAAAATTGATTAATTTATCATTAATTTTAGCAAATCCAATCCGACCCACCATGCCAAACCAATAACTTGAGTTAAAATAGGGATAAAAATCGAGCTGAGGGAGCCGACAATGACAATTTTGCCTAGTCAAGCCTCACCTCAAATCAAATATCCCGAGGAAGATGGTAAACCAAGTGCAGAAAGCGAGGCAGTCCTCGATTATCTGATGGATACTCCTAAAGCGGTAATAATGCTGTTAAAATGCTAATGCAAACTCAATAGCATTATTACATATTTAGGACTACCGTCTCCCGATTTTTAGAGTAAGCGAATTCGCAAAGCTTGGGAAATATGGTGGCGATCGAGCCATTCGGTGACCTCTGGAGTCAGCAGGTCAAGTGGCGCACCTTCAGTATCCGCAGCACGTCTCAGAAAGATTAACACCGCTTCTGGCACATCATCACCGCTTAAGTCCTCCCAACATTTTTTTAACTGCTGAATTGAGTATTCTAAATCCTCAAATATGCTTTCCGTTTCAGGAAATTTTACGTCATAAATACGAGCTTTTAGTTTTTGAATATGTTCAACATTGGCGCGAAACGATGTGATTTTAGCTAGGAGATTCAATAATTCATCATTTGTACTCGGCATCTGTTGAGCCAAGTATTGTTTCCAATTGCGCTCTAAATGTTGCTTGACCGACTTCACCAGACTATCTATGCTGGATTTAAACAAATTGCCATCAAAATTGTTATTGTCAATAATCCATTCAGGATTTTCTCCAAATAGTTTTTTAGCTTGAATGATGAATCCTAACAGTTTATCAGCTTTATTGCTGACATCAAAATCTGCTAAACCATGAGCGCGAAAAACTTTTACAGCCTTGGCGAGGGGTTCCAAGGAGGCGATCGCTTTTTCTATTTGCTGCTGTCTGGATTCAAATCCTTGACGATGTTCGGCATATTTCTGACTCTGGATTTTTTGATCCGCTAACTCGCTGAGTTGTTGTGCCTTTTCTAGAAGCATGATTTTTATCCTTTAATCTCTGTGAGCAAATTTTCCAGGGTTGATAACCCTTCTAAAATCCCTTTTTGAGCCGATTCTAGGGTTTTCCCCCCACTCAACCTGAGATTGTCTACCTCCGTTTGAGCGCGGGTTATGGACAAATCGAGACTCTTATTCATCACCTGGAGAAACTCGGACGCACTTTTGATGGATTTTTGATAGTCTTGGCTGAGATATGGCAGTAATTTAGCCGGTTCATTTTCTGCTTCTAGCTGGTTCATAGTTTGGACATACTTGCTAATCGGAGCTTTGGCAAAATTGTCAAGGGCTGTATTGAACAATTCGATATTTTTTTCACCAAAAACTCCGGCATCTATCGCCCGATCGCGGGCTACCTTCATTTGTTTAATCACCTCTGAAGTTTTGAAGTTTTCCCCCAACTCCTCGACTAACTCTCGATAAACAGTGAGGAGGCGATCGCGTTCTTCCTGAATGGCTCTTTCTAATAACTCATCAACGTTTTTGCGAGTTCTGTCAAGGGATTTAAAAACATCAGAACTGCGGACATCTTCGGGAATTTCCGATTGCGGTTGCCAAGATAAACTTACCTGTTGTAAGGGTTCGAGGATTTGAACCACATCAACAATCTGATAGCTTTTAGAACTGCCTTTCGTACACATAATTCGACTGGTGACAATTTCTAACAAACCATCCTGATGTTGTTTGAATGTTTTGATTAACTGTTTCCAGGCTCCACTCCGATTGTCTAGATCCTTGGGGTCTAAATCGAGGAATAAAGAGTTAATCAACTCTTCCAGGGAATGGGTGGGATGTCCCGCCATTGTTGCGGCGATCGCCAGTAACTCCACCGCTGCTGGGACCGGGTTCCAGGGTTTGCCAGATTCCCGAGGATAGAGGCGAATTTGCTCTAAGACATACTGACTCCAGCGTTCTAAATATTTGGCGTAGGTGCGGAAGTAGCGGTCTCCACCCTCAAAATTCCAATGTTTGTAGTGTTTGTATTGTAAAATCCCTTGAAAGGCGATCGCAGTATCGCGGAATTCCTTATCATCGTCAGGATTGAGCGGAAGGGATAGTTTAACCCCAGCCACGCTTTCTCGGGTCACCTTGGGACTGTAAAAGGTCACGTTTCTTTGCTTAAATATCTTGCTGCTGTTACTGGCAAAGACTCCCTCTAGTAACATTTCCGTATTCCAGGCAATTCGTTCCACAACAGCCGGGTAAATAAACTCCCGCAACTCTTTAGCTAAATCTTGCGAGAGAATATCTTGGTTGTTCCAGCTATCCAGCTTTTGTAAGTGTTCTTTTAGGCGCTCAGGAATGTCTAAATCGGTCGCTACTTTTGGACTTTCTACTGAAGTTTGGGGCTTAACCACATAAGGTGATGCAGCTTGCTGGGTGCTAGAAACTGCTCTAGTGACTTTGCTTTTTTGAATCGTTAACCCCAAGGGTGGGATGTCAAAAGCTGTGTGAACTTCACGGGGGAAATCGACCAGTTGAGTGCCATCAGTCCACAAATCTAGCAAAATTGCACGGCGATCTCCATGCTGTGGATCTGTATTGTGAATATCCGTTTGGAGAATTGCACTCAGTTTTTGCTTGCCGAAATGCTCCCGCAATGAACTCGATGGAAATTGTCCAGTTTTAATATCCGATTCGGAATTTTCTAATGTCCATTTGATAACATCTCGAATAAAAATTCGCGGATTGAAATTTCCGGTATTCACCCGACTGAGCATCTCTTCTAATGCCGTTGGGGTGAAAGGATAGAGACCAATTTGATTAATGGCCCCAAACCCGGCATGGCAATCTTGATGATGTTCGCAGTCTAGACAGGCACTTTTTAGCTCCTTTTCTTCTGAGTCTTGATGGAGAGATTTAAACCAGTTTTGAAGCTTTCCATCGTTTAAACGAACTGAATTCAAGTACCGACTCACAAATTCTTGAAGATCTGCGGGAGTTATTAAGGATTCCTGATTAATCGAGCCAATATCCATCGTCACGCTGAAACTGACTCGTTGCCGCACGGTTTCAATTAAGCTCTGAAAATAGCCCGTTGTACAGGCTAAAGCAGTTCGCATGGCACAGAGGGTTTTGCCGCCAAATTGCTGAGGTCTTGCTAAAACTGCTTCTAAGACTTCCCGGTCAATCCCCTGCAATTTAGCAAAATCTTCGATGAGTAATACTAATTCTATGCCTTGGTTCGCAAGTGCTTCACGGACTTCCTGCATTAATCGTTGCAAGTCTTCGCGCCCCAAGTTCAAGACTTGAGCGATCGCCTCATCCAAATGTTGATTTAACCACTGCACCGTGGCTCCCTGAATGTCTTCATACCCGAGGAGTAAACTATAGAACTCCCGAGATTTTTCTGCGGCTTTTTCCAAGTTTAGAATAGTTAAGGGTAAATCATTAATTGAAAATTGGCGGCGTTCTTCAATAATTTCTAAGCCGTCCCGATGGCCGAGAGCATGAATCACTAATCTGTCAATAATTCCGCCCTTTTTTAGCCAATGTTCTTGGCGGAAAAAAGGGTCATAAAGGATCGTCCCTAATTCGTCAACTAAGTGGTTTTCTACCTCGGAGAGTTTGCTGCGATCGTGACTAGCATTGGGACCGACTGCTGCCGCTAATTGATTCAGCAATTGTTCCCGAGCTTGCGCTTCAGTTAAACTATTGGTGGCCTGATTTAATCGCTTTCGGTATTCATCAAAGGGAGGTCCATCCATACCTTCCAGGATTAAATTCAGGATGTCTTTTAAATTAGTGCCAATTTTAGGAATGAGAATGACTTTGCGCTTTTCCGTTGACGGAATATTGGCCGATAACCACCGGATTAAATGAGATTTACCCGTTCCCGATTGTCCTAGAACAGGGACAAATGCAAAATCTGGGGAAGCCAAGAAATCCCGAAGAAAGTCCTGCTCATTGTAATCAATTCGCGATTCTCCTTCAATCAGTTCTTGGCGATGCATGGGAAGGGGATGATGGGTGGCGAGAAAGACCCAATCCGTAACCTGGGTGGCTTCTACTTCCATCACCCGGCGCACATTCTCTCGGTTCCAACAGACAAATTTTGTAAACGTCATAGTTGTGATTGGGTCCAAATAATATGGGAAACTCGGCTTTCGTCATTGACAGTCTGATTCGCTTTCGGGAGAATCATCAACTCCGCATCGGACTCCCGGCGCAGGTCAATATATCCCTCGTCTTTCAGGCGAAATAAGGCAAAAGCGGTGCTGGTTGACAGGTAATTTGGCTGTCGGCGACCAATTTTTTCTTCGATTTGTTCTCGAAATTTTCCGGTTTCAAAAAGAGGACAGCGTTTCGCAAGGCGATCTATAAATTCTTTTAGGAGGAGCTTGGATTCAGATTTTTCATTAAATAACGCTTCTAGGTTGCGTCTAATATAAGCAGTTGGATCAGCAACCGCCATTTTTTTGTCGTTTAAGCTATGCCTCCAAGTTAACCCGAAATAAAACATCCAATCTTCGAGTTGACTAAATAGAGTATCGCTCGATAATTTCAAATCTAACGATATCGCTACGTTTTGCTTAGAGACTCGCTTTTCCACCTCTTTCCAAGTGCCGATCGCCTCATAAATATCTTGAGCCAGATACCAAGCACAATCTAAGCCAAAATCGGTATTATCTTCATTATCAGAATTAAAGAATAACTCGATGAATGTATCGGGTAATAAGTCATCTCCCCATTCCGGATCCCGAGCTAGTTTGGGTAGTTCGGGATTAATCGCGATCACCCCCTCTTCTTCTATCAGAAGTTTACATTTGAGACTTTCATTCAAGGCCGCATTAAACATCGGACGAGGGGGGCTTTTCTCCTCCGCCAATTTTTTAGGCGATAAAAGTTGTTCGAGAATTTCCCTTTTTTGCCGTTGTCCTTCGACTTGCAGTAAATAGCGGAAAATTCCTCGCATTCTGCTCGGGTTAGCAAGGGTTGTTTTGAGAACACTCATAAGCCGATCTCCGTGCGAAAGTGGTTTAAGCGAAAATAGCGCCTTGAACAAATCTCAATCAGCTTTCTATCTTCTCGACTAGGGTCAGGGGTATGTTCCGGTAGCATCAAAATCCGGGGCGCTGACGAAGAATTGTTAAGGAATAGATAGGTTTCAGGAATGGGATCACCGCCTCGATGGAAAATCAAGGTGGGAATGTGGGGCATTTTGATAGGTTCATACTTTTCAAAGTAGAAAATAAAGCCGGGGGAAAGTTGGCTAGGGTGAAGATGGTTCCAGAAATAGGTTTGCGATTCCGGAGGAATGACCAGATTTCTAATTCCCTGTTCAACCAACCATTTTAAAATGCGATCGCCATCCTGTTTCCAGCCTTGCCGATCCAGGGCATCATAAAAGAGAATTAACAATTTCTCTCGCTCCAGTATCCGGCTTAATTCTGGCCCGATTTGCCATTGTGGTTCGGTCCAAATCGGTTTAGGACAAGGCATAATTCCCGCAAAAGGTTTCTGCTTCTCTTGGCGACAATAAGGACAACCGCCACAGGCTTTAGAAACTGTTATTTTGGATCTTGAGTGAGGAGGGACGCCCGGAGGAATCTGATAGGTTTGAGCAAAGATTTCTGATAGGCAACGCTTCGGACGTAATGCCTCTTTCATTAAATTCAGGTTTTGATAACCCCAGTCTAGGCTTTTTTTGCGAACGGGTTCTATTTCGCTTTCCCAAGTTTGGCGATCAAGATGATATTCATTCCTAATTCTAATAACCCGAGAGTTCCGATATTTGTCCCATATTTGTTGAAATTCGAGTTCAGACATGATGGAATTGAATTTAGGGGGCTGTTCCCCATCCATCTCAATTAAACCGGCCCGACTCATCAGGGTTAAGGTCCGAATATTCCAAGCGCGGTTTTGGTCGCTATTCATATCAATATCTTTCTCCTGTAAAGTCGGAGGAATATCGATAGGAACCCGATAGCGACCATTTCCTATAGGTTCTTTTTTGCTAAACATACTCTGCCATCTCCTTAAACCCCGCTCGATGGTAATGTATGATTTCTCATTCAGAGATTCGGCAATTTTCACATCAGGGGTCGTATGCAAAGTCAGGGAAATTGCCGCTTTGCCATCTCGTCCCCCTCGCCCGACTTCTTGATAAAAACGGTCAATGGTTTCCGGAATACAAACATGAATAACGGCCCGAACATCGGACTGATCAACCCCCAAGCCAAAAGCGGAAGTTGCTATCACTAAATCAACCTGTTGGTTGCGCCACTGTTCAAGTA
>JAABSJ010000083.1 GCA_011390515.1 Oscillatoria sp.
ATAGGTCTCATACTTCCCATCAAAGGAACCGGGAACGAAACCATAAAGCGCTTCCATCTCAGCGGAACCTGATAGTTTATGATTAAGAATATCCCAATCCCAGGTTCCCATGCGAGCCGCAATTAAGCATTGGCGGAGTTGGTCTTTGCTGGCTTTTAAGGCAATTTGAACCTGTTCCCGATGAGCCACCTCAACTTGCAGGCGATCGTTGGCTTCTTTTAAAAAAGCCGTCCGTTCCGCCACCCGTCGTTCTAATTCATCTTTGGACTGTTGCAGCGCCGTTTCTGCATTTTTGCGTTCCGTAATATCCCGACTAATCCCAATCATCCCGACAATTTCCCCATTGGGACCAAAAAAGGGAGTTTGAATGGTTTCAAGCCAGGTTTTGCTCCCATCAAACTCGTCCAGTTGCTCCTCCATTCGCAAGAGTTGACCTTCGGCCAAAATGCGTTGGTCAATTTCAGTACAAATTTTCGCCGCCTCTGGGGGAAACAGTTCCCGATCGGTTTTGCCTAGAATATCGCCTTCTTCGCGGGCGGTAAAGCGTTGAAATGCTTGATTCACCCGCTGATATACGCCTTGCTTATCTTTATAAAAAATTAAATCGGGAATTGAATCGATTAAAGACCGTAATAAAGCCCGTTCTTGTCGCAGTGCTTGTTCCGTTTCCTTGAGTTCCGTGATATCAATTCCCACACAAACTGCTGATTTTCCCTGATTGTATTTTTCGACACCCACCAAATATTGGCGGATATTTCCTTCAATATCTAAGCCAACTTCGGCCGTAGTTTTATGACAAGAACTTTCAAAAAATTGCTGTAAAAAGTTGGGGAATTCTGGGCGGGTTTGCAGAAATCCCACCGAGCGATTGACAAAATCCGCAGGCGATCGCCCAAACAGAGAAGCCAGATAGCGATTGACCCCGAGGTAGCGCAAATCTGACCCAACCCAAGAAACACATCCAGGGACAGTATCTAACACCGCTTGCAGGCGATCGAGGGCTTTTTCTAAATTGAGTCTAGCTTGAGCGCGATCGCTGGCTTCTAACCCCAAGGCGACATAATCAGCTACAGACGCGGCAAAGTTTTCCTCCTCTACCCGCCATTGGCGAGGGGGACCAATATGTTCCAGGCAGACAACCCCCACCATTTCTCCCCCCACCCGAATCGGTGCATCTAACATGGAGGTAATCCCCAAGGGAATCAGATAACCCTCGGTAAATTCGCGAGTTGTGGGGTCTTCCTGAGCATAATCTGCCGCCACGATGCGTTCCTGTTCGATGGTTTGAAAATACACCGGGTAGTCAAGGGCGGTGAGTTCGATTCCGGCAGAATGTTTCTGGGGGGACCGTTCGTAAAGTTCGATACAGCAAATCGCCCTGCGGTCTTCCGTATATAACCAAATACTAGCCCGTTCTACGTTTAAGGTTTGGGTGACAGCGACGGTGATTTGTTCCAGGGAGGTTTGCAAATCCCCTTGGTTGAGGCTGGGACTTTTGGCTAACTCTCCGAGGACCCGACTATATTGACGCAGGCGATTCTCTCGTCGGCGCAAAGAGGCTTCAGCGCGTTTTTGTTCAGTGATATTGCTAAAGGTACAGAGGACCTGTTGGACTCCGCCATTCGAGGCGATTTGCGGATTGGCATGAACCAGCAACCATTTATCGCAATCGAGTTCCTCGTTACAGTAGAGGAGGGAGCCCGGGATGCCACTGGGATTGAGGGGGAGTGGAGACTGAACCCCGATGCCGATGATCACTTGCGTGGGGGATTGAGTGGCGATCGCCTGCATCACGGGACATTTCCCCGGTGCAAAGGGGGTGCAGTCTTCTTGTAACAGATGAGGATTGTCATCGAATAAGGGCCTGCCGATGACGACGGCTTCATCCAGATTCAGCAGGGACAAGGCAATGGGGTTGGTGACGAGGACCTCGGATTCCGGTCCCGTCAACACGACCCCGACATCCATCTGAGCGATCAGCTTCAGGAACTGGGGTTCCCAGGAACCCGGGTTGTCCCCCCTGGGGTTGGGGGGAGGGAATTGGCGAGCGATCGCCAGGGAGAGTCCTGGAATCACTCGGCTGATCCCGATACCGATGCCTATGCCTATGGTGAGCGAAATCGCAACCCAAATCATGACTTAACTGCTCCTACAGATTGATTCCATTTTGGGGGTTCCTCCCCCTAGGAACACACCCTGGATTCATTTGATGCTGTGGTTAGGGAACTCCAAAAAATAAAATCTTCTATCAGAGATCCCCCCAACCCCCCTTAGATCCCCCCCCCGCCCCCCTTAGATCCCCCTCCCGTCCCCCTTCCCAAGGGGGAAGCCAGAGGAATAAATGTTTATTTACTGGGGGGGCCGGAGGAATAAATATTTAGTTCCTGGGGGGCTTGAACAATTCTGCAAAACTTCTAATGCCCCAGTTTATTTATGGAAATCCCTTACTGGTTATCCGAGGATTTCGATTTCGGCATTCCCATCCCCTTCAATCCAAGCAATTTGGGCAATCCGCCGATCGCTTGCATATTGGCGAACTGCTGACGGACTGGAGTAGGGAGACAGATCCAGTTCTACAGGGAGATATTCCCCATTCTGACGCAGGGTTTGCGCGTGAGCAAAGGCAGCCGCATAGGCACGAGGATTGGTGGGCACTACTAAAGTCTGAGTGACTGGGGTTGTCGTCGGCAGTTGACCCGTCTGTAGCAGGATTTGATGTAAGTTTTCCAGTTTGAGAGCAAAGCCAATCCCGGGAATCATCTCCCCTTGGGGATGATAGAGGCTTAAGAGGCGATCGTAGCGCCCTCCCTGTCCGAGGGATTGCGGTCCGAACTCCGTTTCGCTGACGACTTCAAAGACGATGCCGGTGTAGTAATCCATCGGTTGAATCAGACTCAAATCCAGGATCGGACCCTCTTTTATGGCCCCGTTGCTGGCAGAAGATTCCGCTAACAAGTCAATTAAGGATTTGAGATTTTCCAGGGTTTCCCGTTCCCCGGGTTCCAATTCTAATTGACCCACCCGCTGTAAGACATCCTCGGGACGACCCCGGAGATCTAACAAAAATAAGGCCCGTTCCTGCTGTTCTGGGGTTAAGGGGAGGGCTTCGAGGGCGAGGCGATCGAGTTGGGCGATCGCCTGTCGGACTTTATGTTTCAGGGGGTCCGGGAAGATCCGCAGTAAGGACCGAGTTAACCCCGATTCCCCTAAAATCAGCCGCCATTGGCGCAGTCCCAGACTCTGCAAACAGTCCTGCAAGAGCAATAAGATTTCTGCATCTGCCAGTAATCCGCCCACTCCCAGCAGTTCTACCCCCGCTTGATAAAATTCCTGCTGGCTGCCGTGGGAGTTGTTTTTGCCCCGACGAAATACATTGGCATTGTAATAGAGCCGTTGAGGAAATGTCGTGTCCGTCATCCGGGTGACAGCAGTGCGGGCGATCGAGGCGGTCAGTTCGGGACGCAGGGCCAAGGCGCTATCCTCCTCCCGTTCCTGAAGTTGGATCACCGTTGACTGGGCGATCGCGCCTCCAGCCATTAGGGTATCTAACCGTTCTACCGTTGAGGTGATAATCCGGTGATACCCCCACCCTTCAAATACCGGGCGCAGCCGCTTTTCAATCCAGCGTTTCTGGGTCACGTCAAGGGGCAGTAAATCCCGAGCCCCGGCTGGAGGTTGATGAATCATTTTTTCTTTTTACCACCCAACAAATTACCGAAGAATGCCGCTAAGGGAGATTTTTTGTCTTTCTCTTTCGCGGCTTTTTGCATCTGCTTTTGCAGTCCTTTTTGCGCCTCTAAAGCTGATTCTTCTTTGGGATTCAACTTCAGCGCTTGATTGATATGGACTTTAGCCAGGGTACTCTGATTTTTCTTCAGATACGCTTGGCCGAGCAATCCATGAGCCCGACTATTTTTAGGTTGAATTTTCAACCCTTCTTTTAACTCATTAACGGCTCCATCAAAATCTCCTCCGGCGAGGAAGTTTTCCGCCCGACGGCAATAATTATCGATTTTTGAGGGAGCGGATTTTTCGGCATCTGCTGTTGCTTCCGCCGCTTGCGGTTGTTGAGTCGGACTCTCTTCCGCTTTCTTTTTCCCAGAGGCCGCTTTGCCCGTTTTTTTATCCGCAGCAGGCTTGCCCACGGTTTGGCCTTGGCTTTCTTTGCGTTGCAGGTAGACCAAATTCAGCTCACTGATTTGGCCAATTATCTCCAGGGTTTGACTCAGGTTTTCATACGCCTGTTTACCCAGTTTGGCAACGGATTCTTGATAGTCCGTTTCCAGATTTTGGGACTTTAATAACTGTTGAGCCGCTTCACTTTTGAGTTGAACCTTATCTTTTTCCTGAATCAATCGTTTGCCCATCATCCCCAGCAACACGCCATGTTCAGCACGACTGCTGTCGGTGGTGAGTTTGCTGTAAGCCGGATTTGCCAATTTTGACAAAATCTGGGTCGCGAGTTTTTTATCCGCCGGACTTTCGGCTTTAGAACTGTCTGGATGAAGTCGCCTTGCTATGAGCATATAGCGTTTGCGGATGGTATTAAAATCCGCATCCAGTGATACCCCCAAGATGGCATGGTGGTCCTCGAAATCAAATTGAAATAAGCCTTGCTTGATGTTAAAAGACATAGTAATATGCCCATCCCCTGGCTGTAACCTTATCTTTAGTGTACTTCGCCCTTGTCATTGCAGGGCGATCGCTATCACCATTAGGCATTGATACCCAAGGTGTGCTTGGATTCTTTGCCCCCACAACCGGGACCGGGTGGGAGGACAAACCCTAAATTAATAGACCTCTTGCAAAATACGGGAGAGATCCCCCCAACCCCCCTGATTATCCCCCTCCCGTCCCCCTTAGATCCCCCTCCCGTCCCCCTTAGATCCCCCTCCCGTCCCCCTTAAGAAGGGGGAAGCCAGAGGAATAAATGTTTATTTAACGGGGGAAGCCAGAGGAATAAATGTTTAGTTCCTGGGGGAGGCCAGCGGAATAAATGTTTAGTTCCAGGGGGGCTTTTTAGAATTTTGCAAGAAGTCTAATGTAGAGGCGAGAAAGCGAATCGCCGCTACATTAATTTAGGGAGGATTCTCAACATCTGCCTAAATCCGGTGCGCCTAAACTCAGGAATTCGCCCACCGTTCTAAGGGTTTAACCTGGAGGAGTTCCTGACTCAGACTCTCGTGCAGTTTCCCATTGGTGGCTAAAATTCGCCCTGACTCGATTTTCCAGGGACTTCCATCATAAGCGGTGATTTTTCCTCCCGCTTCCGATAAAATCACCACCCCAGCAGCCAAATCCCAGGGAGAGAGCCCCCGTTCCCAGTATCCATCCAAACGCCCGCAACTGACGTAACAGAGGTCAATGGAAGCGGATCCGCTGCGCCGGACTCCTTGGGTGAGGTGAGTCAGATGACAAAATTCGGCATAGTTATTATCTGGGGTTTCCCGGCGATCGTAGGCAAATCCCGTGACTAATAAGCTGTTTCGCAATTCTACGGTTTGGGAAACGCGAATCGGTTGCCGATTCCGGGTGGCTCCCAATCCCTTAGCCGCCCGAAAGAGTTCGTTATGGAAGGGGTCAAACACAACGCCCACTTGGGGGATGCCATCAATCAACAATCCGATCGAGACACCAAAAGGGGGATATTGATGGGCAAAATTAGTGGTGCCATCCAAGGGGTCGATCGCCCACAGATACTGGCTGCTGCTATCTCCCAGCTTGCCACTTTCTTCGGCAAGGATGCCATGTTCGGGAACGTGCCGTCTGAGGACCTCTAAAATCGCTTTCTCCGAGGCTTTATCGGCAGCGGTGACTAAATCCCCCGATCGCCCTTTTTCTTCGATCGCGTTTAAGTTCCCCCAGTAGGATTGAACGATCGCCCCGGCATCGAGGGCGGCTTCGGTGGCAATATCGAGAAAGATTTGGAGTTGTTCGGGGGTATGACTCATGAAAATTTTAAGATTGACAGTTGAGGGTTGAGCAGAAGAATTTGAACTCAGGATTTAGGGCCGGTTCTGACGAAAGTCACTGGGATGCTCGCGCAAGGGGGTCTGGGAATCCCAAATGCCCTGTCCCATAATTCTGGCCTTTTCTTGCGCCTGAGTAAAGCGGCGATCGTATTTGATATTAGGCGATCGCATCTGTGCCAAAACATATCCCCCGGCAATGAGTTCTTCATTGACCAGTTTCCCATCATGCCAGAGATAAGCCAATTGGCGATCGTATCCGTCTTCCTTCTCTATATCCCATTCTAATAACAGGGTCTGCCCCTCACTCAGCCGTTCGAGTTCCTGTTTGGCCGCATTTCCCCAGGGATTTTGCTGCAAATCCGGTGCCTCAATGCCAATTAACCGGACTCGTTTGACCGCCCCTGATTGGCTCAAGTCTCGCACTTCTAAGGTGTTGCCACTGATCACCCGCTCGACCCTGACTTCTACCTGTTCGGAACCAACCGGGCCCGAACAGCTCACCAGGAACAGCAGTCCGATCCAGGATACCCAGGACTTCCGCAGATGTTGAGAAACCACCCTAACTGTAGAGGCGATTCGCGATTCGCCTCTACAGTTAGGGCTTAATGTTAAAGGCTGGGTCAGTTCTGTACCGGACAACGGAAAATTTTCATAGTTCTTATTTTCCATCCGGGTTAATCCTCGTCTAAGGGCAGTCCAAACCGGACTTTGCCTTTGCCAAAATAACGCCCAAATTGCAAGTAGTACACTTCATCTTCATCTTGGGTTTCTACTTCTAAGTCGGAACGGGGATAGCTGACACAGAGGAGGGCATAGCCGCGATCGCGTAGGGCGGGCGAGAGTCCCATCGCCTCCGGTTGATGCAATTCTCCCGAGAGAACCCGCACGGCACAGGTGGTACAAGCCCCGTTCCGACAGGAAAACGGCAAGTCAACCCCTTTGTTTTCGCAATGTTGGAGGATATAACGGTCTTCCGGGACTTCAACGGTTTGGCTGCTGCCATTCTGACGATTGTGGATGGTGATGCGATAAGAACGGGTCATGGTGTGGCTCAGTAATCAATGAAGGATTCGACCAAAGGATCTAATGATTAGGTTACGCTATCTGTGATATCTGGATCTACCCACGCCTTGGGATGCCACTGGATTCATAAGTCCCCAAACCTTTACCCCACGGGTCATTCTCCCCCCTCGAACTCGGACGAAATTCCGGGATAAAAAATTTTTTTTGGAAAAGGGTTTGCAAAACCGAATGGGTTCTGCTAGGATAAGATTCTTGTGGGTATGAATTTGCATCAAACCCAGTTCTCTGGAGAGGTGGCCGAGCGGTTGAAGGCGCAGCACTGGAAATGCTGTTTAGGGGTAACTTTAACGAGGGTTCGAATCCCTCCCTCTCCGTTCTCATAGAACGGACATTCCAAAGACAAAGAAAACCAGCGATCGCCTGATCGCTGGTTTTCTTTTTTCCCGGTTTGAGAGTCGGTGAACTCCTTTAAACCCGCTCTAGGCTCCTTGTTTTGCGGGAGCTTGGGCAACCGGGGCCGGTTTCTTTTGCTTAGTCATGTTATCAACGCTAATTCCGAGCACCCATAGGGTGACAATCAGCACCCCGAGCCACTCATTGAGCCCGAGTCCTTCCCCAATAAACAGCAGAGCCATTAAACTGGTCAACCCAGGACCCGTTGCCGCTACCACCGAGGCTAAGGGTGCACCAATCATGGGAATCGCAAAGTTATTCAAGGCGTAACCAATCAGGGTTGTGGCTGCTAGCGCAATACTGCCAATCCATAACCCGGTCCAATTTTCTTCTACAACACTCCAGGTAAAGAAGTTACCTTCCCCAGAACCAAAGATGACAAAGGGAATCGCCAAGATTAAAATCACGGAAAAGTTAATGACGCTAAACGGTGCCGGATGCAATTTCAGCTTTCGGGCACTGAGTTGGGTCAAAATCACATAACCGGCAAAGGTCAACCCCGAGGCGATCGCCGTCCCAATTCCTAGGCCCAAATTCCCATCCGGTGCGCCTCCAGTCAGCCGCCCAGAAACCGTCAGGAAGCATCCCAGGTAAATTGTTATGGTGGCTAAAACAAAGATAAAGCTAGGTCTGGCACCAAACATGATCCATGCCAATACTGCCGTAACGGGTGGGAAAATAAAGAACAAGGTAATCGCCACCCCGGTTGGAATATTTCCCAGGGCGATATAGATAAAAAACTGGGACATAAACAGAAACAAGCCACTGCCAACGACGATCCAGAGGGACCCCCGCTTTTCGGGATTGGCCAGTTGTTTGATATCCCGCCAGGTATTGGGATACAAAATTGGGGCCAGAATAAAGCCCATGAGCGGAACCACAAATAGCATCCGCATCCCTAGAATTAACAGGGAATTTCCTGCTCCTGGGGCCAGCACTTGTCCCTCCCACAATCCAAAGAGGGATTGAGCACTGAGAATCGCCCGGGTGATGATGTTTTGGAAAGAAATGGTAATCGAGGACAGCAAGGCCAGGATTAACCCGGTTAAAAAGACGTTACTTTCTGCCGAAGGGCTGGGGACTGGGGTGGCTGGGGGAGCGGTCCGGGTTTCTGCCCTCGCCGCGTTTTCTGCCGCAGCCCGATCGCTTTGTGTCCGGGTCCCTTCCGGGCGATCGCCTCGGTTCGGGGGAACCCCCACGGGCAGTCCCTGTCTCCGGTTGCTGACAATCTCTGCCGTGGTTTGAACGTTGCCCGCTTCTTCCTGCAATTGCTCGATCAGGCGATCGACCAAGGTTTCTAAAATCACTTCCCCTTGTTGCTGCAACGAGTGCATCCGCCCCAGTTGCTGGGACAAGGAGCTTTGATAGCTGCTCAGTTCCTGTTGCAGATTTTTAAAGGTGGTGTTCAGGGTTGTATCTAACGATGCCAACAACCGATAGGTATTTTCATTCAAGTTTCCCGTCTGCGGCGACGACATTCCACTATTGGGGTCTAGGGTCGTTAAGGATTGGGATGGGGGCGGTGGAGCCACCATTTCCTTCAACCGCTCGCTCAATTCTTGTTGGAGTTGGGACGCCATGACTTGCGCCAGTTGCTTTGTCCACTGCTGCTGTGTATTCCGTCCCGCTCCCCCCTGCATTTGCCGCGATTGTATTTGCTGTTGTTGATTTTGCAGCTTTTGAATATCAGCAGTCAGGCGGGATTGTTCCGCTTGCAGTCGTGCCATGTCCCGAGCCAACTGAACGACTATATTTTGCTGAATATCTCGCAGCTCCTGGGTCATGGAACTCAGAAGGGTTTCGATTTCTTTCGTGTTACTGCTTGTCGAGTTTTCCGGTTGATTGTCCAGTTGCCCCATTATTCTGTTACCTCTAGCTTATCGATCGTAAACCAAACTAATCGCCCCTGGCTTGGCACTCCTGTGTTTTTGCTGATTGGTTGGGTTGAAATTTAATTGATTCGCTTAAGCGCATCCTGCATCCTAGCCGGTGCTTGACTCAATCCGATGTCAAACTGAAAAATTCCCTTCAGCTTGACATTCTAATCTAAATGAGTAGGCAGACGCACAGGTTTTGGATGATTGTATCGAAGGTGGGTTAAATTTTCCATCAAACGTTCCAATTGTGTTAAAAAACTCAACAATTAATTTGTTCTAAAAAGAAAATTATTCCGCAATTTTACGGGTGTTGCTTCTCTAGGGCGATCGCCCTAGAGTCTATCCGGGGCCTGAAACTCCAACCTTCCCGGGGCCAGTCTCAGGGAGGAGGGCTGGATTTTACCGCTACTGCTGAATTCAGGGATTCTTGACGTTTGTCCCCCAATGGCGATCGCCTTACTCCCCGATCAACCTCACGATGCTAAACAGACCGGCCCCTAAAAGAGCCGCGATCGGCACCGTAATAATCCAGGCTAAAAATACTCCCCGCAGGGTGTCCATGCGAATGGATTTAGGGTTCTGCACCAATCCAATGCCAATGACACCCCCGACTAAGGAATGAGAAGTGGAAACGGGTAAACCAAAGCGGGAAGCTACTAATACCGTAGTCGCCGTGGCAAGTTCTGCACAGAATCCACCACTGGGTTTTAGGGCAATAATCTTTTCGCCGACGGTGGCTATTACTTTTTTACCCCATATTCCCAGTCCTGTCACGATGCCTGCACCCCCCAACAGCAAAATCCACAGGGGAACGCTGAAATCATCCAGGGGAACCGATCCTGTCCGGCGAATATAGGCGATCGCAGCTAAGGGAGCCACAGCATTCCCCACATCGTTGGATCCGTGGGCAAAAGCCACAAAACAAGCACTCAGCACTTGAAACCGCGCCAGTTGCTTTTCAACGGGGGAGGAATAAACCGTCGAGTTGATTTCTGAGTTTTTCTCTAAATCGGTCTCTTCCTCCAACTCTTGCTCTAAATCTTGCTCTAAATCTTGCTCCAACTCTTGCCAATTTTCCCCGTCCCCCTGTTCGAGGTTACGCCACTGCACCAGGGTCAGTCCAACTGCTGCTATCCCCCCCACCAACAAGGGTAAATCTTGCGGGGGGAGGATGATCCCAAACTCAGTCCCAATCCACACATTGACCGGATGCAGGACCTTGGGAAGCACGATAATCCCAAACACGCCCAACAGCAGACTACTCAACCAGGGAATCCATTGGTCTAACTGTTGTAAGGGTTCTGGATGTTCTAAAATCCACCGCTTGACGAAACTATAAACTGTAGCGGCAATCAGGGCGCTAATAGCGGGGGTGAGTAGCCAACTGATGGAAATCAGCCCGATGGTGGACCAATCCACGGCATCGAATCCCACCGCCACGATACTAAATCCGGCGATCGCCCCAATAATCGCATGGGAAGAAGCCACGGGCCACCCCTGAGATGTTGCAACCTGCAACCAGATTCCACAGGTGACCATGACACAAATCATGCCCGTCAGGAGCAGGTGTGGGGCATGAGCAAATACACTCGGTTCCAGCACGCTGGTGGCTAGGGTTTGGGACACTTCTTGCCCGAAGAGGACCGCCCCTGTGAATTCCAATATTCCGGCAATCACCAGGGCCTGTCGCAGGGTCAGTGCTTTGGACCCGACGGAGGTCCCCATCGAGTTCGCGACGTCGTTTGCCCCTAGGTTCGCCGCTACATAAAAGGCTAAAAGGGCTAGTAATGCAGTCATGTAATCAGTTAAAAGATTGATTTTTCACTTGTTAAATGGGTTTCAACCCGAAATATTAACAATTAATTTTGATTCTAGTCCAGGATATAATCAATTGACCATTAATTGATTAGTGATGCCATAAATTTGGGGTTTAATTTGATAGGTTTGGGGTTTTGGCAAAGGGAAATTTGGTCTAATTTCCTATAAAACTGTAAAAAATTAGTCGGGTGGGCACTGCCCACCGTCAGTAGGGTGGGCAGTGCCCACCCTACTAATTCCCTTTTGCTTCATCCCATAAATTGATAAAAGAAACCCGGTTTCTCGCTCACTCAAGGGTTCAGAAACCGGGTTTCTGCAATAACTTTTGCTTCATCCCATAAATTGATAAAAGAAACCCGGTTTGTTGAGGTATGGGGAATAGAAACCCCTAAACTTCTGCTAAGGCAGGGCCGGTTTCCAAAAATTCTCTGACCAGTTCCAAATAGGTTGGTGCATCTTCTAACATGGGAAAATGGGCCGTATTTGCCATTTGGATAAACTGGACGAACTGCTGATTTAATGAGGCAGCGTATTGTCCCATGTGAGCGGGAATAATTTTATCGTATTCTCCAGCAATCAAGAGAACCGGCACTTGCAATTTAGCAAATTCCACCGGCATTACTTCGGTGGCTTTCTTGCTGACGGAGGTAAAAATGGTATTGAGGGCGGCCCCATAGTCGGCCATCAGATAATCTTCTAAAAATGCCCGTCTTGCGGCAGGGGGAATGGGACGATATAAAAATCTGGCCATGAATACCTGATCCATCAAGGGAATTTTTGCCAGCCAAGAGGGTCGATATTTGACCACTTGACCTCCCCAGGTATGGAAAGCGGTGAAGGCTTTTTCGTCATATTCAAAGACGCCGCTACAGGTGAGGATGGCTTTGATGACCCGATCGCCATAGCGGTTGAGAAACAGAGTCGCCACGGAAGCGCCCATCGAATGAGCATTCAGATAGACCCGTTGCAACCCTAATGCATCTAAAAATAACGCCAAATCATCGGCGTAGGTTTCTAACTCGTAGTCTAAGGCTGGGGGTTCTAGGGGTAAGCGCGATCGCCCAAAGCCCCGCATATCGTACAGTAGACAATCAAAGCGATCGGCCAAGGCAGAGGCGGTACTTTCCCAGTACCGAGCCGAACCCGCCCACCCATGAAGAAACACCAAAACCGGCTTTTCTCCAGTGGGAACTGGGGTGCCGACCCACTCGTAATAGTGTTCGACCCCGCGAACTTGAATGTAGGGCATCCTGCTAAATTTATTGATGATGACATGAGCGCATCTGAAGGGTCAAGGGTAAAGTTTGAATGGCCCCATCCGAAAATTCACCATTGTTCATTCTTCACCCCCGCTCTTCAATTGAGCCCGGTGTTAAGCGGATTCTGGTTTCGGTAAGGAGGAGGGATGGACAATCAGTTCCGCTGTTGAGCGTTTCTCGACCATCTCTCGGGTAATGGTGCAGCGAGTCACATCCTTGCGGGACGGCAACTCGTACATCACATCGAGCATTAATTCCTCCACAATTCCGCGCAATGCTCTGGCGCCTGTTTTCCGACGGTACGCTTCCTGGGCGATCGCCCGAATGGCATCGGGTTTGAACTCCAGATTCACGTTGTCCATCCGCAGTAATTTTTGATACTGCTTCACCAGGGCGTTCTTGGGTTCAGTCAAGATTTCCGTGAGGGCATCTTCATCGAGGGGGTCCACCACAGCCAGGACCGGAATCCGACCGATGAATTCAGGAATCATCCCAAATTTCACCAAATCATCCGGCTGTAAATTCTTGAGAATATCTGCGGTGCGTTTTTCCTTCGACTGAACATCTCCGGGTTGAACAAAGCCCATTGACTTTTTACCCGTGCGCTGTTCAACCACCTTTTCCAGACCCACAAAGGCTCCACCACAGATAAACAGAATATTGCTCGTGTCAATCTGGATGCAATCTTGATAGGGGTGTTTGCGTCCGCCTTGCGGGGGGACATTGGCGACGGTTCCTTCCAGCATCTTCAGCAGAGCTTGTTGAACCCCTTCACCGGACACATCTCGGGTAATCGATGGGTTTTCACTCTTGCGGGCGATTTTGTCGATTTCATCGATATAGATGATGCCGCGTTGGGCTTCTTCTACGTCGAGATCGGCGACTTGGAGTAATCGCAACAAGATATTTTCCACATCTTCACCGACATACCCCGCTTCGGTTAAGGTTGTCGCATCGGCAACGGCAAAAGGAACTTCCAGAACATCGGCCAAGGTTTGAGCCAAGAGGGTCTTTCCACAACCCGTGGGCCCAATGAGCAGAATGTTAGACTTTTGCAGTTCGACTGGATCCTCAGCCCCAATTTTCCCGCTGGCCTTTGCTTGCGTGTAGCTCAGGCGCTTGTAATGGTTATAAACCGCGACGGAAAGCACTTTTTTGGCTTCATCTTGACCAATAACGTGCTCATCGAGATGTTTTTTGATCTCGCGCGGTTTAGGCATTTGATTCAGCGAGATAGTCGCGGGTTTAGTGCGCCGCTTTTGGGGTTGTTCCGTCCGGGGTACGGGTTGAGGTGCTGCGGCATTGGAGTCAAATAGCTCCTCATCTAAAATTTCATTGCACAGGTCCACGCATTCATCGCAAATATAGACTCCCGGACCTGCGATTAATTTGCGTACTTGCTCCTGAGATTTGCCACAAAAGGAACATTTTAGATGGGAGTCGTACTTAGACATAGACGGCCTCTTACTTTTGTGCGGTAACAGCCTCTCCCGATTTCGGAAGACCCTGCTTGGTAATAACCTGGTCAATTAGACCATAAGCTCTGGACTCTTCTGCCGACATAAAGAAATCGCGATCGGTGTCGGCTTCAATTCGCTCTAGGGGTTGTCCGGTATGAAAAGCCAGCAGTTCATTTAACTGACTTTTATGATAAAGAATTTCCTTAGCTTGGATCTCAATATCAACCGCTTGTCCCTGAGCACCACCGAGAGGTTGGTGAATCATAATCCGGGAAGAAGGCAGTGACATCCGTTTGCCTTTTGCGCCTGCGGTGAGCAAAAATGCTCCCATACTGGCAGCCAAGCCGTAACAGATGGTCGCCACATCCGGGCGAATCTGTTGCATGGTATCGTAAATCGCCATTCCTGCGGTGACTGAGCCACCGGGGGAGTTGATATAGAGCTGAATATCCTTTTCCGGGTCTTCTGCATCTAAAAAGAGCATCTGCGCCACGATTAAGTCAGCAACATTGTCATCAACTGGGGTCCCCAGAAACACGATTCTTTCCCGGAGTAGGCGCGAATAAAGGTCAAACCCGCGTTCCCCCATCCCGGATTGTTCCACCACCATTGGGATCACGTTTTGGCTGGTGGAGGCAATCTCTAGGCTCTCGGAGCCGGAGATTGGATAATAAGGAGTTTGAGATATAAGCATCCGATCTGAGTTCATGCCAGGGTCAGCTTTTCGAGAAAGTAGATATCAAGCAAATTTTTTTTGGTTTTTACGCCATTATAGTCTTTGCTCTGTCTATATTATGCCGCAGCGCACCGAGGACGGGCAGAAATTTCAAGAAAAATGCACAAATTGGATTTTTCTTTAGAATCACATCACAATTGACTGGAGATTTCTGGGGTTCCCGGTATTTGCAATAGGGCGATCGCGCTTGGGGTCTCGTCGCGGACCCTGGCTCATACGGAATCCGGTTCTCAACGGTCTATAAAAACCCACACCCTGAAGGGTGGGGCTACACAGACAAAGCCTGCCTAAGCGCTGTCGCGCAGGCTGCGCCAAACGCAGGCTAAAGAGAAAATCGACTTTTAACAACCGGATTTGGTATCAGATGGGTTTATTCTGGCGAGTCGGTTGCCTTGATTGTGATCACTTCCCCGGCACTTTCTTCACCGTCGGCGGCTGCGGCTGCGGCTGCGGCTTCTGCTGCGGCTTCTGCCTCTAGGGTTCCTGCTGGTAATAGCTCAATTTGCGCCCGTTCTTCCAGCCAATCGAGGGCTTTTTCCTTGAGCATTTCCGATTCGAGGGCTGAGTTCAATCGATCGCGATCAAAATCCGGTGGCAAGCGGTCCTTGAGTTCCTCAATCCGAGCATTGACTTCTTCTGGGGTGACGGAGAGGGACTCACGAGCGGCCACTTCTTTCAATGCGAAGGATTTCCGCAAGTTGGCGATCGCCTCGGGTTGGGATTGCTGGCGCAGTGCCGCCACGGTTTCCTTGGTGTACAGCTTTTTCACATCAATCCCATAATTGGCAAGCTGCATCATTGATTGCTGCAAGATATTATCGAGTTCGCGATCAATTAAGGTTTCCGGGAGTTCGACTTCGACGACTTTTTCGATCGCCTCCACTAAGGCAGCGTGTTTATTCGCTTTGGTTTCGCGATCGGCTTTCTCCTGATACTGCTTCTCTAATGACTCGCGCAGTTCCGCCAGGGTTTGATACTCGCTCACCGCTTGGGCGAAATCATCATCTAATTCCGGCAACTCTTTTTCTTTGAGTTCTTTCACCGTAATCGTAAAAATCGCTTCCTTCCCCGCTAAATCCTCGTTGGGATAATCTTCGGGAAAGGGAACGTTCAACTCTTTCGTTTCCCCAACTTGCAAACCAATAATTCCCTCAACGAAGCCCTTGATAAACCGGCCTTCACTGAGTTCAATTTGAAAGTTTTCGGCCTCTCCTCCCGGCAAGGGTTCAGGTTCCCCACCTTCTTCGTTGATGATTTTGCCGACATAATCGACAATGGCAACATCTTCAGCTTGGGCGGCTCTTTCCTCTACGGGAATTAAGGTCGCTTGCTCTTTGCGACGTTCCTCTAAAAACTGATCAACTTCTGCCGGATCATATTTGATTTCTTCGGCTCTAATTGCCAGTCCGGTGTAATCGCTGAGGGTGACTTCCGGGGGGACATCAACGGAAACTGAAAACACCAGGGGTTCTCCTGGTTGGTACTGCGAGACTAATTCCTCAAAGGAGGAGATTAACTCAAAATTCCCCAAGGCCGGAATCTCTTCATCCTTGACGACTTTTTCCAGACAATTTTGAATTAAATCCTCAACTGCTGCGGCTTTGATCCTGGAAGTTCCCATGCGCTGTACCAACACTGAGCGCGGTACTTTTCCTTTCCGAAACCCAGGAATGCTAGCCTGACGGCTAAATTGCTGAATCACCTGTTCATAGGCTTTCTGAGACATATCGGGGGTCACTTCAATTTCCAGACCAAGTTTGCTGGCGGGAAGCTTTTCCTGGGTAACTTTCATGGGCGTTCTCTTCGACAAATTCTGTTAATTCTCGATTGATTTTTTGGGCGGTTTACCGTCCTGATTCCGTTGAGCAGAAGGAATTTCCTCCTGGTCTGATGACTGGACCTCGGCCCCAGGCAGGCCCGCTGACAAGGGGATAAGTCCTGCGGCCATCGCGCTCAGGATCGGGCAACTCGGTCAAGCCCAAGGCTATCTTTGCTGCAACTATAGATCCTAGCCGATCGAGGGCGTCAAGGGCGATCGCCTTGGCATCAAAAACCCCGGGTCTCCGGGTTATGATCCCTTGAACAACGGGCTATGCAGCTATTTTAGGCAGAATCTAAAATTTTACCAAAAAAAGTGCCGGAGTAATTTTTTGCGGGCGATCGCCGTTTTGAAGGATGACCCACTCTGGCCCCAGACCCCAGAAAACCAGTTCCGTTATTATATTGAAGGTTGAATTGGATAATCGGCCCTTCCCTGAGTAAAATTAGGGAATCCCCTTGACTGTGAACAACCCGGAGGGACCAGCCCCTCAGACCCCAGAATCCGACTTGGGGGCGATCGCCAAGGAATCTGAAAAATTTTCAGCCAATCATGAGTATAATAAGATAACCGTTATTTTACTGAAGGCTATTTTTTATTGACTTTCTGTTTCAAATCTGCAATAAATACATTGTTATCCTTAAATAAACTATCCAATCCCTGGCCATAGCTAGGACCCAAGCCCTTTTAAAACCGTTGTAAGGAAAACACCCGATATCTATTTAAGACCTATTTGAATCGCATCTATTATTACTCAAGACTCATATCTGAACCTGTGTGGAGGACTGTCATTTGTCGAAATCTTATAAAGTAGCCATTCTCGGCGCAACGGGTGCTGTCGGGACTGAATTGTTAGAGTTGCTGGACTCTCGCGCCTTTCCGATGTCCGAGTTAAAGCTATTGGCTTCCCCGCGATCGGCAGGCAAAACCTTGACATTCCGAGGGGAAGAAATTCCCGTGGAAGTGGTCGAAGAAAGTTCATTTAAGAACGTGGATCTGGTCCTGGCTTCCGCCGGTGGCTCCACTTCTAAAGCATGGGCCTCCAAAGCCGTAGCTGCCGGTGCCGTAGTGGTGGATAACTCCAGTGCCTTTCGCTTGGATCCGAATGTCCCCCTGGTGGTTCCAGAAGTGAACCCGGAGGCAGCAGCGCACCATCAAGGCATTATTGCCAATCCCAATTGCACGACGATTTTGATGGCGGTGGCAGTATGGCCCCTGCATCAAGTCCAGCCTGTACAGCGGATTGTGGCAGCCACTTACCAATCTGCCAGTGGTGCCGGTGCTAGGGCAATGGAAGAAATGAAAGACCAGGCAAGGGCTATTCTGCAAGGTCAGACGCCAAAAACCGATATTTTCCCTTATCCTTTAGCCTTTAATTTGTTCCCCCATAATTCGCCCCTGAATGATCAAGGGTATTGCGAGGAAGAAATGAAAATGGTCAATGAGACCCGTAAAATATTTGGGGATCCTGACATTAGAATTAGTCCAACTTGTGTGCGAGTTCCTGTGCTGCGAGCGCATTCGGAGGCGTTGAACTTAGAATTTGCCCAGCCTTTTAGCGTATCGAAGGCTCGGGAAATTTTAGCTTCTGCTCCTGGAGTTAAGTTGGTGGAAGACTGGCAGGCGAATTATTTCCCTATGCCAATGGAAGCGACAGGTCGCGATGAAGTGTTGGTGGGTCGGATCCGTCAGGATATTTCTGCACCGAATGGGTTAGAACTATGGCTGAGTGGCGATCAAATTCGCAAGGGGGCCGCATTAAATGCGGTGCAAATTGCTGAATTGTTGGTGACTCGAAATTGGATTCGACCCGCAGCGGCTGTCTCTGTTTAGAATGCCGGGGGAATGTCATCTACAAGCTGACTCGGAGTTAATAGACCTCTTGCAAAAAAAAGGATTGATCCCCCCAACCCCCCTTAAGAAGGGGGGCTTTAAAGAATTTTGCAAGAGGTCTAAGGTTCGAGGTGAACACTGATGTTGTAGTCCTGGACTAGGCCGATCGCCCTTTGGATTACCTTTCGGTAGGGTCGGAAATGATGCTCAGTCTTTACCCCTTGGTGAGTCTGGCCGTTTAACGGTTCCTCTGAAATGGCGATCGCCTCGCCAGACTTGCTCAATCCAGTCTGCACCGTGGAACAGCATCAAGCATGACAGATGTGGGATAGCGTTCCATCTGTTAGATTTTACAGTTTGACCTAGGGTCGAAGTTTCACGAGTTGGGGGAAAGATTCCTTCCAAACAGCGCGATCGCGACCCGATTGATCAATAACCTGAATACACAACTGATAAACAATAAGGAGAACGTGGTGAATTTCGGACGAGTTGTCACCGCAATGATTACACCGTTTAATGCAGACGGTAGCGTGAACTATGGGGTTGCAGAAAAGCTGGCCGTTCATTTAATTGAACATGGGACTGATGCCGTGCTCGTTTGTGGTACGACAGGTGAATCACCGACCCTAACCTGGGAGGAAGAGTATGAATTATTCCAGGTGGTGAAAAAGGCTGTCGGTAGCCGAGGGAAAGTAATTGCTGGCACCGGATCGAATTCTACCCGGGAGGCGATCGCAGCGACGGAAAAAGCTGCTAAGATAGGATTAGATGGCTCGCTGCAAGTTGTTCCTTATTACAACAAACCCCCACAAGAAGGGTTATATCGGCACTTTAAGGCGATCGCGCAAAGCTGCCCGGATTTCCCAATCATGCTCTATAACATTCCTGGGCGGACGGGTCTAAACCTGCTTCCGGAAACTGTCGCACGTCTAGCTGAGATTCCGAACATCACGGCGATTAAAGAAGCTAGTGGCAGCTTAGACCAAGCCAGCTTGGTCAGAAGCCTCACTCCACCAGAGTTTCAAATATATTCTGGGGATGATTCTTTAACCTTACCCCTGCTGGCGATCGGGGCGGCTGGAGTGGTCAGCGTGGCCTCCCATCTGGTAGGAGAGACCCTCCAATCCATGATTCAAGCTTATGAAACTGGGAAAAACCAAGAAGCAACTCAGCTTCACCTCAAGCTTTTACCCTTATTCAAAGCCCTATTTATCACGGCCAATCCCATTCCCCTCAAGTGTGCTTTAACCCTGCAAGGGTGGGACGTGGGATCGACTCGTCCCCCCCTATGCGAAGCATCGGATGAAGTCAAAAAAGCCTTAGAGGTCGTAATGCAGCAGCTTAATTTGCTGTAACTCTAGCCCACAGAAACACCGTGGCGATTTTTTGTCATCGGTTATAAATTCTCATCTTTGTTTCATCACAACCCGACCAACTCTCGATAACCAATCAACCATAAAAGAGAACACAGAAAAATGACTAACAGCCCAATTACACTAGCCAAAGAAAAGAAAACCGTGAGTAAAAATGGATCTGCGAAGGGATCCGGCCCCACCCTGAAAATTATTCCCTTGGGTGGATTGCATGAAATCGGCAAAAATACTTGCGTCTTTGAGTTTGAGGACGAAATCATCCTCGTCGATGCTGGTTTAGCCTTCCCCACCGATGGGATGCATGGGGTGAACATCGTCCTCCCGGACATGACCTACCTCCGGGAAAATCGCGATAAAATCAAAGGCATGGTCGTCACTCATGGTCACGAGGACCACATTGGCGGGATTGCCTTTCATTTAAAACAGTTTGATATTCCGGTGATTTATGGTCCCCGTTTGGCCATGAGCTTGCTGGAAGGCAAGTTAGAAGAAGCCGGAGTCAGCGATCGCACCGAACTCAGAACCGTTTCCCCTCGCGATGTCGTCCGCTTTGGTAAACATTTTGTTGTCGAATATATTCGCAACACCCACTCGATGGCGGATAGCTTCACCGTGGCGATTCATACCCCCGTCGGTATCGTGATCCACACCGGGGACTTCAAAATCGACCATACCCCCGTTGATGGCGAACATTTTGACTTGCAACGACTAGCGGAATATGGGGAGAAAGGGATACTCTGCCTGATTAGTGATTCCACCAATGCCGAAGTCCCTGGCTATACGCCTTCGGAGCGATCGGTATATCCGAATCTCGATCGCGTCTTTTCTCAGGCAGAGGGTCGCATCTTAGTCACCACCTTTGCCTCCTCGGTCCATCGACTGAATATTATTCTGGACTTGGCGAAGAAACAAGGTCGCACCGTCGCAGTCGTAGGGCGATCGATGCTTAACGTCATCGCCCACGCCCGCAACTTAGGATATATTAAGTGCGAAGACAACTTGTTCCAACCCTTGCACGCCATTCGCTCCCTACCGGATAACAAGCTACTGATTTTGACCACCGGCTCTCAAGGTGAGCCGATGTCCGCTCTCACAAGGATTGCCAACGGTGAACACCGGAAAATCAAAATCCGCAAGGGAGATACAGTTGTATTCTCAGCGAATCCGATCCCCGGCAATACGATCGCCGTGGTGAATACAATCGATAAGCTGATGATGCAAGGTGCAAATGTGATATACGGACGAAATCAAGGAATTCACGTCTCCGGTCACGGTTGCCAAGAAGAGCATAAGCTGATGATTGCCTTAACTCGTCCGAAGTTCTTCCTCCCGTTCCACGGCGAACATCGGATGCTGGTGCAGCACTCGAAAATCGCCCAAAGTATGGGAATTCCCGCCGAAAATATGGTGATTATCAATAATGGCGATATGGTCGGATTGACGACGGATAGTATCGGCGTCATCGGCCAAGTACCGTCCGGGATTGAACTGGTGGATGCCTCTCGTTCTGGGGTGGTCAAGGATGAAGTGCTCAAAGAACGTCAACAGTTGGCAGCGGATGGAGTGGTTACCATTGCAGCGGCGATCGGTTGGGATGGCAAACTAGCGGCTGACACAGCGACTCACTTGCGCGGGGTGGTGTCATCCATTGATCCGAATCTCCTGAAAAAATGGATTGGTCAAACGATTGAGGGGGTTCTGAGCGATCGCTGGTCTGAGTTCTCTCGCACTTTGGAAGATGGCACTCCCGAAGTTGACTGGACTGGACTGCAAAATCAGCTTGAGCGCGATGTCCAACGGATGTTACGCCGGGAACTGCAAAGTAATCCATTGCTGGTGTTCTTGATGCAAAACCCCCAAGAACCGCCAACGGTACAGGAACAACCGGCTACCACTGGACGCCGACGCACGCGATCGACTGCGAAGGTGGCGTCATAGTCTAAGAAAAAGCCCCCAGGCTCAAGCCTGGGGCTATACGAACAAAGCCCGCCTGCGCGGGCTAATTTTTTGGTCAGGACTTACGCATATTTTGAAAACCCA
>JAABSJ010000084.1 GCA_011390515.1 Oscillatoria sp.
ACCCGGAGGGATTCATCACCGGATTTTTTCAGAATTAGGAATCAATCTGCCCGAGGCAACCGATTGTGACCCCGCCTGCGCCGTGTTTCTGCCTGGAGAAACCACCCCAATTAATATTTGGCGGGACCCGGAACAATGGCAACAGGAACGGCAGCGCCAGTTTCCCGGTAGCGAATCCTTTTGGCAGTTAATGGCCACTTTATTTCGGGCTTCCTGGCAGTTTCAAGGACGAGATCCGGTATTACCTCCCAGGAATCTCTGGGATGTTTGGCAGTTAATGAAAGCCCTCCGTCCCGATACGATGGTGACGGTTCCCTTTACGTTAATGACTGTAGGGGATGCATTGAAATTGTTGGGATTAAAACAAGACAAGCGCCTGAAAACCTTTTTGGATTTGCAACTGAAATTATATTCCCAGGTGAATGCCCAGGAAACGGCGCTATTGTATGCGGCAACGGCGTTAGGGGTGTCCCAATCTCCCCAAGGTTTATCGCATTTAAAAGGGAGTATGCAGGTATTGAGCGATCGCCTGGTGGAAGGGTTAGAAAAACATGGGGGCGAACTGTTCATGCGCCATACGGTCAAACAGATTCAGGTCGCAGAAACCGGCGCATCGACCGTGACGATTCTCAATCAAAAAACCGGAGAAATTTGGACCGAACAACCGGATTTAATTGTGGCTAATGTGCCGGTGCAAAATCTGGTCAATCTAGTAGAGTTGCCCACAGGTTCAGAAAATCTATTTCAGCAATTGTATCGCCGTCGGGTGGAGAATTTACCTCCGGCATCCGGGGCATTTGTGGTTTATTTGGGGGTGAAACAGGAAGCAATTCCGGAGAATTGTCCGCCGCATTTACAATTTTTGTATGATTATAAGGGAAAAATTGGAGAGAATAATTCTTTATTTGTTTCGGTGAGTCGGAGGGGAGACGGAAGATCCCCCGAGGGGATGGCCACGATTACCGCTTCCTCGTTTACGGATACGCAAATTTGGGCCAATTGTGAGGATTATGCCCAGTTAAAGCAACAGTATGAAACCGAGGCAGTCGCCCGGTTGGCAGGGTATTTTGCCCTGAATCCAGAGACGATTGTCTATCAGGAATCGGCGACGCCGCGCACTTTTGCCCGATTTACCGGACGCGATCGCGGGATTGTCGGAGGCGTGGGGCAGCGTGTGGCGACATTTGGACCCTTTGGACTAGCGACGCGGACTCCGATTCCGCATCTGTGGTTAGTGGGAGATTCCACCCATCCCGGGGAAGGAACTGCTGGGGTAAGTTATTCCGCACTTACGGCAGTTCGGCAAATTGAAGCTGAGGGATATTGAAGGATTGTCAGGGGAGTCAACGGGGTTTAAAAATAGCCGCCCAATGGCAAGAAGATGATAAAATAAATCCAGGTAGCGATCGCGATCGGGTGTGGCGTTGGGCTGCACAAATATTCTAGGATCCATTCATCGGGTTACCTATCCATAGATGGGAGATTCTTTACTATTTTATAACATTTTATACAAAACTTTAGTTTGCCGGTTTCCACTCCCTCTGCCGACAGCTAAAACCTTCTAACTTAAGAATCTAATATTTTATCACACTTATCAGGACAATTAATGACCTAAATTAAAATTCAGCAATCAGGCGATCGGGAGTTGGTTTAGGCGTAGCCAAGCGGGAGAAGCCCTCAGCAAAACATGAGACTTTCCCCTCTCGACGGATTGCCCGAAATCAACCCTTCCGCTAAGATACGAGGGTTTGAAACCGCCAATAACGGGAATCTAAATGATGAAACTTAAACCCAAGCCATCAGTCTACCTGCTGGAAATTTCCCCAATGTTCACTTTTCATTTGCAATAGCATTACTCCAGAAATATAGAAAATTAGTCATGAATCCTCCAAAAGTAAACGCCCCAAATATTCATTTATTTGCCTTTCATTTGCGCCATGAAAGTGGCATTCGTTCTGAACCCCAAATCGTACCGGGTGCCGAAAAATTATGGGAAAAACTGGGTAAAATTCTCACCCAATATGGGTATGACACTCCTTTGGATCTATTGGGTTATTATGCACCGAAAGGAGAACAGGCTTACGACCCCAAAGAAGAAGGACCGGGCAATATCGTTAATCTCCACAAAAACGGCCTAATCGACTTTAAAGGCACCCTGGAGATAGATGAATATCCCGTCAATTTCACCGGAATTGCTTGTCCCCGTCGGGTTTATGATAGTTATGCATTAGCCTTAAATATTCGACGGCCCGAAAAAGAAAATGAGCGCCAAACCGACGCTGTTCCTATTTCAATTTATAGAC
This sequence comes from Oscillatoria sp., assembly GCA_011390515.1. Lineage (GTDB taxonomy): Bacteria > Cyanobacteriota > Cyanobacteriia > Cyanobacteriales > Laspinemataceae > Laspinema. Next base: position 2,304 of record JAABSJ010000084.1, read on the forward strand.
AATTTAATACCCCTGCCAACCTGTTACTCCCCGACTTTATCCAAAGTTCTTTAGGCCAAACTCTGGTCCTGACTGCGGATTTAACCGATGAACAAAAACAGTTTTCTCCTGAAGGGTTAAAAAAATTAGCCTGTCAATGTATCGATGCCTTGATTGAAGACCCCAAAAAACGGCCCTCTTATCACAACAAAGGTCGGTTGTTTGGCAGTCCTATTTTTGAATTTGGGGATATTGATACCTTAGAAAGTCAGTCCGATTATCGTCATATTTTAGTGTTATTTTTTCGAGATGATACCCTCAAGCGAAAGTTTGAATCTGCCTATTGGGATTTAATTGAATTATTTTATTATCGGAATAAAATATTAACCAGTTTTGATTTTACCCGAAGTGGGTATCAGGAAACTTACCGTAAATACGAAGAAATTGAGGATATTATTTCTGATGTTAATCAACAAATCTCTAATTTAGTACCGAATAAAATGTTGGGGTATAAATACTTGGAAAACCTGAAGCAAAAACTAAAGATTATGCCGGGATTAGCCTTAGAATATTCCCGCCTCCAGCAGGTTTTGGAACGAAATCGCAATACGATTGCGATTGATGCTAAAAAATATGATGCGGCCCTGGATGAAATTCAGCGCAAGCAAAATTTAGATGTGTTTTATTTAAAACCGATTGATTTAAGTTTTGTTGAGAATTTTACGCGACAAGAAGTGCCTTATTTTCAAGAACGAATTAAAGCGGATTTAGATTATTTTGTGCATGGCAAAGGACTGGTCGATCGCGCGATCGCCACGATCCGGGGGATCGTCGAAATCGAACGCATCGATCGCGAACGAAATCTGGAAACCAAACTCGAAGCGATCGCCGTTGGAGTCGGAACTGCTGCCGTTGTCGCTGCCAGTTCCATTTACCTCAGTTTAGATCAACCCCTCACCCCCCCCGATCGGTCTCCCTCCATCGCATTATTCATGATGGTGATCCTGATTAGTATTGCCGTGGGTACCATTGTTTTTGCCCTATTTTCTTGGCTATTAACCTGGATTCGTCGTCGGGACTAATCTGCTGATTCTCTGCCTAACCCGGGCTAAAATTTAAGCGCTTTTCCCCCGTTCGTAGTAACGACTTTAGTCGTTTCTTTATTTCCCCAGGGAAACGCATCCGGATGACGACTGAAGTCATCACTACAAACTATTTTATTGAATTTCCCCTGTTTGTAGTAACGACTTTAGTCGTTTCTTCCGGATGACGACTGAAGTCGTCACTACAAACTATTGGATTGAATTTCTCCGGTTCGTAGTAACGACTTCAGTCGTTTCTTGATTTGGCTAGAATAACGCATCCGGATGACGACTGAAGTCGTCACTACAAACTATTGGATTGAATTTCCCCTGTTCGTAGTAACGACTTTAGTCGTTTCTTCCGGATGACGACTGAAGTCGTCACTACAAACTAATCGATTGAATTTCCCCTGTTCGTAGTAACGACTTCAGTCGTTTCTTTATTTTGCAAGGAAAACGCATCCGGATGACGACTGAAGTCGTCACTACAAACTAATCGATTGAATTTCCCCTGTTCGTAGTAACGACTTTAGTCGTTTCTTTATTTGGCTAGAATAACGCATCCGGATGACGACTGAAGTCGTCACTACAAACTATTGGATTGAATTTCCCCTGTTTGTAGTAACGACTTCAGTCGTTTCTTTCCGATGACGCCTGAAGGCGTCACTACAAACTAATCGATTGAATTTCCCCTGTTCGTAGTAACGACTTCAGTCGTTTCTTTATTTCGCTAGGGGGAGGAGTTTTCTCAACCTCAATACCGCATCCGGATGACGACTGAAGTCGTCACTACAAACAGGGGAGAAGAGTTTAGGTTGTATTGCCTGTTAATTCTCACTGAGTTTGGGGCCAAGGAATCATGGGGTCTTGGGATAAACGGTTAGAAACCTCATGTGCACCATAGCGGTTGAGGTGACTGGGGTCGGAAAAGCGATCGATTTCTGTCGGCCAAAGTTGACTGAGGTCTCGGAAACTGAGTCCTTCTTTTTCTAAGGATAAACTCAGCATATATTTTTGGAATTCCCGCTCATATTCTAAACGTACTGGGTCCAAATACTCCTGAGTTAAAGGCATATTGATAAACACCAAGGGAATCTGATGTTCACGGGTAAATGCCAGGAGGTTGGTGACAGCAGCAGTTTGGATTCCTGCGAGTTGGAAGGACTCGTAATCCGCATCATAGTCCCCTGAAACCCGAGCGTGTTTTTCATAGTAGGTCATGGGATTAAACCGCACGGATAAGGGTAAGAACCCATTAGAAAGGGTGGCGGGTTGGGGGGTGTCGGAATGGGATAACGCTGCCGATTCTTCGCTTAAGGCAAGGATGCTTTCTTCCACGGAATCGAAGGTGGTGTCCGTGGTGGTTTCTGCGATCGCCTCTGCGGAGGGACGACTGGGTTCGGGGATGAAATTGTCCGCGATGTCTGCGATCGGTAAGAGGAGTTGACCCCGCAGAAACCCTTGGAGGCGATCGCGGTGTTCATAATTCGCAGACACCGATGCCAGCTTCTCATTAATCCACAGGTCCAGGGTTTCATAACTTTCCTTGATATTTAACCCAGTCCGAGCCCGTTGGACAAGGGTTTCACTCAGGGATGAGAGGGACTGACTGGCATCATCATCCTTTGCCATGTTCGGGATCTGAGGTCGATTGCCTAGTAGCAAATGGCGATATCCAGGGGACCGGGAAATCGCCTCAAAGGTGCGATCGCTCCGGCCACTATTCAAGGCCCTGGCCCCATCAGCCCAAAGAATCAGTTTCGGTAATTGCTCTTGAGGAATCAGTTCGCGAACCACAAAGTCGGCGACTTGAGCGGTGGCCCCATTAATGCCGAAATTAAACACCTTCAGTCCGGGATAACGGGAGGAGAGAGACTCCTCAATGGTCATGGGAGCCACTCCGCGCAAGGCGCGGGAACTACCAATAATCAGCACATCCGGGGGACCCGAGGTGGCTAAATATTGCAAATACAACCGCAGTTGTTCATCTAACTGCTGAGAGTTAAAGGTGGGATAATCAAAGGTTGCCAGGGTCTCGGGGTTAACAGCGATCGCCTGCTCCTCCTGAAATTCCGTAAAGCTAGAGCCATTAAAAATGGGGTCATCGTCGTTCGCCTCTGGATTCCGGGCGAGTTCACCAAAGCTGAATCCCTCCTGGGGATTGGGGTCTGCCTGGGGTTGTCCCGGCACCGTTGCGGTTTCTAAAGCGGGGGAGGAGGAGACGGGAAACAAGGCGGCACGACCGAGGAGCCAATCCGTATGCAACATGACTAATAGACCCAGAAAGCCCCAAATGAAGGCGACTTTAGTGCTGCTTGCTGGACCTCTGCGGAAGGTTTTGGCGGGAATAAATACACCGGTGAGCAAGAAGAGGCGGGTGACCCAACCCGGGGAGGGACGCTCCCGAGGCGCACGGGGAATCATCTGTTTGGTCAGACAGGATTGTAATTCCTCCGGTGGGTCCGAGGCAAACATCGACTCTACGGCTTCTGGGAGCTCCTCCGTGGCATCAAGCTCGCCGTGAGTAAAGGCGATGACGGGTTCGGGAGTTTCCTCGGCTAACTCGGGTTCCGGAATCGGTTCTTCTGGCGGTTCCGGAGTCGGTTCTTCTGGGGTAGCTAGAGTCGGTGACGGCTCCGGAGGCTGGAGGCTGGAGGGGGTGAAAATGGCCGTCTGGTAGCGCCAGGAGGGATGCTTATCCCCCGCTCGACGACCATAGAGACGAAGCTCCTCGACCCCATTGAGGTGCAATTCCTGGAGGAATTCTAGGATGAGGGGAGCTAGGGTATCTTGGTCGGGACAGGTTGAGCCTTCGACCATGATATGCAGGAGGTCAGGGTCTTGGCGCAGGAAGACGGAAAGACCACTGCCGTTGAGTTTGGCGTCGAGTTTGGGATTGACGAGGCGATCGAGCAAGAACTGGAGGGCGTCTAGGTTGCCTTGGGTGGCGAGTTCCCGGGGGGAGAGGGCGAGCAGGGGGTCCCGAGCGGCGGGTAAGTCGAGCCAATCGACCCACAACGGCGGGGCGTTGGTGGGGGTGTCGAGTTGGCGACCGTAGCGACAGCCATAGAGGGTGACGGCGTGGAGCCCTTGGGGGGAGAGGGATTTGAGAATGGGGGTGATCGCCTCGATGCAGAGGGACTTATCGGCTGCGGCGAGGGGAGAGTCGGTGGTGCTGGGGTCTGAGTCTGGGGTGGAGTTGCCGCAGAATAGATGCAGGGTGGCGTCTTTTTGGACCGCGCCGACTTCCAGACCCTTAGAGGCAACCGCCAGATTTAAGAGGCGAGTGATGGCTGGGATATCCCCCCATTTGGCCCAGCTTTTGAGCCGTTCTCGGGTGGGAGTGAGGTCTAAGCGCAGGAGCAATTCTGGTTTGCCATCGGGGGTGGTGCGTCCGAGAATGGCGGCATCGCTGCATCCGGTTAACTGGAGTTCTCGCAAGCGATCGGCGATCGGCAAGGCGAGGGAGGTGGCATCGGCAGAATCGGGGGATTGACAGAAGATCCAGAGACGACGCGGGGGATAGGGCCGATCGCTCCAGGTGCGATCGGCCCGTTTCAGGGGTCGGATCAGGACTTTGATGGAGATAGAATAGAGGCTGAGGGTTTCGGTGAGATACCGCGCCATCCCTTTTGCCAGCAGCGCTTCAGCTTCTGGATTTCCCAGGGAGGCCCGACTCTGAACCTTGAGCATCATCCGCGCATCGGCGATGGAGAAGGGGAGATTTTCTGTGGGGGGAGTGGGGGGAGGCGTTGGAGTGGGTTTGATTTCGGCAGAGGAGGGTCCGTTCTCGGACGATGGCGAGTCCTCTGCTGTTGGTGTCGGGGAATTGGGGGGAGTGGATTCAATTCGCACACTCCAATCTGGACGCTTTGTCCCCTGGGTGCGACCGTAGAGAAAGATTTCATCAATGGGGGGATGATCTGGGGGTAACAGACTGTCGATGCCTTGTTTTTTGAGAGCATCGGTCAGTTTGGCGACGGCGATCGCCATCGATGGACAGTGTTCGCTTTCCCAGAGAATGTGCAGGGTGTTTCCCCGGAAACGCAGATGAATGTTTTCCCCCGTCACCTCTAAGGCTTGGGCGGCCCATTGGGTTAGGGTTGTCCCTGTAGTAGTCTGCACCAGCTCCTGTGTGTTTACCATCAATGATTCCTCTCCCCGCTCCTCATCTGTTCAAAACGGGTCTGAAACCCCGTCGTTTACCTCGATCAACTGGAGAGTTTTTTTCGGGGATATTATCCCGGGAACTCTCCGAAACCCTTGGGTGCCAGTGGGTTTGACCCGAGCCAGATTTCCGCCTGATGGCTGATCAAGACGAAGAAAGGCAACTGCTGAAACAGCAGATTATCTGACCTCGGGGGTATTTGGATTATTGGCCCAGTAGCGGACTGGGTTTGCTCCAAATAGCATAACCCGTAAATTTTGTCATAGTTGAGATGACCTAAGCGGGTCATTCTCAAATTCTCTTAATTAATGTTGTCAATCTAGAACAGAGGTCCCTATGAACTCATCGAACTCACCGAATGGCGAACCTACCTCCTTGAATCCTGATGCCAATGAGCCTGATGTCAAAATTTCCTCAGAATTGCTGATTACTTTACTCACCCCACCATTCCTAGGGGCTTTGCTGGGGGGAAAAGCTGTGAGTCAAATGCTGCAATCGATGGGTCAGGCGAGTGAAGAAGTTTTTCGAGGCGATCGCCTCCCAGTCCTGAATTTCCCCCATTCCGAGGAGGACTGAATCTCAATCAAGGGGCCGCTAGAGCCAGATTCCCGGCGATCGCCGGTGGCAGAATTCCTGCCAATGGGTTTAGCTTTGGGGGACCCCTTGATGTTCTTCTACCCCGAGACAGGACCCGGGTGAAACGCCCGGACTGTTATTTCTATTTTAATGCTTATGTAAATTTACGGTCGAACCAAGGGGGTCCGTTTGAGGATTCTCCAGCGCCACAGACTGCAATTGTCAGGAAATCTAGTTGATTAAAGCAGCTAATCCTGGGCCGTTTTAGAAGATTGGATTGAGAAGAAAGCGAGATTTAGGAGCAGTTAGGGGGTAAACTGAGTCCGTCCAGACTGCGATCGCCTCCAGGCACGAAGCCGGATCAAAATCCCCGGATCGACCGTAAAATTAGCAATATCTGACCGGGCTCAGGCTGGGATGGGGTGACATCCCATTCGGAACAAACCGGGGGTGTTCCCTCGATTCCCCAGAATAGGGCAGACTCGCCTTTCGTTTTAACCGACTCAAGTTTTTTGAGTCACCACACCCGTCTAAGCCTTGCCAGTACCTCGCTCGCAGCGAGGGCGTCAAAGAGTTGGGAGCCTGTTTCAGCACAGGTGCTTAATTCGGTCAGACGATTCGGGCCGCGCCTTGATCGCGATTCAATTATAGTGGCTCGTGATCAAGGCGGAACCGTAACGGTTTGCTGACAACCCAGGCGCTAGTTTAACCCGTTCACATCGACCCGCGCTTTGATGAATTGGATTGAAGTCGTTGAACCGAATCCAGGTAAAAATAGAATTGGGGACAGAAAAACTATGTTGTCCGGATTTGGTGGGATAACAGCCTTTCTTGGGTCTGAATTATGTAACTACAGGTTGGGTTTATTGAGGTTCACCGACTTATCCATTATAAGCGCAAAAATCCCATTCATTCCCTCACCGGGATCACCGTCCCTTGAGTCGTTTTTTACCCAGTGTAGACCGGGTGTTTTCCAATCGTTCAGGAGGTTCTGATGACTTTACGACTCGAACCCTCAAATTCTGTTATGACAGTTAGTTCGTCCGACTTATTTTTACGCCATCGTCTCAAAGTCGTCGAGGACTTATGGGAGTCCGTCCTGCGGACTGAATGCGGTCAGGAATTAGTGGTTCTACTGGCGCAATTGCGAGCGATGTATTCTTCCGAGGGACAAGCCTGCAACTTTTCAGAATCCAGTGTTCTGAAATTGGTAGAACAGTTGGACCTCAATGATGCAATTCGGGCCGCTCGTGCGTTTGCACTGTATTTCCAACTGATTAACATTGTCGAACAACATTACGAACAGCGCGATCGCCTGCGGGGTGGAGGCGGACCGAACACCGGCGTCTCCGAAAATCAGCAATTCGAGGTTCCCAAAGAAAGCCCGTATTTCGCCAGTCAAACCGTGACTCGCCGTCGAGAATTAGCCAATTTCTCTGCTTTATTTCCCAAATTAAAGCAGTTGAATGTCCCCCCGCAGCAAATCCAGAAAATCATGGAAAGTCTGGATATTCGCTTGGTCTTTACGGCTCACCCGACGGAAATTGTCCGTCATACCCTGCGAACCAAACAGCGGCGCTTGGCTCAAATTTTGCAAGAGCTCGACTCCCTAGAAGAAGGTCGGCAACCGGATAGCCAAACCACATCCTGCGAAACGAAAGACCTCCTAGAGGCACTCACTGAAGAAATTCGCCTGTGGTGGCGAACTGACGAATTGCATCAGTTTAAACCCTCGGTTCTGGATGAAGTAGATTATACCCTACACTATTTCAAAGAGGTGCTATTTGATGCAGTACCTCAACTTCATCAACGGTTAAAACGCTCGTTGCAAGCGTCATTTCCCTATCTGCAACCCCCCCGTTACAACTTCTGCAAATTTGGCTCTTGGGTCGGGGCGGACCGCGATGGAAATCCCTATTGCACTCCTTCTATTACCTGGAAAACCGCCTGCTATCAGCGGCAGTTAATCCTAGACAAATACATGGGTTCCCTCGATCGCCTGACCCAACTCCTGTCCTTGTCTTTGCACTGGAGTGACGTCTTACCCGAACTCCTGGAATCCCTGGAACAAGACCGACTGCAAATGCCAGACATCTATGAGAAACTGGCCATTCGCTATCGACAGGAACCCTATCGGTTAAAACTCGCCTATATCTGCCATCGCTTAGAAAATACCCGCGATCGCAATCAGCGTCTTTACACCGAGTCGGACTGGAATCGTCATCTGAGCGATATCAAAAACGCTCCCATGTATCACTCAGGCGCAGAATTTCTCGACGAATTACGCCTGATTCAACGCAATTTAGCCGCAACTGGGTTAAGCTGTCGAGACTTGGAACAACTCATCTGTCAAGTCGAAATCTATGGCTTTATTTTGGCCCATTTAGATATTCGCCAAGAGTCATCTCGCCACAGTACAGCCATCACAGAAATCGCGGAATATCTGCAAATCTTACCCCGCCCTTACGATGACCTATCGGAAGCGGAAAAAACCGAGTGGTTGACCACAGAACTGAAAACCAGACGTCCTTTAATCCCAGGAGAACTGCCCTTTTCCGAGCAAACTAGCGAGATTATTTCCACCTTTAGAATGCTGCGGGCGCTGCAAGAAGAGTTTGGCTTGGAAATCTGTCAAACCTACATCATTAGCATGAGCCGTGATGTCAGTGATTTGTTAGAAGTCCTCCTACTTGCCAAAGAAGCCGGTCTTTATGACCCCGCTACTGGAATGGGAACGATTCAAGTCGTCCCCTTATTTGAAACCGTAGAGGACTTAAAACACGCACCGACAGTCATTGAGGACCTGTTTGAACTTCCGCTTTATCACGCTTTACTCTCCGGTGGATACCAAAATGACCTCCCGGTAACCGCCACGGAAACTGATGTTCCGAACATTTCCAACATGAAATCTTCTCACATTCAGGTTCCTAAATTGCAGGAGGTGATGCTGGGATATTCCGATAGTAATAAAGATTCGGGATTCTTAAGCAGTAACTGGGAAATTCATAAAGCCCAAAAAGCCCTCCAACTGATTGGCGATCGCTTCGGCGTTGTCCTCCGCATCTTTCACGGTCGCGGCGGGTCCGTCGGGCGCGGGGGCGGTCCAGCTTATGAGGCGATTTTAGCTCAACCGGGTCGCAGTATTAACGGGCGAATTAAAATTACCGAACAAGGGGAAGTTTTAGCCAGTAAATACACCTTGCCCGAGTTAGCCCTTTATAACTTAGAAACCATCGCCAGTGCGGTAATTCAAAGTAGCTTACTCGGGTCCGGCTTTGATGATATCGAAGCCTGGAATCAAATCATGGAAGAGTTGGCCGATTGCTCGCGCCAACATTATCGCGCCTTGATTTATGAACAACCTGATTTTATCGATTTCTTCCATGAAGTTACCCCCATTGATGAAATCAGCAAGTTGCAAATCTCCTCGCGACCCGCAAGACGCAGTAGCGGTAAACGCGATTTAGGTTCCCTCCGGGCCATTCCTTGGGTCTTTAGCTGGACCCAAACTCGTTTCCTCCTTCCCGCCTGGTACGGCGTCGGAACTGCCCTGAATAATTTCCTAGAACAGGAACCGGAGGAACATCTAAAACTATTGCGCTATTTCTATCTGAAATGGCCGTTCTTCAAGATGGTAATTTCTAAAGTAGAAATGACCCTCTCCAAGGTGGATTTAGAAATTGCCCATCACTATGTTCGGGAACTCACCCAACCGGAAAATCGCGATCGCTTTGAAGCCCTATTCACTCAAATTGCCAGCGAATTTAACCAAACCCGCGATTTAGTGCTCGCCATCACCGAACATCAACGGCTGTTAGATGGAGACCCGGATTTGCAGCGATCGGTCCAGTTGCGAAATGCCACCATCGTTCCCCTGGGGTTATTACAAGTCTCCCTACTCAAACGCCTGCGCGAACATCAAAGTCAGTCCGTCACAGGCGTGATTCACTCCCGATACAGCAAAGGCGAATTGCTACGCGGTGCCCTGTTAACCATTAACGGCATCGCTGCGGGAATGAGAAATACCGGCTGATGCCGTCCGGGATTCGCTAAACTGATTCAAATAGAAGCAATCCCTCTCTCCGGTCCCCTCCCCTTGGCAAGGGGAGGGTTAGGGTGGGGTCCTCCGGTCCTCCGGTCCCCTCCCCTGTAGAGTGATTCGGTTGGCGAATCACCCCAAGAAGAGGGCGATCGCAATCCACCCATCCACCGGAAATTGACCCTCAAGCCACCCCAATTCATAATTATGAACAAATCAAAAAGACGGATGTTGGTCTGCACCGCAGTCGCCCTATTATCCGGTGCATTGGGTTCATTTTGGGGCGGGCAAATGCGGTGGTTGGCCCATTCCCAACAGTGCAATACGAGCGAGTATGTCTGGTTAAATACCTTGTGCCGCGTTCAACAGAGTCCCGCGATGTTCAAAGGGGGTACTGCTGGATTGTGGACGGGGACTATTTTGGGGGCATTTCTGGCGGGAATTGCCACTCGCCACCCCAAGGGGAAAAGCCTCTCGGGACAGGGAAATCCAGAAGTCTCTGAAGGAGAAGGGGACCGGCTGGAGTTGGAGGGGTTAACCCCGGAACAAGTGGCACAGGTGCGGGAGTTGATTACCTTGCTGAAAACTCAAGCGGCGGATTTGACCCCGGGTTCAGGAGGACCGAAGGCGATCGCCTCCAAATCTGTCAGTCTGATGGAGTTTCAACAGTGGCTAACTGCTGTCGCCCAGTTCCAGGAAATCTCCCCCCTCACCCCACTGCAAGCGCAGCATTTGTTACATCAACTGGGATTTTCTGACCAGGCGATCTCCCAGGCGCAAGCCTCCCTCTCTGAACCCGGGGAACGACCCTAGAACGGCCTGTGCGTCGAGGTTTCCCCGTTTGATTTTTTTACCCTAAAACTTAAAACGGCTGGCCTTTATCCTCCGAAACAGGGAACCTAAGAGCAACATCACCGGGATAATCTCCAGTCGCCCCATCCACATCAACAAAATTAACACCAGTTTCCCAGCCCATTGCAAATCGGGATGAGAAATTCCCGTAGACAAACCCACCCCACTGAGTGCGGAAGCGGCTTCAAAAATCGTATCGCTTAATTGGTATTTCTCCGGAACCAGACGGTTTAAAACCATCACCCCAACGCCCAACCAACTCATCCAGAGTACGGCCAAAACTGCCGCCCCCTGAATGCGTCGATAGGCTTCCGCTTGCCCAAAGGATTTACCATCAAGCTGATAGCGCATCAGTTGATGGGGTCGCAGAGAAATCCGGCGAAAGTGCCAGAGGACGCCTTTATAAAGGGCTAGGACCCGCTTGATTTTCAGTCCGCCCACCGTGGACCCCGTAGCACCTCCGATCGCCATTGCGACACTTAATAACAGTTTGGCACTAGCACTCCAGGTTTCCACTTTTACGGTGTTAAAGCCACAAGTGGTTAAGGCAGAGACCCATTGAAACAGACTGTCAATCCACAGGATGGACCCTTGAAACCAATAGTTTTCTAACAACAAAATCAGCGTTCCCCCGCCTAATAGCAGCCAGAGGGTGCGATATTCTTCCCGGGTCCACAAGAGAGAGAACTGGCGATCGCGTAGGAGGCGATCGTGCATCGCAAAACCGACTGCACCGGCAATCATCATCGGCAAGATCGCCAGTTGAATCACTGGAGAATAAGCGCTAATACTCTCCCCCGTCACATCAAAACCCCCCGTGGAAATCACGGTCAATCCGTGATTGAGGGCTTCCCACCAAGGCATTCCCAATAACGCCAATACCGCAATACAAACCCCGGTGTAGATCAGATAAATTTTCCAAATTCGACGCACAGTTCCCCTCACCGTCAAGGCAATCCGCCTGCTGCGTCCTTCGGCATTGTAGAGTTGAAAGGGTTCGGTAGAGGGTTCGAGTACGGACAGGATCAAGACGATGGTTCCCACTCCCCCAATCCATTCCATAAAGGACCGCCACCATTGCAAGCAGTAGGGCAGTTCCCGGGGGTTGAGGGCCATTGTCAATCCCGTACTGGTAAAGCCGGAGAAGGCTTCAAAAATAGCGTTCCAGGGATTTTGAAACAGGATAACGGTCTCGGATGCGTCTGGCAAGGGGGCGAGATGGGAGGCAATTACCAAAAAGGGAATCGCACCGACTAAGGGAATTAACCCCCAACTCAGGGCGACTGTAATCATGGCATGACGCAGGTGCGCTTCCTCGCTATACTGATGAACGCTGCGATAGAGGAGTTGACCGAGGGCAAAAGACACTAAACTGGTCAATAAAAAAGCGGCGATCGCATAAAACTCCCGAAATGCAACGCAAACCCAGAGGGAAACCAATGCCATGCCACCGGGGATATGCAGCATTAAACCCACATCCCGCAGAATTGTCTTCGTATATGCCCGCACCTTAATCCATCTCTTGTGTTATCGTTCCTTAACCATGCCATAGAGATGTTGGGCGATAATCACCTCGGGGTTGACCAACACCTGCACTCCCAGTTTTTCAAACAGTCCTTGATGGGACGATTGGTTAACTCGACTAATCAGGGTTTTAATTCCACAGTCTTTTCCCAGAAACATCGTCATCAGGTTCACGGAATCATCGCCGGTAGTGGCAACCAAGACATCCGCTTTGTCCGCTTGGGCCTCTTCTAATATCCCCCCGATCGCAATATCTCCATGAAAGACTTCCACATCATATTTTTCCACAATCTGGCGGGCCCGTTCCTCTGATGCTTCAATGATGGCGACTTTGTGCCCGTCATTCAGGGCTAATTCCGCTAAACTAGAGCCTTCCGGCCCCGCACCCACGATAATAAAATACATCCGCTTGATGGCGATCGCTCCTTTCTGAATCCAGGGTAGGGCCCCTTCCGGCTCAAAAACACAGGTGGCCCGGAAGAACATTTAACATTAATATTATGGGTAAAGACAAGGGCAATTGACATTCCACTAAAGTCAGAGGTTGGGTGGTCGTCCCAACTCCCCCTGACCCTGGAGAGTGCGGTACACTTTAACAGCAACAGAGAAGGTCCACAGAACACCAAGGGCGATCGAACCCAGGGAACCCGGGCGAAACTTTTCCCACTCCCACCCTATAGCCTACCTTGATAGCGAAACCACATGATATGTACAGCATCACCCAGATATTAATTTCCGACTTTGTTGAAAAACTACGCCACGGCTATTACCGAATGTATGGCGGATTGAAGCCTGATTATGCTGACATTATTGCCTGGGCTGGAGGCATGGCCTTAGAGAATATTGCCAACAGTGACGCCCTCTATCATAATGTCGAGCATACCATTTTGGTTACCCTCGTCGGGCAGGAAATTCTCCGAGGGAAACACATCCGCGAAGGCGGGGTTTCTTGTGAAGATTGGCTGCATTTCACCATTTCTTTGTTATGCCATGATATTGGCTATGTGAAGGGGGTTTGCCAAGACGATAGTGAAGGCTTGTATGCCACCGGCATCAATGGTACAATGATTCCCCTCGATCCGGGCTGCACTGATGCCAGTTTGACGCCCTATCATGTCGATCGCGGAAAACTGTTTATTGAGGAACGGTTTGGTGGTCATAAGTTAATCAATTCTGAAGAAATTAAATTCAACATCGAACTCACGCGGTTTCCGGTTCCCGCAGAGGCGGATCACCAAGATACGGTTCAGTATCCCGGTTTAGTTCGGGCAGCGGACCTGATTGGCCAACTCAGTGATCCCCGTTATCTCAAGAAGATTTCTGCGCTATTTTATGAGTTTGAGGAAACCGGATTTAATCAAAAGGTGGGCTATCGAAATCCGGGGGACCTCAGAAAGAATTATCCTAAATTTTATTGGGGTGTGGTTCATCAATATATTAAAGATGGGTTGACTTGTCTGGAGTTGACTCAACAGGGAAAACAAATTATTGCTAATCTTTATGCCAATGTGTTTGTAGTCGAACATGAACCCCCTAAGCCAGAATAAGGGATTGAGGTGCGATCGCCTCGTCTGCGGCTAACCCAAACCCGGTTCTCCCCCTCCGGTTCAATGGCTTGGAATTGTGTCCATTTCATGATATATTGAACATCGCGATCGGTCTAAGCTCTATTGCCCTCATCTTTCGATGTTAATTGTTATTGCTCAACAAACCTCCCTTTTTGCCTATTTCGCCAGCAATGTGAACCTCTAATCTGCCAACAATCAACAGCCCAATTTGCCATACACTGAACCGGGACCAATCGTTATGTCCCTGTTTTTTGTCGTCTCAACTCTCTCGTCTTTCAAATTATCCAGGGGAAGGTTTATAACAATGTTTAGAAATACCACTCATGCATTTTACGCTGAACTCAAAGCCTTATTAGAATCCAAAGAAACCATTTCCGTCCGAGGTGCCGAACTCAAAGCCGGGCGATCGCGCTTCATTAAAATCACCTCTTCCCGAGAACGAGTTGATATGATTCCCCATCTCAACTCTAATCTATTCGCTCAAATTGCCGCCACGTTTTGGGAAATGTCGGGACGGACCGATTTAAGATTCCTCTATCATTATTTACCCCAATCCCTTGATTTTTTCGAGGATAAAAACTTGCCCGTTAACGGGTCCGATTCCCGTGGAAAAACCTGGCATCTCAGCCCAACCCTTCGAGAAGTCGCCCGCCTTCTCAACGCTGATTCCAGTAGCCGGGATGCGGTGATTAATTTATCCACCCCTCAATTCAAAAACCCCGCCACTGTAGGAACATCCTGTCAAAATTGGATACAATTTTTAATTAGAAACGGCAAACTGCATCTCAATGTTTGCATTCAGTCTCATGATATTTTTTCCGGGACTTCGGGGATTAATCCCTTTGGTTTAAGCGTATTTCAGGAAGCAGTTGCCTACTGGACAGGGACCCAAGTGGGGGAATATTGCTACTTTATCAGTGAAGTCCATTTAGGCAACTCCTACACTGACCTAGCGCAAAAGGTGTTAGACTTCCAAAAACCAAAAACCTTGTATGAATTTGGATTTAAACCCCCTCAGTTTAGCACCCCAATGGAGGAATTTGATATCATCCTCTCCCGATGGTTTGAGTTGGAAGATAAAATGCGCCAAGAGTCATTTCAATTAACCAACGAACTCATTTCTATCAAGGATGACTTCATTAGAAACAGCTTAGAATTACTTTATATTTACAATCGCCATCTCCAGGGAGACAAACCCGAACAAATTGCAGCCTTAATCGCCAAACTACCCCCTAACGACTTCAAAATCGCCGCCGTCGATTATTTTGCCCGAATCTGGAACAACCGGGAAGTCATTCCCTTACCACCCCAGGAAAAAGAATACTTCGACTATTTCTGGCAAAGAACAGAACCAACTCACTCCTACTCTTTTTCTAGCATCTTCGAGTTATTAAGCACACTCCATTACAAGAAAACCCTAGTTTATAAAAATAGCTGGAAAAAACACGGAGAAGCCCTCGGCGTATTTGCCGGAATTTCCAGAAAGTACGACCGACTGGAAACCATGTTTACCGAAAATGTCAAACCCACTGCGGATGAATCCGTACTGGATACCTTTGCAGATTTAGCGGTTTATTCCACCAAATATTTGACCTATCTGGCGGAACATTATCCCGAAATGTTTCAAGAGTTCATTCACCCCGATTCGGCAGCAGAAGACTTACAAATCTACTGGCATAACGAAGGATTCGACCCGACTTCTAAATTACTGACTCAACGGTATGAATCATCGGAACAATGGCAGCAGATATCTAGCTATCAAGGCTGTTTTGAGGCGATTCGAGATGCTTATAAAGAACTAGAGGATATCTTCGTCAACCAGGATTGGAGAGTCAGCGATCCGCGCAAATGTAGCTTATCCGCAGACTTGGCGATCGTCTCCCTGCACTATCTCGTCCTAGCATCGCAACAGGAACCGGAGAATTTCCAGAAATTTGCCGAGGCGATCGCCAATTTATAAGTGTCATAAGCCAGCAATCTATGATAGAATAAAAAATTTGGCAAATCTAAGAACCCGGTAAGGGCAACCCAGAACCAATCCGCGATCGGGGAATTCCCCCAGGCGAAGTTATTCAGAAGTTAGGGATGAATCATGGATCGATTTCGAGTAGAAGTAATTACCAAAACCCCCAATCCTCAGCAAGTCATTTATGCAGCAATGCACCAAGATTATAGCGAGGGATTTGTGTATGATGACCAAGATTCTTGGCCGTCCGAATCTAAATGTGGTGAACTCATCGTCAAGCGTCTTTTAGCCGGAGAACGGGGCCATTATGGGCCGATTGAGCACGTCGGAATTGTGTTCAATTGCGGCTTTTTTCCCCATAGCGTCATGCAGCAAATTAGGACCCACCGGGTTGGAATTTCATTTGATGTGCAATGTCTGGCTGGAGACACAGAGGTTACTTTTTTACAGGCTAGTGGGGGTTTACGCAAAATCAAAATTGCCGAACTTTACGATTTGTGGACTAACGGAGAAAAGGCGCTTCGTCAGCGATTAAAACGAGGTAGAAAGGGAGAACCTGTAGGTGAATATCGGCGCGATTGCAAAACGCGAATTAAAAAAATGCGGTTGAGGGTTCTCAATGAAGCTACTGGTTTTTTTGAGATTGGACACATTAAGGATGTCATTTTAAAAGGAATTCAACCCGTTTATCGCCTAACCTTAGACGATGGCAAAACCCTCGATTGTACAACTAATCACCGCTTATTTACCGCCGAAGGATGGCAGACGATGAGAGACGCGGTAGGTTTAGTCACAGCCGAAGATGGTCGGGTCATTAACATGACCAAACCTTGTACGGTAATGTGTAATGGCATGGCGGTGGCTGGTAATGGACTCTACAGAAATAAAGAGTGGCTTGCACAGCAGATTGAGCGAGGTCTTTCTGTAGAAGAAATTGCCGAGCGATCGCAGTGTTCGAGAACTGCTGTGAAAGACTGGGTAAAAAAATATGGCTTGTCTTTGAACGCCAAAAATACTCAGTTTAGTCCAGAGCAATTGCCTTGGAATGCTCGACCGGATGCACTTTATCACAATCGCTCTTGGCTAGAAGCACAATTGAGCCAAGGGCTTTATGTAGATGCGATCGCCCAACTTGCCGGTTGTTCAATTTCAACGATTAAAAAGTGGGTCTACTATTACGGTCTTTCTTTAAACAAGCGACCCAAAGGCTCGGAAATCCCCTGGAATAAAGACAAGGGAGGTTACCGATTAAACCTTTCCCCAGAAAGCCGTGAAAAAAGACGGGAAAATGCTAAACGATATACCAGAAGAGGATCCGAGTCTAATTTCTGGAAAGGGGGAACCTCCAATGAACGTGAACTTATTGGTGCATGGACAAGACAAATTGCCCCAGAAGTCCATAGAAAATTCAATTACATTTGTCAGTGTTGTGGCCAAAGAGGTGGTGAATTAAACGCTCATCATTTAGTTCCTGTTTATGCTGATGAACTCCTAGCTTATGAGTTTGATAATCTCGTGACTTTATGTAAAACCTGCCACGAGGATATTCATCAAAATCATAAAGAAGCGGAGTTTGCCCAAACTTATCAGCCTATTATTGAACCCCAAAATTGGAAAGATAAACCGAAGTCCCCAGGCAATAAACTGCGGGCGCATCCGGTTAAGGTGACTCAAGTGGAATTTTTGGGCTGCCAGATGACCTACGACCTGGAAGTAGAAGGGCCTTGGCATAATTTCGTAGCCAATGGAATGGTGGTTCATAACTCTAATCGCTACACGGGAAACCGGATTGTTGATGCTGCAAAAGGGATTAGAGATATTGAAGATGTGTTTTATTTACGTCCCGTTGGCTACTATAGCGATCGCCAGGGAAAACGCTATGAATATACCCAACAACAACGCGATCGCGATTTAGCTTGGTGTTTAGATGCCGCCAAACGCTATCAGGTTTTGATTGAAGAAGGGACATCAGAAGAACACGCCCGAGGCATTATTCCCTTTGATGTCCGCCAACACTGGGTTGTCTCCTTCAATGCGCGATCGCTGATGCATTTACTCGATCTACGCGCCAAACCCGACGCCCAACTCGAATGCCAAAAACTCTGCGATTTGATTTGGCCGCATTTTCAAGAATGGGTCCCCGCCATCGCAGAATGGTATGAGAAACATCGTCTCAAAAAAGGCCGTTTATCTCCCTAACTTACAAACGGTATAGAGAGACCAACCCTCTCTCTATACCCCCGTCGATCCAAACCCATTTGCACCTCTTGTAGTTGCCAAAATTTCCGTAGTTGCCACTTCAATTTCAGGTCTTAAAACCGGAGTAATTGCCATTTGAGCAATTCTCATCCCCTTGAGGACCTGAAAAACTTCTTGTCCATGATTGATTAAAATCACCTTAATTTCCCCCCGATACCCTTCATCGATGGTTCCCGGCGTATTCAAAACCGTAATCCCCTGTTTATAAGCCAACCCACTTCTCGGCCTAATTTGTGCTTCCGTCAAAGGCGGCAGTTCAATCGCAATTCCGGTTCCAACTAACTTCCGTTCTCCCGGATGTAGCGTCACCTCCTCATTCGCCGATAAATCCATTGCTGAATCGTTATCATGGGCATAAGTTGGGATAATCGCATCCGGATGTAAGGGGTAAATTTTTAGTTTCATCTTGGGCGGTTTCAGTGACTTTTTAACTCAGTACAATTAAACCATGATGCCTTATTTCATTCAAAATGTCACCCCAGAAGCCAATTATCACCTCCGCCTCCTCTACAGGAACGGAACGGTTATTGTGATTGATTTTGCCCCGATTATTGAGCGAGGTGGAGTGTTTTCCCGATTATCCGATCCGGCCTTCTTTTCGCAAGTCAAATGCTCAGAAGATGGTCGATCTATTGAGTGGCCGGGAGAACTGGACTTTTGTGCTGATGCCTTATGGTTTCAAGCTCATCCTGATGATAACCCGTTTAGGGGATTGCAAAATATAAATCCTCCCAATGTTCAACTGAAAGTAAGGTATCTGTAGGGGCGCAATGCTTGCGCCCCTACATTGACGGGGGTACTCCGTTAATCCGTTAGTACGACCGAACGTTTTGGAGATTTTATTTTTTGGAGTTCCCTTATTGCTTCATCTTCAGCAGCATCTAAAGCCCTATAAAATGATGATTATGACCCTAATTTATTAGTCTTTTCTTCCCCGAACTGTTACTATGAATAGGAACGATTGGGTAGCTCAAAATTAATGGAACTGGAAGAACTGAGACCAACATGGGATGAATATTTTATCATGTTGGCAAAATTGGCGGCTATGCGCTCAACTTGCCTTGCTTTTCCCGTGGGTGCAGTGATTGTGAAAAATAAGCAAGTTGTGGCAACGGGTTACAATGGTTCCCCATCGGGTACGGCCCATTGTACCGCCCAGGGATACTGTTATCCCGGATTGAGTAGCTGTGCAGAAAGTAAGTCTTTGCCTTCTCGGGCGGTTCATGCGGAAGCGAATGCGATCGCCCAAGCGGCTAAACATGGAATTTCGACAGAAGGGTCCAGCATTTATGTCACCCTGGAACCTTG
>JAABSJ010000085.1 GCA_011390515.1 Oscillatoria sp.
CGGGTGATGTTTTTAGTCGGTTTTAACCGACTTTAGCTATTAGGCGGGGGTTTTAACCCCCGCCGGTTGTCGCCGCCGGTTGTCGCCACTGATTCTAACACCTCTAACACCTGTTTCGGCTGCAATTTATCCTTAAACCACACCATCGGAACTGTCACCTCCTTTAAATTAATTCCCGCCTTTTCTAAATTCAACCGTTCCGAAATCGCTAAAATCAAATCATTCCGCTGAGACTTCCTCACCTGAGCAAATTTCTTCTGTAAATACTCCGGACGCCAATATCCAACTATTTCTAATAAAAAGGTTCTGCCATCGGGATGAACGAGGCGAAAATCGGGAATCATCACACTGCCGGGAATGGGGATTAAATCCACCTCGCGTTCTAATTTCCATTCGGTTTTAGTGGACTCCCAACGACTGACAAAAGAGGATTCTAACATACTATCATAAGGCTTGCCCGGAGGATAGTGACTGACTAATCCACAGTTAGAATCTAGGGTAAATCGTCCGGTTTTCCAGTCGCCGGTGTAGGGGTCGCGACTTTGCAGGGTGGCGTCTAAACTCCATTTGGTGACGTGCAGTAATGCAGGCAAGAGTTTGGCAATGGCTAATCCATAGCGGGTACTGGGTTTAAATAAGCTGGTTGGACCATCAATGGTAATGGTAAATCCGCAGTCAGCATCTCCTTCTATATAAGCCATTAATTGAAATAATTTCAAATACTTGAATAACAGTTTATATTCCCCCGGGTCATTGCGATGGGCGTTGATTAATAAATGAGTGGCGCGATAAAATACCCCTTGCACTTGGGAGACGTTGTAACGATGGAGTAATAATTCTGGGGTGGGTGCATCAAATTCGGTGAGGATTTTATTCTCGTTTAAATCTGCATATAATCCCGATTGAATGTGCAGGGGGAGAACCTCCCGTTCTAATTCTTGACTTAATTGAGTGGCGAGTTTTTCTAGGGTGAGTTGAGTTCCTTCTTTACTCGGAACTGTTTCCGCTGCTGCCGTAAAAACGCGCTGGCGCAATTCAATGGGTTCCAGGGGAGAAATGACCTCAAAGGTGCTTAAATTGCCCTTCAAAATATGAGCGAGTCCCCGTTTGATGCGGTAGTCGGTGCCATCTCCTTCTATCTCATGGAGTTGGCGATCGAGTTCACTTTGGGGACAACCCACTGCTTCTTGGAAACAGGTAATCAGTTGAGAGGCGATCGCCAAGTTTTTGGAGTTAATCTCCAATCGCTTGGGAACAATCGTCTCTCCATTCATACGATGACTCAGCAAGTCACTCGGTAACATCGGCGTCAGGGGGTGAGGATTAGCTCATCTTATCTTACCCCAATCTCGCCTAGGACTTGGTACAGGAGTAGTAGGGTGGGCACTGCCCACCGTAAATAAGGTGGGCAGTGCCCACCCTACAATTGCTCTTGCAAAATACCGGGTAGATCCCCCCAACCCCCCTTTTTAAGGGGGGCTTTTTAGAATTTTACAAGCACTCTCCTGAGATGAATGACAAACCTAAATCAAAGCCAACCCTTGACTAAAATCAGGAGTTTCCATCGGGTTAGCTGCTAACAGGTTGGCGAAGTCATTCCCTCCGGTAAAGGATTCATTGAGGAGTAAATTAGCCGTGGCATTCCCCAATCCACCAGTCAAATCACTCCCATTTGCTGTGAAAGTTTGAATGGCTGATTCATTGGCAGTATTGAAACTGCGGGGATTGATAATGGGGTCAACATTAACTTCTGAAATTGCACTGTCACTGAGGTTAATTGGGTTGGCGCTTTGAGGACTAACCCCAGGTGTCGCAGAAATTTGCAGGTTATAATTCGTATTTGCTCCATCACCTGTAACCACAATAAAGTAGTTACCTGATGGCAAGTTACGAGAGATTGATTCGGTATTGGTTCCATTGTACTGATTCGTGTTGCCGATTAACTCATCCGAGAAACCAATTAGACCATTATTGTTCTTATCTTCATAAAGAAGTACATCGGCAGTAGCAGTCAATCCGTCTAAGGTCAAGTTAAAGCTACTGGGACTGGTGAGGTTAAATCGGTAGTAATCACGAGGGTCCGTTCTTCCAACAAACTCACTAAAAGTGCGGGTCCCATTGAGAAGACCAACATCCACAGCTTCGCTATTTTCGTTGACTAGCCGAAGGTTGTAGTTCGTATTACGTCCTTCGGAGTCTGCTTTAACAAGAACAAAGTAAGTCCCCACTGCCAAGTTGCGAAAGATTACTTCGGAACTGGCTCCATTGTACTGATTGGTGTTCTGGATTAACTCACCAGAATCAATTACACTATTTCTATTAATATCTTCATACAAAGATACATCCGCACTAGCACTCAATCCGTCTAAATACAGGTTGAAGTTAATCGGACTGTTGACATCGAAGCGATAGTAATCTTCGCGATCGTCAAAACCTACAAATTGGTCAAATGCACGGGTACCTATCAGAGTACCAACATTTAAGGCACTTCCAGGAGTATTACCCGGATCCGTAGGCGGTGGCGGTGGTGGTGGCGCAACGGGACCGCCTGGTGCAGCAGTTCGTCCTTCGCGGATTCCGGCGAATACATAGTGTTGGAGTGCTTGTTGGAAGTTGAAACCGGCTGCTTGTAAATCCGGGTTGGCGGCGATATAAAAACTCACGGAAAAACTCGGTGCAGAAGCTCGTCCTTCGTTGATGCCAGCGGCTCGAAAATGGTCCAGAAGTTGCTCGTTATTCAGTCCGGCAGCGGCTAAGTCTGGATTGGCGGCACGATAGAAATTGGCATCAAAAACTGGGGAAAAGGTCCGTCCTTCTGCTACTCCGGCATTTTGTAAATGGTCGTACAATTGCCGGTTACTGGTTAATCCGGCTGCGGCTAAGTCTGTATTGACGGCGCGATATAAATTGAGGTCGATGTAAGGGGAAAAAACTCGTCCTTCGTTGAGTCCCGCATTGATGAGATGGGAAAAGGCTTCGGGGTCGTTGAAACCGGCTAAATCGGGGTTGACGGCGCGATAAAAGTTTAAATCGGCTAAGTTGACTGCCATAATTGACCTCTTGTCAAAGTATTGAGGATTATACCCGATCCGGTTATTAAAAGTTGGTTTTCGTTTTTAGCCCGCGCAGGCGGGCTTCGTCCGTGTAGCCCCACCCTTGAGGGTGTGGGTTTTTATAGACTTTTAATAACCGGATTCCGTATTAGAGGGTTCTGAGGCGGGGAGGTTGGCATTGGTGCTTTCCCTGGGGGATGGCACTGATGCGGGTTGGGACCTCCCTGCCTCAAAACAGGCGATCGCCCGTTAAAAACCCGAGTTGAGGGTTCTGCGGTGCGTCGGTGCAGGCGGCTGTCTCATGGGGAGACAGGGACTGCATCCGATTTGCGATCGCTCTCTAATTAGTTACTAGGAGAGGGGTGGAGAAATTATGCACAATCTTCAAGCTGGGTTGGGAAAATTTGTGGGGATTTTTGGGGAGGCGAGCCTGTGATCCAGTGCTGGAGGGGGGAACAGGAGGCAGAGCCTCCAATAGGGCATTCCTAGGCAGAGCCTAGGAACGAGGATAATGGAGGATAATTATCGTTTTGTGCAGGTAACCCCCATTCTGTATCGGTGTGGGTAGATTACAATTACTCTACGGCAACAGAGCTGCGCTCGTAGGCGGTTACACACAAATCTCGGGTCACCTGACCTAATAAAATAGCCTCTTGTAAGTCGCTTAAGGCATCCAATTCTTCTAAAGTACAACAGTTTTCAAACATCACACGGAGTTTCTGTTCGGTTGTAACACTTAAATAACCTGTTTGTAATACTTGCTTAATAATGTCAGAAATCATTGCTTTACGCTCCTGATCAACCTCGGTGAAGCCATGACTTTAGTATGTATCCCACGAAACAATTCGCCAGTGATGTAGATTTCCCTCGGGTGCGATCGCGATCGCCGCAGTTCCCCCCCCTTCACCCGGACTCCATTTTTTGTTAAAATCTAAAGAGATCCTTGAATATAAAGAAACCTGAGCTTTTTTCCTAGCACAGACTACCCTTGAGCGTTTAAACTTGAACTGAACCCATCCAACCCAATAGTTCTAACTCAGCAGTATTCATCCTTGAAGCCAATCCTTGCTCTATCCGAACCGCCAAAACCCCATCTGTTCAATGTCCTGTGCCATCTTCATCCCCATGAAGCTTGACAACGGATTCGGGAGTCGAGTAAACCTAGCCCTAGGAGCCTCTGCTGTCTTCTTAAGGGAACCGTCATCCCCATCAACCCTCCACCGATGCTCCCTCCCAGGTGAGCCGATCGGCGCTCAGACGGCTACTACTCCTGAGAGATTACGGATGTCAGCACTCCCGAAGGACACCAATTGAGATACCTTAGAAACAGAACTACATAAAACTTTACAGTCAGGAAAAATTCTCATGTTTGAGTATTTCACAGAAAAGTCCATAAAAGCAATTATGTTGGCGCAGCAGGAAGCTCGCCGCCTCGGTCATAACTTCGTGGGCACCGAACAGTTACTCTTAGGATTAATTGCCGAAGGAACTGGCATTGCCGCGCAGGTCCTCAAATCCGAAGGCGTCACCCTGAATAAAGCGCGGGTAGAAGTGGAAAAAATCATCGGCAGAGGCAGCGGCTTCGTCCCGGTGGAAATCCCCTTCACCCCTCGCGGTAAAAGCATTTTAGAAATGTCCCTGCGCGAAGCCAGCCAACTGGGACAACAATACATCGCCACAGAACACCTCCTGCTTGCCTTAACCCAAAGCCGGGAAGGAGTTGCCTTTAAAATCCTGGAAAACCTCGGCGTCAGCCTGGAACGAGTCCGTGCAGAAGTGATTAAACGAGTCGGGGAAAATCCTGCACCGGCTGGGGCCATTTTTGGCGGCGAACGGGGTCGGGGTCCTGGGTCCCAAAAAGCCTTGCAACTCAGCGAATTTGGGGTCAACCTCACCGAAAAAGCCCTGGAAGGAACTCTGGATCCCGTGGTGGGACGGAAGAAAGAAATCGAACGGATTATCCAAATTTTGGGACGGCGCACCAAAAATAATCCCGTCTTAGTCGGGGAACCGGGTGTGGGTAAAACCGCGCTGGCGGAAGGATTGGCGCAACGCATCGCCAATCAGGACGTTCCCGAAACCCTCAAAGATAAACGAGTGTTTACCCTGGATATGGGGTCAATCTTGGCCGGGACCCGCTTCCGGGGAGATTTTGAGGAACGCATCAAAATGATTATGGAGGAAGTGCGTCAAGCCGGGAATATCATCCTGGTGATTGACGAAATCCATACCCTCGTTGGTGCAGGTTCTGTGGAAGGTGGGATGGATGCGGCGAATCTGCTCAAACCGGCATTGGCGCGGGGAGAGTTCCAATGTATTGGTGCGACAACCTTAGATGAGTATCGCAAACATATCGAACGGGATGCGGCATTAGAACGACGCTTCCAACCTGTCATCATTGGCGAACCGACAATCCAAGAAACGATTGAGATTTTGCAGGGTGTCCGAGTGCGCTATGAAGAACATCACAAATTGACCATTTCTGATGAAGCGCTGGTTGCTGCTGCGGAATTATCGGAACGCTATATTACCGATCGCTTCTTGCCAGATAAGGCGATCGATTTGATTGATGAAGCCGGTTCCCGAGTGCGTTTGCGGAATGGCAAAACTCCATCGGTACTGCGAGAAATGAAAAAACAACTCACCGACGTGACGTTAGAGAAAGAAGCGGCAGTCCGTACTCAGGATTTTGAGAAAGCCTCCAAATTGCGCGATCGCGAATTAACCCTAGAAGAAGAACTGGATCAACGCATCAAAACCGAGCATACGGATGTCCAAAATACCAAAAACCTCGTCGTCACTGGGGAAGATATCGCTCAAATTGTCGCTTTCTGGACCAGTGTCCCGGTGAGCAAACTCACCGAATCCGAGTCCGAGAAACTGATGCTAATGGAAGAAACCCTGCATCAACGGTTAATCGGTCAAGAAGAAGCAGTTAAAGCGGTTTCTCGTGCCATTCGTCGTGCGCGGGTTGGCTTGAAAAATCCCAACCGTCCGATCGCCAGCTTCATCTTCTCCGGTCCTACCGGCGTCGGTAAAACTGAACTCACCAAAGCCTTAGCTGCCTACTTCTTCGGGTCAGAAGATGCCATGATTCGGCTGGATATGTCCGAATACATGGAACGTCATACCGTCTCCAAACTAATTGGTTCTCCTCCGGGATTCGTCGGATATGACGAAGGGGGACAACTCACGGAAGCAGTGCGCCGTCGTCCCTATACGGTGATTCTCCTCGACGAAATCGAGAAGGCACACCCGGATGTGTTTAATATGTTGCTGCAAGTCCTGGAAGATGGACGCCTCACCGATGCCAAAGGTCGGGTGGTAGACTTCAAGAATACCATGCTGATTATGACCTCCAATATCGGGTCTCGCGTCATTGAAAAAGGTGGCGGTGGATTAGGATTTGAGTTTGCCGACAACCGCGCCGAAGCACATTATGACCGAATTCGCAGCTTGGTGAATGAAGAACTGAAAAATTATTTCCGTCCGGAGTTTCTCAACCGTTTGGATGAGATTATTGTCTTCCATCAGTTGACGAAAGATGAAGTCACAGAAATTGCAGAAATCCTGCTGCGTGACTTGTTGAAACGCCTGGTTGAGAAACAGATGACCCTAGAAATCAGCGATCGCTTCAAAGAGCGGTTAGTGGAAGAAGGGTATAATCCCAGCTACGGTGCACGACCGTTACGCCGCGCCATTATGCGCCTGTTGGAAGACCATTTAGCCGAAGCGATGTTATCCGGAAACCTCAATGAAGGGGATTCGGCACTCATTGACCTTGATGAAGCGGGAGAAGTGGTGGTCCAGCGTGTGGAAGGGCGCTCTTTAGTGTCACCTAGCAGTCGGTAAGGCGAGACAACCGCAGGGGGTTAAAACCCCCTGCTAATAGCTAAAGTCGGTTGAAACCGACTGATGGATAAACAGTGTCTATCAATTAATGTTGAATCAAAGGATTCGTTTATTACGATTAAAATTATCATAAACTACCCTAATTTAATCTACCCCCCATTTATTGAGTCGGTTTTAACCGACTTTAGCTATTAGGCGGGGGTTTGAACCCCCGCCGGGTCCCCCGCCGGGTCAGAAACTTGAGGTTGGATAATGGCGATCGCCCCAAATTCACCGGGATAAAAGAGGAAATGGAGTGAGTCAACATCGACCCCTGAAAGCTGTCGAATTATTTGCCGGAATAGGCGGGTTTCATTTAGGCATGGCAGCGGCGAATATTCAAACCATTTGGGCTAATGATAGCAGTGAATTAGCCGCGCAAGTGTACCGGAGTAACTTTGGGGAAAAGTCTCTCCGGTTTGGGGATATCACGCAAATTGATATAACAGAGATTCCCTCTCATGATATTTTAACAGCGGGGTTTCCCTGTCAACCCTTTAGTCCTGCCGGGAAAAAACAAGGGATTCGCGACTGCCTCCGGGGAACCTTGTTTGAACGGATTATCGAAATTTTAGATAAAAAACAGCCGCAGTATTTCTTTTTAGAGAATGTTAAGCGGATGCTGACGATGGAATCGGGATATCACTTCCGGGTGATTTTGGATGCACTCTGTGCCTTAGATTATTTTATAGAATGGCGAGTGATTAATACCCTCAGCTTTGGACTTCCCCAAAATCGCGATCGCATCTTCATCTTTGGAACCCGCATCAACTCACCCCAAACCTATCTCGAACTCCTGGAAAACCATTCCGTATTGTTGACGCAATCTGATGTAGAAGCCATTCAAGTTGATAGCCAACTCCAGTCTAATTTTACCCCAATTTCAAGCAGCCATAGCAAACTTCTCAACTGGGGAATTGCCTATCAACGCCAAATGTACGCCAAACCCATTCCTCCCTTGGCAGACATCCAACCGAGAAAGAAACTGCGCGATATTCTGCAAGACGAATCCGAGGTAGACTCTCAGTTTGATTTTACCCCAGATACCCTGGAAAGAATCAAGCAAAGTAAAGCCGTCAATCGGTATTGTAACGGAGTAGAAATCCTGTACAATCAAGGAGGAGGAGCCAGACTGGGTTATACTATTTTTGGCATTAATGGAATTACCTCCACCCTGACAGCATCCACCTCCAGACATTATGAACGATATCGAGTGGGGGATAAATATCGCCGCTTAACCCCGGTGGAATATGCCAGATTAATGGGGTTCCCCGATGACTGGTGTCGCGTTGCCAGAATTTACGATCGCTATGCCTTATTCGGAAATGCGATCGCGCCTCCCTCTGTCGCCTGGGTTGGCAACCGAATCGGTCAAAAAAACATTGACTGCAACGGAGAGAACCGCAGCAGGTTAAACCCTCCAACCGAGATAACCGCAGGGGGTTTGAACCTAACCGCGACAACCGCAGGGGGTTTAAACCTAACCGCGACAACCGCAGGGGGTTTAAACCCCCTGCTAATAGCTAAAGTCGGTTGAAACCGACTGATGGATAAAGGGTTGATTTTCAGTAATTTTGAATTAAATAAATCGTTTATTTTTCTGAAAATTATCATTAAGTTTACCTATTTAATCTACCCCCCCCCATTTCTTGAGTCGGTTTTAACCGACTTTAGCTATTAGGCGGGGGTTTAAACCCCCGCCGGTTGTCGCGATTAGGTTCAAACGATTGGCGGCCGGTTGTCGCCACTTATCGCGGACTAAACTTAATCCGATAAACCGAACCCGGATACTCCTTAAATATTTTACTCACCTGACTCCGCAAATTCCAAAACCGCACCGTATTATCTTCACTGGCAGAGGCTAAAATCTTCCCATTGGGACTAAAACTCACACTATAAACAATATTCTGATGTTCCCGTAACGTCACCAACAAAGCGCCATCTACACTGCGCCAAATCCTCACTGTTTTATCCGCACTCGCAGAGGCAATCAACTCCCCATCGGGACTAAAACAGACATCTAATACCGCATTTTGATGACCTGTCAAGGTGCGAACTTTGCCATGACGACCCCAGGAAATATCTCGCACCCATAATTTAACCGTCCCATCCCCACTTCCCGAGACTAATTGATTGCCATCAGCACTAAATTTAACGCTATAAACGCTATCCTCATGACCCTCTAAGGTTCTTAAGCAAATGCCATTAAACTGCCACAATTTCACTGTGCCATCAGCCAAACCCGATGCGACTAAATTGCCTTTTGGCATAAAATCAATATCAAAAAAACCTGAAGATTGTCGTTTGATGGAACGAATTAATGTGCCATCTCGTTTCCAAAATTTCAATGTTTTATCTGCACTGGCAGTGGCAATGCGATTCCCTTTGCTATTAAAATCAACGCCAAACACTGCTGCATTATGTCCTTTGAGAGTGGTTAAAAAGGTTCCATCTCGTTTCCACAGTTTAACGGTTTTATCCGAACTGGCGGTGGCAATCAGTTTACCATCGGGACTGAATGCCAGACTCAAAACGCTGTCACTATGGCCATTGAGAATCTGATCCACACTGCCATTGAGTTGCCAGAGTCGGACGGTTGTATCAGAACAGGCAGCAGCGATCGCACTCGAAAGGGTGGGGGAAAAAAACATACAAAAATCAGCCCGGTTTGGAGTCAGCAGAAAGAACTTCAGGGGTATCTCTGATTATAAAGGGTTAAGGTTTCCGTTTCATGCCTGGGGGAGAAATGCCTATTAAAATCCCTCAAAATAGACCGAAAATTGTCTATAATAGCCACATTGGATTGGGGAGGTTGTATGGGGTTAACAAGTGAACTGCGCTGGTTTTATCCGGGTGATCCACCGGAGGCGATCGCCTATTGGTTTGAAACCGAATGTCCTCAACAAGGGCCCGTGAACCCAGAAACCCGACATGATTTATATCTGTTCACCCCAGACTGTGATTATCTTAATATTAAATGGCGACAAGACCGCCTAGAAATCAAATGGCGGCAAGCAGAATTGGGGGAGGTCCAGTTTGGAGATTGCCTATCGGGGAATCTGGAAACTTGGCAAAAGTGCGCTTGTGAGGAGTTGACTGCGGCAATGCCAGAGGATGCGGAAGCAAAGGGAACCTGGGTGAGGGTCCGCAAACGGCGATCGCAACGGTTTTATCAGGTTCAAGATGCCACCATTGAACCCATCGCTGGCGATCGCCTGGGTTCAATCGGATGCAGTTTAGAACTGACTCAACTGGCGATCGCAGATCAACCCTGGTGGAGTCTCGCCTTAGAAGCGTCTGGCCCCCCAGACACCCTGATTCACACCCTCAAAGCAACTGCAACGGTCCTGAGCACCTCCTATCCCCCAGAATATCCCCTAACCCCTGCGGCATCCTTTGCCTATCCCCATTGGTTGCAACAGGTTCTCCAGGGAAAAGGGGACGGTTGTTGAAGCGGAAGAAACGACTGTAGGGGCGATTCGCGAATCGCCCCTACGAACTAAGAAGAACGACTGAAGTCGTTACTACGAACCCGCATCCCCCCATCAACCAAGGACCAATGACAAATGACCAATGACAAATGACCAAGGACAAATGACCAATCCCCCCATTTCCCGTAATATCGACCCAATTCATTCGGGAATCCCGATCACTACTCTGGACAGAGCTTAATTAGAATAAAAATGTGACAATAATAGGGAAAAATAGTATGCAACCCAATAATCCGAATCAGTTTACAGAAAAAGCGTGGGCGGCGATCGCCCAGACACCGGACCTTGCCAAACAAGCGCAACATCAGCAAATCGAAAGCGAGCACCTGATGAAAGCGTTACTCGAACAAGAAGGACTCTCCAGCAGCATTCTGAATAAAGCGGGAGTCAACGTCCAACAAATACGCGATCGCACGGAACAATTTATCAATCGCCAACCCAAAGTGAGTGGCAGCAGTTCCGTTTATCTTGGACGAACTGTGGATACTCTGCTCGATCGCGCCGATGCCTATCGCAAAGAATATGCCGATGAATATATTTCCGTCGAACATATCTTACTTGGTTTCGCCCAAGATGAGCGCTTTGGTAAAGGACTCTTCCAGGAATTCCGACTCACCGAACAAAAACTCAAAGACACTATCTCCCAAGTGAGGGGCCGCCAAAAAGTGACCGATCAAAATCCCGAAGGCAAATATCAATCCTTAGAAAAATATGGACGCGACCTCACCGAAGCGGCGCGAGAGGGTAAACTGGACCCGGTAATCGGTCGAGATGACGAAATTCGCCGGACCATCCAGATTCTCTCCCGGCGCACAAAGAATAATCCGGTGTTGATTGGGGAACCGGGGGTGGGTAAAACGGCGATCGCCGAAGGACTCGCCCAACGCATTATCGCCGGAGATGTCCCCCAATCCTTGAAAGACCGCCAATTGATTACCCTTGATATGGGGTCATTAATTGCCGGTGCCAAATATCGCGGGGAATTTGAAGAACGCCTCAAAGCAGTCCTCAAAGAAGTCACCGAATCCCGTGGGAATATCATCCTATTTATCGATGAAATTCATACCGTCGTCGGTGCCGGTGCCACCCAAGGCGCAATGGATGCCGGGAACCTGCTCAAACCCATGTTAGCACGGGGAGAACTGCGCTGTATCGGGGCGACAACGCTGGATGAGTATCGCAAATATCTCGAAAAAGATGCTGCCTTAGAACGGCGCTTCCAACAAGTGTATATCGACCAACCCAGCGTTGTCGATAGTATCTCCATTTTGCGCGGACTGAAAGAACGGTATGAAGTGCATCATGGGGTAAAAATCTCCGATAGTGCCTTAGTTGCAGCAGCGACTTTATCCAACCGTTATATCAGCGATCGCTTCCTCCCGGATAAGGCGATCGACCTCGTAGATGAAGCAGCAGCAAAACTGAAAATGGAGATTACCTCCAAACCCCAAGAACTGGACGAAATCGACCGCAAAATCCTCCAGTTAGAAATGGAACGGTTGTCCCTGCGAAACGAAAGTGACCTCGCCTCCCTCGACCGATTGGATCGGTTAGAGAAAGAACTCGGCAACCTCCAAGAACAACAACATACCCTAAATGCTCAATGGCAGTCTGAAAAAGAAGTCATTTCCAAAATTCAGACCATTAAAGAAGAAATTGATCGGGTCAACATCGAAATTCAACAAGCGGAACGCAACTACGACCTCAACCGCGCCGCTAAATTGAAATATAGCAACCTGACCAACTTGCAAAAGCAATTGGAACACGCGGAATCCGATTTAGAAGCAAACCAAACCAGTGGTCAAACCTTACTCCGGGAAGAAGTAACCGAATCGGATATTGCTGAAATCATCTCTAAATGGACGGGAATTCCGATTAGTAAATTAGTGGAATCCGAGATGCAAAAACTGCTGCAACTCGAAGACGAACTGCACAAGCGCGTCATCGGACAAGAGGAAGCAGTCACCGCCGTTGCCGATGCCATCCAGCGATCGCGCGCCGGATTATCCGACCCAAATCGCCCCGTTGCCAGCTTTATCTTCCTCGGTCCCACCGGGGTAGGTAAAACTGAACTCGCCAAAGCACTCGCCGCTTATCTGTTCGACACCGAAGAATCAATGGTGCGAATTGATATGTCGGAATACATGGAAAAACACGCCGTTTCCCGGTTAGTCGGTGCACCTCCAGGATATATCGGATATGAAGAAGGGGGACAACTTTCCGAAGCAGTTCGTCGCCGTCCTTACTCGGTGATTCTATTTGATGAAATCGAGAAAGCGCACCCGGATGTCTTTAATATCATGCTGCAAATTCTCGATGATGGTCGAGTGACGGATGCACAAGGACATACGGTAGACTTCAAGAATTCTGTGATTATTATGACCAGTAATGTCGGGTCACAATTTATCTTAGATGTCTCCGGGGAAGACGAACAGTACGATGAAATGCGGGGTCGGGTCATGGATGCCATGCGGAGTAATTTCCGTCCGGAATTCCTGAACCGAATTGATGAGATGATTATCTTCCATTCGTTGAAGAAAGAGCAACTGCGGCAGATTGTACAGTTGCAAGTCGAACGAGTCATCGAACGCCTGCGCGATCGCAAGATGTCGTTGAAATTGTCCGATAGTGCGGTAAGTTTCTTAGCGGAAGTGGGATATGACCCCGTGTATGGCGCACGTCCACTGAAGCGTTCCATCCAGCGTGAGTTAGAAACCCAAATTGCTAAATCTATCTTACGCGGTGAGTTTACCACTGGGGATACGATTTTTGTGGATGTGGAAAATGAGCGGTTAGGGTTTAAGCGGTTAGCGTCTGATGTGTTAGTTCAATCGGATTTGTAGGTTTCGCATAATTGGCGGGGTCGGTGGGGGTCCGGCGGGGGTCCGGCGGGGGTTTAAACCCCCGCCTAATAGCTAAAGTCGGTTGAAACCGACTGGGGAGAATAAGTCGAGAGAATTAGTTAGGAGGGATGGTTTAAATGAGTGTTGAATTGATTTCGCATAAATTTACCGTTGATGAGTATGGGAAGATGGCAGAAATAGGGGTTTTGAAGGAGGGCGATCGCGTTGAATTAATTCGAGGAGAAATCATAGAAATGTCACCCATTGGAACTCGTCATGCTGCTTGTGTCAGACGCTTACAGTTATTATTGTCAGCGAAATTAGGGAAACGAGCATTGTGTGATACCCAAAACCCCATCCAACTCGGCAACAACTCCCAACCCCAACCGGATGTAACCTTGCTGCAACCCCGGGATGATTTCTACGCCACCCAACATCCACAACCGGCGGATATCTTCCTATTAGTCGAAGTTGCCGATACCACCTTAGAAGGCGATCGCACCATCAAAATCCCCCTCTATGCCGAACATCACATCACCGAAGTGTGGTTAGTCAACCTCCCCGAAAACTGCCTAGAAGTCTACCGCCAACCCACCGCCACCGGGTATCAAATTGTCAGTAAATTCTATCCCGGAGACACCCTATTCTTACAAACCTTTCCTGATGTTTCTATCCAGGTTAATGACATTTTCGGGGGGTCCGCATCACCGGCGGGGGTTTAAACCCCCGCCTAATAGCTTAAGTCGGTTAAAACCGACTGGGGAGGTTGATTTTAGGGGATGATTTAGGAGGGATATGTTAGATGAGTGTTAAATTAATTTCGCATAAATTTACGGTTGATGAGTATGGGAAGATGGCAGAAATAGGGGTTTTGAAGGAGGGCGATCGCGTTGAATTAATCCGAGGAGAAATCATAGAAATGTCACCCATTGGAACTCGTCATGCCGCTTGTGTTGCGCGCCTGATCAACCTGTTCATGAATCGCCTGGGAAATCGTGCGATCGCATGGCCGCAAAATCCCATACAATTAGGCAACAACTCCCAACCCCAACCGGATGTAACCTTGCTACAACC
Organism: Oscillatoria sp.; assembly: GCA_011390515.1. Lineage (GTDB taxonomy): Bacteria > Cyanobacteriota > Cyanobacteriia > Cyanobacteriales > Laspinemataceae > Laspinema. The sequence goes on from JAABSJ010000085.1 coordinate 14,353, forward strand.
CCGGGATGATTTCTACGCCACCCAACATCCACAACCGGCGGATATCTTCCTGGTAGTCGAAGTTGCCGATACCACCTTAGAAGGCGATCGCACCATCAAAATCCCCCTCTATGCCGAACATCACATCACCGAAGTTTGGTTAGTCAACCTCCCCGAAAACTGCCTACAAGTCTACCGCCAACCCACCGCCACCGGGTATCAAATTGTCAGTCAGTTTTATCCGGAAGATACCCTGTCTTTACAAATATTTCCTGATGTTTCTATCAATGTTAATCAAATTTTAGATCCGGCTGGGGGTTAAACCCTAGCCCTGTCAAGGTGTATTGATTTGTAGGGGTGCAAGGCATCGAATCCCCTACAAGAAACAATGATTTTTCATCATTAAATTTACCTATTGGACAGGGCTAGGGTTTTAATCCCTGCCTCATAGCTCAAGTCGATTTAAACCGACTAAATAAGGTAATTTTAGGGGAGGTTTATCGTCACAAAGAGAGGATTTAGCAGTAAAAAATGTTGTTTTTGAACTGAGTCAACCCAAGACCTGAGAAATGGGATTGTTGGTATATAGCAATCCTAAATCAATTGTGGAAGACCCTCACCCCCAACCCCTCTCCCGTTCTGGGAGAGGGGTTGGGGGCCCAGAAAGGGAGAGGGGCTAGGGGTACAAATCAGTTAGGGATGCTATATTATTCTTCTACCCCATTTCGGTTCATGACTTCGCGATACCACCAGGCACTTTGTTTGGGGATGCGTTTACCGCTGTCAAATTCGACGCGGACTAATCCAAAACGGGGGGAAAATCCATGCGCCCATTCAAAGTTATCCATCAAAGTCCACACATAATATCCGTGTAAATTGACGCCATCGGCAATGGCATCATGAGCGGCAATTAAATGCGATCGCAAGTAATTAATGCGTCCCCAATCTTCTACAAATCCCTCATAATTGGGAGTATCTGGCAAGGCACAACCACCTTCGGTAATATAGAGTTTCGGATTGCCATAGTGGTTTTTAAAATCTAACAAGACTGAGGTTAATCCGGGCGGATTAACTCCCCATCCCATGTCGGTTTGACCCCAACCCGGTGCAGAAACTTGGGTAGAGTCTAATTTGAATAATCCTCCCCATTGAGCAAAGGCCACATTTAAGGTAAAATAATAGTTAATCCCTACAAAGTCGATGGGGGTTGCAATCAGTTCCAAATCTCCGGTTTCTATTTTCGGTGCATGGCAACCAATCCAGTTAAATAAGGGTTCGGGATATTCTCCTTTGAATAGAGGGTCAGCAAATAAAGCGGTACTTGTGTCATACATTCGCTGACAGGCGGCGATGTCTGCTTGGCGATCGCTGGCGGGTTGATAGTGATTCACACTCAGCACAATCCCGATTTCGCCGCGATAGTTGCCTTCTCGAAAGATTTGTACGGCTTTTCCGTGAGCAACCAGCAGGTGATGTGAGGTTTGATAGGCTTGGGAATAGTCTGCTATACCGGGAGCAAAGTTCCCGAAGGCATATCCCATAAAGGCGAGCACCGCTGGTTCATTGTGAGTCGTCCACAAGGGAACGCGATCGCCTAATTTCTCAAATACCACTCGCGCATAGTCCGTAAACCAATCTATACTCTCCCGATTCACCCATCCCCCCAGTTCTTGGAGGGTTTGGGGTAAATCCCAGTGATTTAAGGTAATATTGGGGATAATATTGGCTTCGAGGAGGTTATCTATGAGGCGATCGTAAAACTCCAATCCTTTAGCATTGACTTGACCTCTACCTTCCGGTAGAATTCGCGGCCAAGAGAGAGAAAAGCGATAGGTTTGTAACCCCAATGCCTGCATCAATGCCACATCTTCCGGCATTTTATGATAGTGGTTACAAGCAACATCCCCGTTGTCTCCATTCAGAATCGTGTGCTGGCGATGGGTGAATCGGTCCCAGATACTTTCCCCTTTGCCATCTTCATTCCAAGCGCCTTCGATTTGATAAGCAGCCGTTGCCGCACCCCACAGAAATCCCTCGGGAAATTGTCTTAAACTCATTTAATTTCTCTCGTTGTTTCTCTCAATTTAATCTATACTATCAAATCGGATTGCCCAAAGTTTTTTTATTGAACAGCCTGCGAAGGTAGGCTTCGTCCGTGTAGACCCACCCTTTAGGGTGTGGACTTTTATAGACATTACCGGGTAAACAAATTGGGAAACAAATATCTAAACCCGAGGAGGAACAAGAAAACACCATAGAGTTTTTTCATGAATTCACTACTGATAAAGGGTTGATTGGCAAATAATGCGCCAAAATAATTGCCAATGATTAAACCCAAGGCAATGACTGCTGCATATTTAAGGTTTAAATTGCCGTTTTTATAATAAACCATTGCGCCTAATAATCCAATGGGTAAAATTTGAGCAGCAATCGAGGTTCCCGTTGCCAATCTGTGGTCTAATGACAGCACCAAAACCATTGCGGGGACCATAATCGCACCCCCACCAATGCCAAACATTCCACCGGCGACACCGGCAACTAATCCAATCACAAGCAGTTGAATTAACAGGGTAGACATGGCAATTTATCTCATCAGGTTGGGGTTAGATTATCTCGATTGGGGGACAATCGTCAATAGCCAAAAATGAGTCCGGGGATTTAGATGATTCCGCTGACTAACCCTTGGCGCATCATGTACAAAGATAAGACAAATAGGATGAGGCGGAATAGGGTATTAATTAAGGTGGCGCTGAGGTGAGGGAGGAGGCGGGTTCCCAGTTGCACCCCGAGGACGCCACCGCCACCGATACATAAACCCGGAATCCACAAAACATTACCATTCCAGGCATATTGCGCTAACCCGGAAGCGGCGATCGCTGTGACAGCAGCGAGGGTGGTGGGGACTGCGGAGGCGATGGATTCTCCCAGCAGCAAGACTTGTAAGGGAACCATGACAATGCCACCGCCAATCCCAAATAATCCGGCGATCGCCCCCCCGAGGCCCCCAATTTTGGCAAACTCCCACCGGGAACGGGTCTGATTTTGGCGAGTTCCCTCGTCCGAGTCTGAGTCGAGTAAAATGGCAAAAGTTTCTGTATCAATCAAGGTTTTTCTTAATCCCATTAAATAAATAGCCGCTAATAATAACAGAGAAAAAGAAATAGCCAACCAACTATCGGGAAGATGACGAGCCAGCCAAGCTCCAACTTGGACAGCCGGAACCCCAAACAGAGCAATTTGCAACGCATTCTGCCAGTTTAGCTGGTTCGTCCAACTATATCGAATCGTGCCAGAAAGGGCGGTTAAAAATACCCCAACTAAACTGGTAGCAGCAGCAGTCACTATGGGAAATCCCCAGAGGTTTAAGACTGGGACAATCAAAACTCCACCGCCTAATCCAAACAATCCCGCCAGCAATCCGGTACAAATTCCCAAACCGAACAGTATCGCTAAATTCATTCAGTGAACTCCTTAAAAGGGCGTTTTAGTCGGCCATTTATAGAAGTCTACAACGATGGACTCACTCCGTGGGTAAGCGGGGATACGTTTAAAGAAAAATGCCTGTCATCCCTACATTGGCATCGAATCCAGGCATTTTTTACCCAACTTTTCAACTGAATCGGATCCAGCGTCTTACTCGGTGTCGTGGTTGGTCAGTTGCTCAACTTGTTCTCGGGTTAACCCGGTGACATTGATGATTTGTTCCACGGACATTCCACTGAGTAGTAGATTCCTGGCAATTTTGGCGATCGCTTCCTGGCGACCTTCCTGGCGACCTTCCTGGCGACCTTCCTGGCGACCTTCCTGGCGTCCTTCGGCTAAAATGTCCTGATAAATGGGTGACTCACGCATAATGTCCCTCCGGAGAATCCTGTTAATTAACTCTCGATCTAATACTAACCCAGCTAGAACCGAAGAAGCAGCGACTAAATTGGCCTGTTGTTGTCGGTTGTCGATGCGTTCAATCAATTGAGCGACTTCGGTTAACACCTCCTCGGGATTTTCTGTGCGGGTTAAGGCAGCAAAGGGAAGTAAACCCGGTGCATTTAAAAACAGTTCAGTGGGTTGCTCCCATAGACGGATCACCTCAAACCGATGGGTCATTTGGGGGAGAATAAATTCGGTTTGATGGACCAATGGCGAGTTGGTTTTTCTGAGGTAAATCACCACCTGTCGCATATCTTTGTCCCGAAAGCGTCGATACCCGCGTAGGCGATAGTCGGCCATGCGAAAGGGAATCTCTTGATCCGGGTCGGTTTGGAATTCTATATGCAATACCGAGTCTTCGGACTGGAAGAGAATCAGAGAATCGGCGCGAATTGGTTCTACGGAAAGTTCTTTGGGACTCAAAATCGTTAAGTCGATGGGTTTTCCCATGAGCAAGGTGGCAAAGTCCCGGCTAAATTCATCAATCAGAAATCGACATAAGATATCGTAGGACATGAGTTTAACTAATATAGCAGTCCTAAATCAGTTGTGGAAGACCCTCACCCCCAACCCCTCTCCCAGAACGGGAGAGGGGAGCTAAAAATGTTACAAATCATTTAGGATTGCTATAGAGGTTGAAAGAATTGGGTGCATCAGGAACCCCAAAATAGTCCCTGACGCACCCCAGGGTTACATTCGGTCAATGAGTTGGATTCCTAATAAAGACAACCCAAGTTTTAAGGTTTTTGCTGCTAAATCACAGAGCAATAACCGGGAGGTGCGTTGCGGTTCTTCTGCTTGCAATACTGGACAGTTTTCGTAGAATTGATTGAACTTTTTACTGAGTTGATAAAGGTACTCACAGAGTCGATTTGGCAACAACTCTTTTTCTACTTCTTTGAGGACTTCACTCAAACTGAGAATATGTTTGGCTAAGGCTAATTCGGTTTCTTCTCCCAATTGAATCTGAATATCAGAACTGAGATTGTCGAAATCGATATTGCCTTGGCGACTGATTCCTTGAATGCGGACAAAGGCATAGAGCATATAGGGTGCGGTATTGCCTTGCAGGGAGAGCATTTTATCGTAGCTAAAGATATAACTACTGCTCCGATTTTGGCTGAGGTCGGCATATTTTACTGCACCAATTCCGACAACCTGGGAGACATTTTCGATGAATTCTGCGCTTTCGGAACGGCCTTCTTCTTGGATAATGCTTTCGAGTTGAGTCCGCGCACGGAGGACGGCTTCATCTAATAAATCCCGCAAGCGCACGGTGTCTCCTTCGCGGGTTTTGAGTTTCTTTCCGCCTTCTCCTAAAACTAATCCAAAGGGGACATGAACGACTTCAATATTGTCGGGAATCCAAGCGGCGCGTCTAGCAACTTGGAAGAATTGAGCGAAGTGGGTGGATTGACCGCTATCGGTGACATAGATGATGCGATCGCACCCATCCTCTTCAATCCGATACCGCAATGCCGCTAGGTCAGTAGTGGCATAGTTATATCCCCCATTGGTCTTCTGAACAATCAACGGTTGCGGGTCCCCTTCTTTGTTGGTAAATCCCTCTAAAAAAACGCATTTTGCACCCTGGTCTTCCACTAATAATCCTTGATTGTCTAAATCTTCTACAACTTTAGAAAGCAAAGGATTATAGAAGGATTCTCCCCGTTCAGTTAGCTGAATATCCAGCAAGTTATAAATTTGTTGGAACTCCTGGCGGGATTGTTCGCACAGCAGTTCCCAGGCGCGGATTGCCTCGCGATCGCCTGCTTGCAATTTGACCACTTGTTGCCGAGAAATCTCCCGGAATTCCTCATCCTCATCAAAGCGCTTTTTCGCCTTCTTATAAAAGGCCACTAAATCCCCTAAATCCAACGCATTCGCCGTGGTTAAGGCATCCGGAGACACTTCCCGCAAATAGGTAATCAACATCCCAAATTGTGTCCCCCAATCTCCTACATGATTGAGGCGCAAGACATCATGTCCCCAAAACTCTAAAACTCGGGCGATGCTATCTCCAATAATTGTAGAACGCAAATGTCCGACGTGCATTTCTTTGGCAATGTTGGGACTAGAGAAATCTACCACCACTCGTTGCGGATGACTCACGGGTTCAATACCTAACCGTTCATCCCCTTCAATGGCGGCGAGTTGCTGTTCTAAATAGCTCGGTTTTAGGGTAAAATTAATAAATCCCGGTCCGGCAATTTCTGGGGTTTCACAAAATTCTGAGACATCAATATTGTCGATGATTTTTTGGGCAATATCGCGGGGTTTTTGCTTTAAAGGCTTGGCCAAGGACATGGCTAAATTGGCTTGATAATCGCCAAATTTGGGATTCGTCGTCGGCACTAGAACCGGGTCCGTCCCGGCCATTTCTTCCCCAAAGGCAGCGATTAGGGCTTTTTCTACTTGGTTTCTTAGCAGTTCGTTGGTTGATTTCATAAGACGTGATAAGATGGCAACTCCAGAAGATTGACGCAGTTTTTTGAGCAATCTAGTTCTGTATCATCCTATCATTTCTGTCCCTCATTGATGGATGTTTTTGGCGCAAAATCCGATAGAGTAAAATGAATGAGGTCAAGTCTGGATGTCAAATGCCAGATTTCACAAGTTATCACATCGAATCCTGCAACCACGACTAGAATCATGAAAGACCTTGTTTTAATTGGTGGGGGTCACAGTCATGCGATCGCCTTGCGAGCGTTTGCCAAGTCTCCCCTGCCTGGAATTCACATTACCTTAATTAGCGATGTGCTTCAAACTCCCTATTCGGGAATGTTACCCGGTTATTTAGCGGGGTTTTATACCTTTGAGGAAGCACATATCGATTTGAGACCCTTGGCAAAGTTAGCGCAGGCAGAATTTTATTGCGATCGCGCCATTGCTCTCGATTTACAACAAAACCAAGTCCTCTGTGCCAACCGTCCCCCCATCCCCTTTGATGTTCTCTCCATCGATATTGGCAGCACTCCTGCCACCCTCAATGTTCCCGGTGCCGCCACTTATGCCATTCCCGCTAAACCCGTTCCCAAATTATTAGCATCTTGGCAGCAATTCCGAGAAGAAGTCATCCAGTCCCCGGAACAATCCCGCAGTTTAGCAACCGTCGGGGGAGGTGCTGGCGGGGTGGAATTAACTTTGTCGATTCAAGCTCATTTGAACAAAATATTAGCGCCAAAATACCACAACAATATAGACTATCATCTCTTTCATCGCAACAGTCATATTCTCTCCAGTCATAGTCCCTATGCTGCTCGCACCTTAACCCAACTGATGCAGGAGAGG
>JAABSJ010000086.1 GCA_011390515.1 Oscillatoria sp.
CGAACTTAAGAAACGACTGAAGTCGTTACTACGAACTTAAGAAACGACTGAAGTCGTTACTACGAACTTAAGAAACGACTGAAGTTGTTACTACGAACATTGATAAAGTTTTATAATTTAAGCCTAACAATCTCTTTTTTGCTAAGATTGCCACGGGTTAACTCTTGCAAATTAAACGCATAACGCTCTAGTTGTGGAAGTTGTCGTGCTTTAACAGAAAATGCTAAAATTGTCAACCCCACGAGGATTGAAAGATGGAAATCGGCCATTTGGAGACCCTTTTGAGGGGGAGGGATGCCCCAGGAAACCGAATCAAGGGGGAGTGGAGTGGTGCTTATGGCCTAAAAATCGCTACAATCCAAGTAGATAAACTGTTTTTTGTGTCAAAATTTCAGCGGCTTGAGCAATGACCTCATATACTACGACAAAAGCTGACATGATAGAACTCCGACGGCTCAAAGGCTTACTGCCGCCGGAATTGCAAAGCTGGGTCATGGTGGAAAAAGCGATCGAAGTGAATCCACCCTTGGTTCGCAGTGAAGAAATTGGCAGCGATCAGGTGGAAGTCCAAATTGACCTAGTGAAGTGGGAACAACTCGCCCTGGATCAGCGCAACTTGCTGTTTTGGCATGAAGTAGCGCGCATCCAAAACGACACCATTTCTAAAGAGGGATGGGAAATGGCGGCGCTGGCGATCGGTTTAGGTGGTGCAGTGGGAGAACTGTGGGTACAGGATGGATTGCTGCTGTTGTTGGCACTGTCTCTGTGCGGGGTGGCGGGATACCGACTCTATCAGAAAAACAATGGAGATCGCACCTTAAAGGAAGCAATGGAGGCAGATGAAAAGGCGATCGCCCTTGCGACGCGCTTTGGCTATTCTCTCCCCAACGCTTACAAAAGTCTCGGCAGCGCCCTTAAAACTCTCGTCGAACTTACCCCGAAAAAACGGCAGCGTAGCAAATACGAAGCCCGGTTGCAAGCCCTCAAACGCAGTGCTGCCAAAGCTAAAGCTAAGGTTAAGGCGGCGCGGGAAACAACCACCAACACCGAAAGCGTGTACTAACTCCCAGTGCACCCCACTACAACTGACCCAACATTTTATGGGTTTGTGGGACCACTCGCACGGGTTGCAGCCACCGTTTCATCATCCCTTGCCACGCCAGCACCTTTGTGGGTGCTGGTGATTTTATGGTGTGGGTGGGGCGATCGCCAAAGTTTGCCATTTCTCCTGCACTCAGTGGCGTCACAGGTTGCAAAAACACCGTCACTTGGGGATTAACCCCCGCCACTAATTGCGCCGCCTGTTCCAACTCCGCCTCTAGGGTGTCATCGGAAATAATAATTTTCACAAACACCTCCACTCCGGCAGCACAACAGAGGCTCAAAAATTCCTGATGCGCCTGCCAATGGGTTTCTCCACTGACACTCGGCAATTTGATATCCATCCCCACCAGATCCAAATGCGGCAAAATCCTCTGCAATTGTTGGGGACGATGACCCCCGGTTTCCAAATACAGAGGTAATCCGGTTCGTTGTTTGAGTGGAGGCAGAAATTCCTCCAAAAAGGGGGTATGGAGTAAGGGTTCACCGCCGGTTAAACTGATGCTGTCATGTAAACCCGGTTGATTTTGGCGATCGATCCAGTCGAGGAAGAGGGGGAGGGGGACGGGGTTGGGGTGAACTTCAAAATCGCGATCGCCGGGAGTTTTTTCAATCCGACAGGTATCCGGTGCCGTCCAAGTATGGGCGCTATCGCAATAGTGACAGCGCAAATCGCATCCGCCAAAGCGAATGAAAATTTGACGAGTCCCCACATTCAATCCTTCGCCTTGAATACCAGAAAATACTTCGATCGCTCTTGTAGTGGGAGGAGCGGCAATGGAATGAGTCATGATCAATCGATGGATTTTTTACGGGATTAACGTCTAATACCAAATCTGGTTGTTAAATGTCTATAAAAACCCGCACCCTCAAGGGTGGGGCTACACGGACAAAGCCTGCCTTCGCAGGCTGAAGAGTATTGTTAGGTCTTTGACAACCGGATTCCGTATGATACCAAATCCAGTTGTCTCAAGTCAGTTTTCTTTCTGACGCTGCGAAGGCAGGCTTCGTCTGTATAGCCCCACCCTTCAGGGTGCGGGTTTCGCAAACTAGAACTGGATTAACGTCTGATTAGGGGTTGCGCTTCGGTGGAAGTTCGCCGAGTTTCTGCAACTGTTGTTGCACTTCTATTTCCACTATAGAAGGGATCCGAGCGATCGCCTGGACAATTTCCCTCTCCAGTTCCGCGATCGGAATTTGTCCCGGTTTCCCCGCAGGCATTCCCTCCAAGCACTGTTGTAGCGCCATAATCACTTCCGCCAAACTTTCCACCTGTTCCAATTCTGGGCGCGCTTGAAACTCACCCCGCAGGCGCTGTACCTGGGTTTTCAGCACTACGAGAGATTGCTCCAACTCAACCGATCGCGATCGCAGTTGTCGCACTGCCGCCACCACTGGCTCAATCTCCTGGGCGATCGTTGCCTTCATCGCTTCTGGGGCCATCTTCACTTCCTCCACCCCCACCCGAGACGGCACAATCTGTCGTCGCCGATTCACCAAATTCAACCCCAAAGAAACCGTCACCGGCACTGCCGCATAAATTATCTGCCCAGAAATAGCCGCCAGCACTGACCCCACCACTACACCAGCCAGAGAAACATATTCAGCAATATTCAGCCAGTCACGCCGAGCCATCAAGTCACCCCAGGTATGGAACAACCCTCATTTTAAGCCTTAACCTGGAAACTCTACCGTTCCTAGATGGAAACTCTCGTCCCCAAACCTTCATGATTCTCCTGCTGAGAGCAAATCTTCTAAACTCACCTCAATTAGATTTTGACGGTTTTTAATGTTTTCTATAGCAGTGATTAATTTAACTTTATTGGTTTCTGAACTTAATAAATATTCAGTTTCATCGAGTTCAGAAACGACTATTTTTATATTTTTACCGGCAAACTTTTCTTTGATTTCCTCTAAAAAACTACCATCTATTTTATTAGCATTGAATCGATAAACTGCTGACATAAATTTTCCCCAATTGAAAGGCCAATCTTAACCACAAGACAATCCTAACCCAGCCACATCTCAACCTTCAACCCAGACCCTCTTGTGAAAACCCCATCCAAAACTCTCCTCAGCGCCTACTTCACGCGGTAAAATCGATTGGTTTAAATCAGCAGCATCCCCAACTGCTTGCCCTGCACTCCAAATTTAACTATGACTGATTCTCCATCGGCAACAGCACAAACCCCCGTAACCACCCCCTTAGACGCCAACTGGTCCGAGTTATTACAACAATTGCTCGATCGCCAATCCCTGACGGTAGATCAAGCCAGTCAACTCATGTATGGATGGCTGAAGGAAGAAATTCCTCCCGTGTTATCCGGGGCCATTTTAGCCGCCCTGCAAAGCAAAAGTGTCTCAGCCGAGGAACTGGCAGGGATGGCAAAAGTATTACAATCCCAGTCGGCTTATATGGAAACCGGCGCAAATGGTGAAACGCGCAAACAGGCGATCGATACCTGTGGCACCGGAGGCGATGGGGCTTCGACCTTTAATATTTCCACCTGTGTTGCCTTTGTCGCCGCAGCAGCCGGGGTGAAAGTTGCCAAACATGGAAATCGGTCGGCATCGAGTAAGGTGGGTTCTGCCGATGTGTTGGAAGCCTTGGGTGTGAATTTGAATGCACCGGGTAGTCAGGCGATCGCCGCTTTAGATGAAGTGGGAATCACCTTTCTATTTGCACCGGGTTGGCATCCGGCGATGAAAGCCGTGGCCCCCCTGCGCCGCACCTTAAAAGTCCGCACCGTGTTTAATCTATTGGGACCTCTGGTCAATCCCGTGCGCCCCACCGGACAGGTGATTGGCGTCTGTGACCCCAACTTAGTGGTGCCGATCGCCCATGCGTTACGACAATTGGGAACCGAATTAGCGATCGTGGTTCATGGACGGGAAAAACTCGATGAAGCGGGATTAGCAGAAGCCAATGATTTAGCCATCCTTGCCAATGGAGAGGTCCAACTCAGTGCGATCGCCCCAGCAGAACTCGGGCTGGAACCCGCACCCACAGGGGCATTGCGCGGCGGGGATGTTGCAGAAAATGCCCAGATTTTGCAGTCGGTCCTCCAAGGTGGAGGGACTCAAGCGCAACAGGATGTAGTCGCCTTAAATGCTGCGTTAGCCTTACAAGTCAGCGGGATTATCCCCGTGGGGGAGCATATCCAGGGCATCGCCTTAGCTAAAGAAATTCTCGCCTCTGGTGCCGCTTGGACAAAATTAGAGCAATTGGTGGCGTTTCTGAAGCAGTAAGACAGCAGAAGGTTAGAAACCGGGTTTCTTGAGAAAAGTTGTCGGAATTAGCAGTAAATCTGGGCGAGAAACCCGGTTTCTGGTCCCTGGGGTCTAAAACTGTACCAGCGTCCTAGCTGGGGTCGAGTTTCAGTCCAGCCTCAATTTTCACTCGCAGCGGCCCGAGTTCGCAATTCAATGATATTTTCCTTGATGGTGATATCATAACTGCCAAAAAAGTTTTGTCCTAAGAGACCCATGCCTTGGAGACCCCCTTCAACCTCTGGGGGGGCGATCGTGACGAGGAGTTCTTCCAGGGTCGCATCTCCCACTTGGATTTTAGAAACTCGGCCCACATCCATTTCCACATCCGAGGCACTGGCGGTGGAAATTCGAGCTTTATCGAAGGGGACTACATTTAAACTGCGGGCCATCGTGGGGGTGATTAAGGTGGCACTCGCCCCCGTATCAAAAAGCATCTCAAATTTCTCTGTGCCATTGAAGATCACATCTACCACGGGAATGCCGCCCTGACGACGTTTGATGGGGATTTGAAAGACGCCGGACATGGCCCCTGCGGGGACATCTGTCGTGACATTGGGGCAGAGGTTGCCTAAATCAATGAGGTTGCCATTGGAATCGATGGCGAAACAACCGGGATATTCCTGAGCGAGGGCGGCAGGCCCCATCAATCCTAGACTGGTCACAGCAAACAGGGTAGAGAGAATTTTTTTCATGAAACGTTTTCCTCTTGGCAGTTAGAGTAGGAATCGAAAGGGGCAAAACAGGCTAAATCCAGGCGATCGGAATCAGGGGAGAGTTGGGCAATGCCCAGCATCCGGTGCAGATGAGTCAATGTGGGTTATCTCTATTATGCCCGGTTGATTGAGGAAAGCGAAATCCAGGCAGCCAGACCTTCGCAGGCCCTGATGCCGAGGGGGAAATTCAACCCAGAATAGAACTTAAGTGAGTAAAGAGGGTGCAGGGGGGAAGGCTAGTGAGTTGCGATCGCTTCTTTACATTAGGACAAAGGGATACCCGCCAAGAAAGCAACTCATGGAATAATAGGATCTTGCGGAAGTCAAACGGCTGGGTCCCTCATAGACTAATGGACCCCTCACCCTTGACTGCCGAAAAATGACCCCTGAAGCTAGTGAGGTTTCTATGTCTCTTTCTGCCGATCGCCCTGCCTTGCTCGTACTGGCAGATGGAACGTCCTATCACGGTTGGTCCTTTGGAGCCACTGGCACGACCATTGGTGAAGTAGTCTTCAATACCGGCATGACAGGGTATCAAGAGGTATTGACAGATCCCAGCTACTGCGGCCAGATCGTGACGTTCACCTATCCCGAATTAGGCAATACCGGGGTGAATCCCGACGACGAAGAATCCCAACGTCCCCAAGTCCGAGGCGCGATCGCCCGGAATATCTGCAAGCGCCCCAGCAACTGGCGATCTACCCAATCCCTACCCGACTACCTGACCCAAAACAATATTCCCGGCATTTACGGCATCGATACCCGGGCACTCACCCGCAAAATTCGCATTGTGGGAGCCATGAATGGGGGAATTTCCACCGAAATCCTCGACCCAGCCGAATTATTAGCCCAAGTGCAAGCGGCCCCCTCCATGAAGGGCTTAAACCTCGTCCCCGAAGTCTCCACCTCAACGGTTTACGAATGGACCGAAACCACCGACCCCCATTGGGAATTCAGCCCCCAAGCTCAAGGCATGAACGGGGAAACCTTCACCGTCGTTGCCCTAGACTTTGGGATTAAGCGCAATATCCTGCGCCGTCTTGCCAGTTACGGATGTCGCGTGATAGTCGTTCCCGCCAACACTTCTGCCGAGGAAATCCTCAAGCACAATCCCGATGGGATTTTTCTGTCCAATGGACCGGGAGACCCGGCAGCAGTCCTCCAAGGGGTCGAAACCGCCAAACAATTGCTGAGTTCTGAAAAACCCATGTTTGGGATTTGTTTAGGACACCAAATTTTGGGACTCTCCCTCGGTTCGGATACCTTTAAGCTCAAATTTGGGCATCGCGGGTTAAATCAACCGGCAGGGTTAACGGGTCAAGTCGAAATTACCAGCCAAAATCACAGCTTTGCCTTGAGTGACGATTCTTTAGGCAGCGAGGTGGAAATTACCCATCTGAACTTGAATGATCGCACCATTGCGGGATTGCGACACAAGTCTCTGCCGGTCTTTTCCGTCCAGTACCACCCCGAAGCGAGTCCGGGTCCCCATGATGCGGACTATATCTTCAAACAGTTTGTCGAGTCCATGCGTAAAGCTCGGACTGCCTCTGCCAGCGCCAATTAGAAGGGCTTGGAATTTAAACCCGGGTAATTAAAGACAAAATTCCTTGTCAATCGGCAATCGGACCGATTACAATCTAAAAATCTAAGGCGCTGCTCATTTACAACCGGCGAGAAAGCCTTTAAAATAGAGCGTCGATTTGAGGAGTATGCAGCTAGGAGGGCGTTATTCCTGAGCCACTAACCCTGACCGTTAGCCTAAGAGGCACGCGCGAAGTCGGGAACGATTACCAACTCTTCCGTCTCACTGGCTTACTCGATGCCTTTTCGGAAGCGACCTTTCGGAAGGCAATCAGTCTGTGTATTGACGAGGGTCCCACGAACATTATTTTGGATTTATCCAAAATAGATTTTGTTGACAGTTCTGGTTTAGGTGCGCTGGTGCAATTGGTAAAAAAAGCTCAAACTGCTGAAGGTACCTTGCAAATTGTCAGCAATCCCCGGGTGACCCAAACGGTCAAACTGGTTCGATTAGAGCAGTTTCTCTCTTTGCAGCCATCGGTGGACGCTGCCCTAGAGAAAATCAAATCCACTTGAGTGTTTCACGCTCTAAATGGCTATCCAGTTCAATTTTGATACTGGATAGCTTGTTTATTGGGGTCATTGGTCATTGGTCATTGGTCATTGGTCATTGGTCATTGGTCATTGGTCATTGGTCATTGGTCATTGGTCATTGGTTGTTGGTTGGTGGTCATTGGTTGTTGGTTGTTGGTCATTGGTCATTGGTTGTTGGTCATTGGTTGGTGGACAGATGGGGAGGTGGTGTCTCTCGTGTCATGGCTCTGCCGTGACACGGACAATTGGCGGCTCTGCCGCCTGGTTGGGGGGCTGGATGCTTTGCCTCCAAAGGGGCGTTACTTGGCTGACGCCAAGTAACGCGGTAACGACTGAAGTCGTTACTACGAACAGGAAGAAACGACTTCAGTCGTTACTAGGAAATTCCTCCCCATCTCCATAGCGGTCTCGATAGCGGTCTCCCCCATCTCTACTGTCCCACCAACAACCAATGACCAATGACCAATGACCAATGACCAATGACAAATAAGAACCCGATCGCGAAATGTTATAATCCCCATATCCCTCGGCACGATTCACCGGGCTTAACCCGATCGCCTTGGGTAGTTATGCCCTAGGGCAGAGGGAAACTTCAGGCGATCGGCTGACCTACCCCGCCTAATCCGGGGACTAGAATGTGAGGCGAGGGCGTGACCCTGGTAAAATTTTCCCTTTTCAAGAATTCAGAACATCAAATGGTAACCCAGTTAATCCAGTTAGGGGAGTTTGGACGTGGGATCGGGAATCATTAACGCAAGATGTCTGGTGCGGGCAGTATGACAGCAACCCCAAAAGCAACAAGCCCAGAAGCTAATCTAGTCGCTGATCTCCCCCCCGGTACTCCGGCCCTTGATCGCCAGGAGTGCTTGTCCCTGACTCTCCCGGTCAAAAAATTATCGGCCCCAGAAATTCAACAGCTATCCCCCATCGCCCTAGCCTATCTCGGAGATGCGGTGTACGAACTGTTTATCCGCGCTTGGTATTTACGACCACCCAAACGCCAAAAAATCTATCATAATTGTGTGGTGTCCCAAGTGCGAGCGGAGACCCAAGCGCGAATGCTGCGATCGCTCGAACCGTTCCTAACCCCTCCTGAACTTGAGATTCTCAAACGCGGGCGCAATGCTGCCACGGGAGGGCCGAAACGAGTCGATGCCGCCATTTATCAACAGGCAACGAGCTTGGAAAGCCTGATGGGATATTTATACCTCACCGATCCCAACCGCTTGATCTACCTATTCACCCAATTAAATCTCGAACCCGTCGAAAGTGGTGGCTCTACTGAACCTTAAACCCAGTTCCACCCCTGACTATCACGCCGATTCCCACCCTTGAGCTTCCCCCTCCGGGAAAGAGACTCAACACCACATTGGGATGAAGCCATCTACCCCCCAATCATAATTGTCATGCCTGGTAAACCCGAAAAATTGAAGCCCTCAGTCCGATCCAAGCGAGAATCTTATCCAAAAAAAGACAGTGGACAGGGATCGTCCTACCCGAAAAAAGATTATGGACAGGGATCGTCCTATCCAAAAAAAGCCAGTGGACAGGGATCGTCCTACCCCAAAAAGGACGGGAAAAGTCGCAAATCCTTTCCCCCTGGTTCGGCCCAATCCGCCCTCGACCCAGATACAGACCTCAAAGATATGATCTACGGTCGCCATACCGTGTTGAGTGCCTTAGAGGGAGAGCGCCAACTGCATCGGATTTGGATTACCGCTCAATTGCGGTATGATCCCCGCTTTCATACGGCGATCGCCACTGCCAAAGCGACGGGAACCGTCATTGATGAAGTTGATTACCGACGCCTGGATCTGCTCACCCACGGGGAAAATCACCAAGGGGTGGCGGCACAGGTTTCTCCCTATACCTATTGGGAACTCCCGGATTTAATTGCCAATGCCTTAAAGGTATCCGATCGCCCGGTTCTCCTCGTCGGTGATGGGATTAACGACCCTCACAATTTAGGGGCAATGATTCGCACTGCCGAGGCGATCGGCGCTCAGGGGCTGGTGATCCCGCAAAGACGCGCCGTTGGGATCACCTCAACGGTGATGAAAGTCGCTGCCGGTGCCTTAGAATTTTTTCCGGTTGCCCGGGTGATCAATCTCAGTCGCGCCTTGGAAGAGTTAAAGGACGCGGGGTTTTGGATCTATGGCACTGCCGCCAACGCGCCTTCGGCTGTGAGCAGCATCGAATTTAGCCGACCCACGGTTTTGGTCGTGGGTTCCGAAGGGGAAGGTTTGAATTTGTTGACACAACGTCACTGTGATGAATTAATTTCTATCCCCCTCCAAGGAAAGATCCCCAGCCTGAATGTCTCAGTAGCAACGGGCATGGCGCTTTATGAGATTTTTCGTCAGCGATGGACCCAGCGTCCGAACATGGGAAATCTGAAGAAAAATACGGTTGAAAAAATAAATCCAACGGAGTATAAAGAAATGTAAATTAACCCGTCTGCTCGAACCAACACTTAATAGCACCTCGTCGTCATACAACGGTAAATAGGGGAATGATATGAAGGAATTGAAAGAAATGTTGATTAGCTTCCTAAACTTTTTAGGCTTGGCCTGGTGGGTAGAGATTGCCACAGACAACCCTCGGTGTACTTACTACTTTGGACCATTCCTGAGTAAAACGGAAGCCGAAACCGCTAAAAACGGATATATAGAAGACCTCGAACAAGAAAGCGCTCAGGGTATCTCCTTTGCCGTCAAACGCTGCAAACCGGGCGATCTCACGGTTTATGAGGAGCCGGGGGAGATGAGTAGTCGGGGAAAATCCCCGGCATATAGCGGTTAGGTTGAACTGGGAGGCTACCGAATTATTGGGAAGAAAACTCCGATGGTGCAACCACTTGGGGATGGCGATCAATCCAGCGATCGATGTCCCCGAGGACTTGCACCGGGATTTCCCAAGGAAACAGGTGAGCGGTATTGGGGTAGCAGATGAATTCAGATTTTTTGAGGTGATCGGCGGTTTCCCGGCTCGAATCTGCGGTAATGTGGCGGTCCGCTTCCCCCGCCATCACTAAGGAGGGACAAGGGATTTGCTCCAGGTCAGAGAGTCGGTTGTAACCCGCTCTGAGGGCGGCATTGAGTGCATTCCGGGCAGGACGGCTGGTTTGAAGATAGGCCGACATCCCACTATCGGCTAGGTATTGGTAAGCCAGGGGAGTATGTTGCTGAATCAGGTAACGAAAGAGCGATCGCCTACCCAAGGTTTCGATATTCCATTGCCAACTGGGGACGACGCGATTAATAATCCCGGAAACCCCGGTAAATGCTAAATCTTGCCAACTAATTGGAGGATGGGAACTGCGGGGACGGGCGGCAGTGGCGACTAACATCAATCCCGTGACGCGATCGCGGTGTCGCAAGGCGAGTTCCATTGCCAAAATCCCTCCCAGGGACCAGCCTAAGAGTAAAAAGCGATCGACCCCGAGGCGATCGAGCAATGCTTCGATATCCTGAAGATGGTCCGTCATTTGAAAGCGCCCTCGGGTGCGGCTTTTCCCGTACCCTCGTAAATCCGGGGCAATGGTTTGGAATCTTGGGCTCAAATGGTCCGTAAACACAGACATGGAAGCCCCATGTCCCGGATGGCCATGCAAACAGAGAATCGGAAAGCCGGATCCCCGAATAATCACACTTAAGTGATGCGGGGAATAAGTGAGGGTTGGAGTGGACACCATGTCAAATCCCTAAGGTCAGAGGTTTTCCTTTTCATCCTATCGGGATCGCCTCCCGAGCGGCTAGTGGGTCTACTAAACCCGCACCCTAAAGGGTGGGGCTACACGGACGAAGCCCGCCTGCGCGGGCTATAGTCTACTAAACCCGCACCCTAAAGGGTGGGGCTACACGGACGAAGCCCGCCTGCGCGGGCTAAAGAGAAAATCGACTTTTTACAACTGGATTGGGTATGATATCTCCTGTGGTATTGATCGCTACAAGTCCTTGCCTTCACAGTTGACCACTGCGGAAGAGATATTCCGAGATTTCTGAAATAAACTGACGGATGGTCGGTTCGCTATAGGCCCCATCGTCAATCACGGTAATAATGTAAGTCTCGCCGAAGAGGTTCATGGCTAAGGTGGTGCCGAGGACGCGAGAGGTTTGCCCGGTTTTTTCACCTAACCAGTGACCGAACCCCCCTTCTAACCCAGCAAACCCGAGTTCATGGTCATATTGCCGTTCCAGGGAACGAATCAGAATTTCATCTCCGAGATGTTCTCGGTTATAGATTTGAATCATCATCTGAGTCAGCTCATCGCTGGTGGTGGTGTTCCGGCCGATCGCCACATTCTGAGGATAAATGCGATCGCCCACAAATTTAGAATAAACCCGCGTCTGGGTGAAACCCCGTTCTTCTAAGACTTGATTAATGTAATCCCACCCCAAATAATCAATAATTTGATTAGGGCCGATATTACTACTCTGACCGATGGTCGCATTTAAAAGCGTGTGGATCGGATATTTTTGACCCACCCGCAGTTCCGAGGCATCCTCGGTATAGTTAGCCCGCTCGACATAAATCGGGGTATCGAATCGGAGTTTTTCCGAGGTGACTTTGTTCATTAAAGCTACGGCGATCGGGACTTTCATCAAACTGGCGGCATCTCGCGCAGGTTCATTTCCGCGCAACCGACGACAGATATTAGTCGTGAGGTGACAGATGGTGATTTTGACTTGGTTCGAGAGGCCACTGCGTTGGGCAATGGGAATTAAAAATTCGGATTGTGCCACTTCCAGACGGTAGGAAACGGCCTCTAAATTGGCTTGATATTCGGGGATTTTGGCCTCGGCGCGATCGCCATAGTCGGAATCAGCCGGAATTTGATGCAGGTTATCCAGGGCTTTTTCCCAGAGGGATTTGAGGGTTTGTAATGTCTCAACGGAGGAGTTCCCGGCCTTACCCAACTCTGATGCTTGAGCACCGTAGCTGAGTGCCTCTTCCCAGTAGGGTTTGCCATTGAGTTGTTTAGCCAGATTGCGTTCCACCGCTTCCATGCGCGCCAACAGGGTATCGTATCGTTGCAACAACGGCGCAAACTCGGAAGGGTACGACCATTCATCAGGAGAGACAGGCATTGAGTCAGCACAGTTCGGATCAGAACCCGAGGGATTGTCCCCATCCGTGGGGCGATCGCCAACGGTGCCAGTCCCAGAGTCCTTCTCCATTGCAGTGGGAGAACAAGTCAGCGGGGGGGCTTGCGCTTGGGGTTGGGGCATCCACCACATCCCCGCTGCCAGTAGACTCAGAGAACTTGTCAGTGCGATCGCAATCCGTTTTTTACCTCTGTGCATATTGCACACCCTACCTCACCGAATAAAAACCATCAACGTTCGTTATTTTACTGAATCCTACACCAAAAAACCGAAAACAATTCATAGAGAAGAGTTTTACGGAATCCACCTCGCAGCACTTGTAGGAGAATAGTCGGCATCATTTCTGAGGCAAATCGATCCAACATCAATTAACATCAAACAGGCATAGAATAACAGCCAAACTCCCCCGAAACCAAACCGGATAACAGCATCAGCATTCACTTCATTGCGTTGCCGTTTTACCTTTTTCAATTGGAGTTAAACCATTGGATTACTCTACCGTTTAGAATTGGGAAATAGGGCCGATAAAGAATGCCAAAAATTTTAACAGCATAATTTTAAAACTTCTCATAAAAGAGAACCTTTGAGGGAATGGGTTCTGGATATTATAGGGGACAGTTTGCCAGAGTTCCTCTGTCTACAGTGGAGATTCCAAGAGGCAGAGAAATAGAGGAATTGACCCAGGGATGCTGCATTCCGGGGGGATTGGGGTGTTGAGCCGCCTGTTGGGTGGGTGGCCCTGATCAACTCTGAACTTTGGGATTTGGTGTTGAAGGTGGAATGGATTGACAATCTGTGGATGATGTGGCTAAAACTTCGAGATTTATTTAAGCATATTTACTCAGCATCCGCCAAATTGCTGATTTCTATTAAGTCATTTGGCTGATGTGAAAATAAAATGACCGCGTAGACAATAAGTGGTTGGGTGATTTCACTTATTCGAGACTGAAGTGAGAAAAGTTCAGAGGATGATCGGTTTACTGAGTCACCGGAGGGCTAGTGAAAAATCGGAAACAAAGAGGGTCAATATGGGAAGCATCGGCCAAAGAATTCATTTAAAAAAAAGGGAATCGGGAAATAAAAAAATCTATCCCTGGATGGACATTACAAACGAAAAATCTCAAAACCCAGCCCATCGCTGGGCCCCTTTGAGGGGGAATAAAATGGATGGGGTGATTGAGAAGAATGAGTCTTACCCAAGCACTGTTAGCGATCCAGGGCAAACTAAACTTCCAAACTTTTTGACAATGGAGAGCGGCTGGTATCGATGCCGCAGTCTCTAATCGAATTTGATAAAAATTTGGGGGGAATATGCACTTTTTCCTATTTTATGGTATAGGGAGAAAAATCTTCGGATGAGGTCCCAAAGGGTCTGATCAGGTCCTTTGCAGACTTCAGTGGGCATAAAACCTCCGGGTTTAAGCCAAAGCAATCCTTCTCCCAAAACTGGAGGTTAATATCCCTGATTGCTCTTGCCCATGATGGGTTAAACCCCATATCTAAAAATGACCAACTTGGCATATAGTTACGAAAGTTAGCAAATTTTCATAAAAACTTGGTAACTCGCTGTACTATAACAACTTAAAGGTTTTATTCCCAATTTCAGCGAGGTTGAAGCCTGGATATAAAGCAATTTTTAAAGTGCGAAAATTGCCCCTGTTTTATAGACTAATGAAATCAGAAGAGTTTCGGATCAGCTAATGCTAACAGTTAACTTTGCACATTTCCGATTGAATCTGGCCCCGTTTTTGCTGCCCATCCAGCTATATTTTGCGCCTGGACTACCTGCGCCAGATATTCACGCGATGTCAGTTCCCGTGACCAGACCCTATCAGGAGCGTCCAACTACAGAGGCGAATTCCGATTGTAAGGAGAACGATCAGAAAGAATGCGATCATCATCGGGGCAGTCGGGAAGAGCGTTCGGAACGCTAGATTTTTAAGTTGTACGGCTGACTCTGTTCTGTGGAACATCACAGCGATCGCTTCATGAGGCGGCGGGTCAAAACCTGTGACCCGCCAGTTCACCTCAGATAAGTGAGGCTCAACCCCGAACAATCTGCTCGATTTTCGGCGCTTGCACCGGCAAGGCAGCCGTAAAGACTTCCCGACCCTCTTGGGTGACCATGACATCATCCTCGATGCGGATGCCTCGGACATCGTGAAACTGGGCTAATTTATCCCAGTTAACGACGCCATTATATTGCTCACGCCGTTGGGGATCGTTTAAAATCGCGGGGACTTGATAAAACCCAGGCTCAATGGTGACAAACATTCCCGGTTGCAGAGTCCGATTCAGACGCAGGTAACATAATCCAAAGCGATCGCTGCGATCGCGACCCTCCTGATATCCCGCAAGATCTCCCAAATCTTCCATATCATGAACATCCAATCCCAGGAGATGTCCGACCCCATGCGGAAAAAATAAGGCATGGGCGTCCATTTCCACCAAATCCTCGGGATTGCCACGCAGAATTCCTAACTCCACCAATCCTTCAGCGATCGCCACCGCTGCTACCCGATGAATGTCCCCATATTCAACTCCAGGACCCACCTGTTCAATGCAGGAGTCATGGGCCGCCAAAACCACATCGTAGATAGCCCGTTGGGTGGGGGAAAACTGCCCCGAAACTGGCCAGGTGCGGGTCACATCTGCCGCCCAACCTGTGGCAGTTTCTGCACCCACATCCACTAACAGCAAATCTCCCGGTTGCAAAGGGTTATGGTAATGCTGATTGTGCAAAACCTGCCCCTCAACCGTGACAATACTGTTATAAGCACAGGTACAATTCTGGGCCATAATCGCCCCTTCCATTGCACCCCTGACCATTGCTTCAGTTTGAGCGCGGCGAGTGGACATCATTCCCACTAGATGCGCCTGGACAGTACAGGCAGCCGCTTGTAAGAGTTCACGAATCGCTGATTCATCGTGGATTAGCCGTAATTGCGCGATCGCCAGGGCCAAGTCCCGATCGCGAGCAACCGTGGGATTGCCCGGATCGGAAAACAATCCCACCGGGCGATCGAGCAGATCCACCTGTTCCATGCGCGTCTTCAAATCCGGTGCCGCCACAGTTGCAGCATTTTGGCTACGAGATTTTAATTCAGAAAGGGGAAATGCCTCATCTGCTGCGATCGCCTCGGCAACCTGCACTCTAGTTGGCATTTCTCCATGCCAAAGGGTACTACCGGGATGAGGATCATCCATAAACAGTTCCAATCTGCCCCCTTCCAGACGAATTGCCGCATTTTCGAGGGAGACTCCGGCAAAATATAAGAAATGACTACTGGGGCGAAAAGGATAGATATTCGCCGGAAAATTGCGGGAACAGGGACTTCCCGACCACAAAATCACGGGAAAAGCAACCTCATTTGCCAGCTTTTGGCGGCGCTGATGTAGGGCCATTGCCAGGGAGGTTGCAGGAGTGGATATTTGCATGATGGATAATTGCGCCTTGCGATCGAGTTGGGTTTAATCTTCCATCATAGGGAGATTTCAAACCAAAGTACCCCTAAGCTCATTCTCTTAGTTCGTAGTAACGACTTCAGTCGTTCCCCTCTTAGTTCGTAGTAACGACTTCAGTCGTTATCCCCCGTTCGTAGTAACGACTTCAGTCGTTCCCCTCTTCGTTCGTAGTAACGACTTCAGTCGTTCCCCTCTTAGTTCGTAGTAACGACTTCAGTCGTTATCCCCCGTTCGTAGTAACGACTTCAGTCGTACTCTTAGTTCGTAGTAACGACTTCAGTCGTTATCCCCCGTTCGTAGTAACGACTTCAGTCGTTTCTTCCGGTGTCGCGATCATCAGGAGGGGTTTAAACTTTCGACCCTGGTGGCGATCGCTGCCAAATCTCTACTACAAACGAAGAGTACGACTGAAGTCGTTACTACGAACTAAGAGTAGGACTGAAGTCGTTACTACGAACTAAGAGTACGACTGAAGTCGTTACTACGAACTAAGAGTAGGACTGAAGTCGTTACTACGAACTAAGAGTACGACTGAAGTCGTTACTACGAACGGGGGATAACGACTGAAGTCGTTACTACGAACTAAGAGTACGACTGAAGTCGTTACTACGAACTAAGAGTACGACTGAAGTCGTTACTACGAACTAAGAGTACGACTGAAGTCGTTACTACGAACTTGGAGAACGGTTACCCTAGTTTAATGAGGAGTATTTATCCCATTCAACCCATGAACGCATCTAAATCGGGGTCAGTGCGCCCCTTAAAACCGAGTAACTGGCCGATCGCCCAATTACCTGGGGTCAGTTCCCAGGACCAAACTCTACTGGAAACTTGCGGGATTACCACCACCCGGGAACTGCTGCGTCGGGGGAAAACATCTGAGCAACGACAGGCGATCGCCCAGGAATTAGGTATCCATCTTCAATATGTCAATAAATGGGTCGCTATGGCAGAATTGGCTTGCATTCCCAGTGTTGGCTGTGAATATTGTGGGTTATTGCTGCACGCTGGGATTGCCTCGATCGCCCAATTGGCTGACTTACCCATCCACCGATTGCATCAACAACTTTTAAGGGTCCAAGTTGCCAATCTCCAACGCCGGGACCTTTGTCCCTCTGTAGATGAAGTGACGCGATGGATTCAACAGGCGCGGACCCTTACCAAGGGATGAAGGAGGGAAAATTACTCGTTTTGGGGTTGCGCTAACACCCCATTCAGGAAAATATCTGCCAATCCTTCCGCCATTTCCTGCATTGCTTTGGGAGAAGAATCATTTTCCAGGAGAGTTTGTTGGCTGAACCCAGCTACAGCAAACATTCCTAGAAACACATGAGCCACCAGGCGAGGATTCATGGGACGATAAATGCCACGTTCCATAGCGGTTTCAAAGAATGCCTCAGCGACATCGGTCATTTTGGAAATCACCTCGGCTTGAATGCGATCGCGTAACTCCGGGTGAAACTGAGCCTCCAGGAAGCAAACCCGCATCAAATCTGCATTTTTGTGAATATTCAACATCCGCCGCCGCATCACTTGCGCCACCGCCTGATAACTGCCCATTTCGCTGAGTTCCGTGAGCAAGTCCGTGAGGATTTCAATCCATCCCTGGGTTGCCACCTCCACCAAAATTGCTTTTTTATTGGCAAAATGACGGAATAGGGTTCCCTCAGCCACACTGGCGGCTTGAGCGAGGTCCCTGGTGGTGGTGCCGTTGTAACCCTTTTGGGCAAATAACCGCTGCGCCGCATTTAAAATCCGAGTGCGCGTATCGGTTTCAGCAGGTTGGGAGCGAGTAAATATATTCATCGTTAGTAGAAAATAGTGCTGTGGGAAATCACATCAATAGCGTTTTTTTCTAACCCAGGAGGACTCAACGAACCCGAATCAAATCCAGGAATAACCGCCCTTGCATCACTTAAAATGGTTGACCCTCACTGGAGGTGTCACCTCCAGACTGATGAATCAAAATCACCGCTTTTTTTTATTGGCTATGTCAATCTCTAGGTTTCGGATGGCGATCGCAAAATTGGGAAAATCCCTAGGGACTGGGAAATGGTCCCACTCCCGACAATTCACGATCGCCCTTTTGGTCACGCTTCTGCTTTGGTCCGGAATTTCATTAAACCCGGCACTGGGTCGAGAGCAAGCTTCCCCCCCTAAAACTCAATCAATCCAGCCTTACTTAGACCGGGTTGCCGAGAAAATTAGCGAATTTACTCTCGATAATGGACTCAAGTTTATCGTTTTAGAACGACATACCGCCCCGGTTGTTTCATTTCTAACATACGCCGATGTCGGGGGGGCCAACGAACCGGAAGGCAAAACCGGCGTTGCCCACTTTTTAGAGCATTTAGCCTTTAAAGGGACTCAGCGAATTGGGACCCGCAACTATCGAGCTGAAAAAGAGCTCCTCGAACAACTCGATCGCCTCGACGCTCAAATTAGAACCGCCACCGCCGCTGGAAAAACTGCCGAAGCTCAACGGTTACAAACCGAATTTGAGAAAACCGAGGCGGCTGCCGCTGAGTTGGTGGTCCAGAACGAATTGGGTCAAATTGTCGAGCAATCTGGAGGCGTTGGACTCAATGCTACCACGTCTGCCGATGCCACTCGCTATTTCTACAGCTTTCCTTCCAATAAGTTAGAACTGTGGATGTCCCTAGAGTCTGAGCGTTTCCTTGAACCCGTCTTTCGGGAGTTTTATCGGGAAAAGCAGGTGATTCTCGAAGAGCGAAGAATGCGCACGGATAACTCCCCCATTGGCACCATGATTGAGGAATTTCTCCAGACTGCCTTTGTGGAGCATCCCTATCGCCAACCTGTGATTGGCTATCCCGAGGATTTAGTCAATCTCCGGCGTGAAGATGTCCAGGAGTTTTTTGAGACTTATTACGTTCCCAACAATTTGACCATCGCTGTTGTTGGAGATGTGGACCCGGAGAATGTCCGGCAATTAGCAGAGACTTATTTTGGTCGCTACCAAGCTGGACCCACTCCCCCGGAGGTGGACAAAACCGAGCCTCCCCAGACTGAACCGAGACAGGTGGTGGTCCGGTTTCCCTCGGAACCTTGGTATTTGGAAGGATATCACCGTCCCGCTATCAATCATCCCGATAATGTGGTCTATGAATTGCTGGCTCAAATTCTCAGTTCCGGTCGGACTTCTCGCCTCTACAAATCCCTCGTAGAAGAACAGCAAGTTGCCTTGACTGCTCAGGGTTTGAATGGATTTCCCGGAGAAAAGTATGAGAATTTAATGCTATTTTATGGCCTGACTGCTCCCGGTCATACGGTGGAAGAAGTGGCGGCTGGTTTGCAAGAGCAAATCAATCGGTTAACGGTGGAAGAAGTCTCTACAGAGGAGTTGGAGCGGGTTAAAACCCAAGCCCGAGCGGGAGTGTTGCGATCGCTGGCTTCTAATCAAGGGATGGCGAGTTTGTTGGTGGAATATCAAATTAAAACCGGCAATTGGCGCAATTTGTTCCAAGAATTAGAGCAAATTGCTGCGGTGACGCCGAAAGACATTCTGCGCGTCTCTCGTCAAACATTTCGGCCCGAAAATCGGACCGTGGGACTGCTGCTGCCAGAGGAAGAATCGTAATGAGTCAGAGAATGGTTACATCTAAGAATAGGCCGCGAAACTATTGGATTTTGTTGTTGGTTTTGCCGTTAATATGGTTGCTGTTTAATGCAGTCAGTGTCACGGCAGAATCGGCGAAACATTATACGGATTTGGAGTTTGCTCCGCCTCCGGAAATTGTGTTACCGCCGTTTGAACGCTTTGAGCTAGAAAATGGCATGGTGGTGTATTTAATGCAGGACCGGGAACTGCCGTTAGTTTCGGGGACTGCTTTAATTCGCACCGGCGATCGCTGGGAACCGGGGAATAAAACCGGACTCGGCCAAATTCTCGGTCAAGTATTGCGGACGGGGGGAACCACGTTGCATTCCCCGAATGAATTAAATGAGTTGCTGGAACGTCGTGCAGCTTCTGTGGAAACCGGGGTGGATACGGCATCGGCATCGGCTAGTTTTAATGCCTTAAGTCAGGATTTGGATGAGGTGTTTGAACTGTTTGCGGAAGTGCTGAGAACTCCGGCATTTGACCCGGAGCAAATTGAGTTAGCGAAACGCCAACAAGCGGGGGCGATCGCCCGTCGGAATGATTCCCCCAGTGCGATCGCCTCTCGGGAGTTCCAAAAGCTGATTTATGGCGAAAATAACCCCTATGCTCGGACTATCGAATATGAAACTTTGAGCAATATTTCTCGGTCCGATGTGGTCCAATTTTACCAGCGCTATTTCCATCCCAATAACATGATTTTGGGTGTAGTTGGCGATTTTGAAAAAGCAGAAATGCGCAGGCTGATTGAGCAGAAATTTGGCGACTGGAAACCCGGTCAAACCCTCAGTAAAAATATTGCGGAGTTATCCCCAACTGCACAAGCTCAACAAGGGGGAGTCTTTTTCGTGGAACGCCCGCAATTAACCCAAAGTACGATTCAAATTGGCCATTTGGGTGGGGAGTTAAATAATCCGGATTATCCGGCGTTGTCGGTTCTGAATGGGGTAATGAATGGATTTGGGGGACGGTTATTTAATCAGGTGCGATCGCGCGAAGGATTAGCCTATTCCGTGTATGGCGTCTGGAGTCCCCGCTTCGATTACCCGGGGATGTTTATCGCCGGGGGTCAAACGCGATCGGAGGCAACGGTGCCGTTTATTCAGTCGGTCTTTCGCGAAATCGAACGCATCCGCACGGAACCGATTACCCCTGAAGAGTTAAAATATGCTCAAGATACCACCCTCAATTCCTTTATCTTCAATTTCGCCGACCCGAGTCAAACCTTGTCTCGGTTAATGCGATATGAATATTATGGATATCCCGAGGATTTTATCTTCCAATATCGCCGTGGGGTGGAAGCAACCACCATTGAAGATGTGCAGCGCGTGGCACAGAAATACTTGAACCCGGATCAGTTAGTCACCTTAGTGGTGGGGAATGCGACAGAGATTAACCCTCCCTTGAGTAGTCTGACTCCTGATACCACGGTGACTTCCATTGATATTAGCATTCCCGAACCATCGAGAAGTTAATGCCGGATTAAAAGAGGCGATCGCCTCTACGGGAAAAGAATAACGACTGAAGTCGTTACTACAAACAAGTAGAAAGACTTTTCCGATGTTCGTAGTAACGACTTCAGTCGTTTCTTATCCCAATTGTAAAGTTAATATTTTTCCAATGTTCGTCATCCGGAAAAGAATAACGACTGAAGTCGTTACTACAAACAAGTAGAAAGACTTTTTCCGATGTTCGTAGTAACGACTTCAGTCGTTTCTTATCCCAATTGTAAAGTTAATATTTTTCCAATGTTCGTCATCCGGAAAAGAATAACGACTGAAGTCGTT
>JAABSJ010000087.1 GCA_011390515.1 Oscillatoria sp.
TTAGTAGTAACGACTTCAGTCGTTCTCTTCAATTGTTAGTAGTAACAACTTCAGTCGTTCTCTTCAATTGTTAGTAGTAACAACTTCAGTCGTTCTCTTCAATTGTTAGTAGTAACAACTTCAGTCGTTCTCTTTCCCAAGTTCTTAGTAACGACTTCAGTCGTTCCCCCCTGTTCGGTCTGAGCAACAGAAGAGAAAGTCCCCGAAATAAAAAGCGCGATCGCTCCACAGAGATCGCGCTTTTTATTACCCTAAAAACTCAGGCTAAACCCCCGCCTCCGCCTTCAGCGAGACCAGCTTTTCACCTTTAAGCATTCGTCCGGCAGCTTCCAGTAACGATTCCTCCAAATAGGGCTTCGTGAAATAGCCACTGGCTCCCATTTGAATCGCCATTTGCCGGTGTTTGTCCGCGCCACGAGAAGTGAGCATCGCGATCGGCAGGGTCGTGAGTTGCGGATCCTTCTGCATTCGCGAGAGCAGTTCCAACCCATCCATCCGGGGCATTTCAATATCGCAGAACACCAAATCGTAGGGGAGACCCGATCGCATTTTTTCCCAAGCTTCTTGACCATCCCGCGCCTGTTCAACCCGGTATCCCGCCTTATTAAAGGTCATAGACAACAGTTCACGCACCGTAATCGAATCATCCACAATCAGCACAGTCGGGTCGATCACCTGTGGCTCAATCTCAACCGGTGGCTGAATCTGTGTGCTGGAGTTATCCCACACACCGCCCCTGCCTTCTCGCCGCACACGTCCAGCCGCCAAATCGATTAATTCTAAAACATCCGCGATCGCCACAATGCGGCCATCCCCCATCACCGTTGCCCCAGCAACGCCCACAGGCTTCGGAACAGGTCCTTCAAGCTGTTTAATCACGATTTCCTGTTCTCCTAACACCTGATCCACCTGAAGCGCCAGGAAGTTATCGGAGGAACGCAGGACCACCACAGAAATGATATCCTCTTCCGTATTCCCCACATAGATAGTACCCCCGCGTGGGATATGACGATTGTAAACCAACAGTTCGCGCAGGTGACGGAACGGCAACATCGTATCCCGCCAGGGAATAAACGTCTGACCATCTTCCTTGGTTTGAATCCGATCGCGGGGGACATCAATCATATCTTCCACCCCATCCATCGGGAACGCAATCCGGGCGCGATCGCTAATACAGCACAGGGCCTTAGAAATACTCAAAGTCAGAGGCAAACGAATCGTAAAGGTGGTCCCCTTACCCATCGTCGAATCAATCGTCACCACCCCACGAATGGCGCTCAAGCTGGTCCGAACCACATCCATTCCGACCCCGCGACCGGACAAATCATCTGCCTGATCCTTGGTACTAAATCCGGGCATAAACAGTAAATCATAGACATCCAAGCGGGTCATACTATTCGACACTTCCGGCGAAATCAGCCCCCGTTGTAATGCCTTAGCTTTCACCTTTTCCGAATCAATCCCCGCGCCATCATCGGAAACCGAAATCACCGTTTGGTTCCCTTGGTGGAAAGCCCGGACAACAATCCGACCCACGGGAGGTTTACCCTTTTTCCGGCGCTCCTCGGGAGTTTCCACCCCGTGAGCCAGAGCGTTGTTAACCAAATGGGTCATGGGATCCGAGAGTTGTTCCAGAATCATCTTATCGATCAGGGTTTCGCGACCCTCAACCTGAAGCTCGACCTGTTTGCCAAACTTAATCGCATTGTCCCGGACCCCACGGGGTAGGCGATCAGCAGTTTGAGCAAAAGGCACCATGCGCGATCGCGTTAGTCCCTCTTGTAACTGAGTTGTCACCTGGCGCAGTTGCCGGGTCACCTGTTCAGTTTCATCCACCAAAAATTCAATATCCGAAGCCGATTCCCGGACCCGAACAATCAGTTCCAAAATATCTTGGGACAGACTATGGAACGGCGTGAACCGATCCATTTCCAAGGCGCTCCAATCGGAACCGTTATGGGACTGGTCCTGATGGCTATTACTGCTCCCCACCATAAAGTGGTAGTTTTGTCGCGAAGCCAGCAGAGAAATCTCTAGGAGCGATCGCTCGTACAAATCCTGCATCCGCTGCCCGACATCGGTCAGTTGGGAAACCTGATGCAGCAAATTATCCAAAAACTGCCGCATCCGTTCCTGATTCTGCTCGATGCTATTGCGATTAACAACCAGTTCCCCCACCAGATTACTCAGGTTGTCTAATTGTCGCACCGGGACCCGCATGGTTTGCTCAAAGCCCCCACGCCTTGGGGCCATTCTGCCCCCGGTTTGGGGTCCGGCATCAATCTCCACCATCCCCTCCAGCTCGCCCCACCCCGTATCAGCAGTAGCGGGAGCCTTTGCAGGTAAGCCCGATGTTGTTGTTTCGGAATTTCCATTCCCTACCAATCCAGCCGGAGCCGTGGAACTGCTGGTTTTCCCTGGCTTCTGGCTACTCACCGGGTTTAACAGGAGTTCTAACTCCTCAAAACTGGCTTTGAGCGGCCCCATTGCTAACAAATAGTCTAATTCGGTAAAAACATCTGACCCCTGGGTCAGTTTGGGTTCCGCAGGCAAGTCAAGGCGCTCTCGGATGGGGGCGGATATGGCGACGGGCTTGACTTCTTCGAGGTCAACTATCACGGAGGAGGACTGATTCTCCCCAAACAATGCATCAAAGTCTAAATTGGCATCTGTAGACGCAGAAAATCCAGACCCAGACAGGGTTGCCTTGGATGGCCCTTGGGGGGGCGGGGCGGTCTGGTTGACATCGAGGTTTGGCGATCGCCCCGTCGGTTCATCGAACAGGGACTCTAAGTTCTGATAAAAGTCGCTGGTGTCTTCCGGGTCTTGCGAACTCTCCGGGTCTAGGTCCCAATTCCAATCTTCACCGTCGAGGTTGCTCTCACTCTCCTCGAAGAGGTTATTGCTGTCATCCTCTGCCGGGAGTTCGTCCCCAAACAGTTCAGAATCTAAAGACGACTCTTCCATGAGGTCAAGATCTGCGCTCTCCGGGGACGGTTCATCATCAAACAGCCCACCCAAGGCTTCTAATACATCAGACTCGGGTTCTGAATCCGTGTCCTCAAACTCCAACCAAAACTCGTCGGACTGCCCAGAGGCAGGGGCGGGTTTTTCTGGCGCTACCGGCTCTTTCCGGGCTTGACTTGACGGGGAGGGTACGGTGTCGAGTTCAAATAAATCCGTCAAGTCGTCTTCTAGGGCTACAGTATTCGAGGGTTCGGAGTCAAACCAATCCACGGATTCCTCAGATTCCGTAAGCGTTGAGGAGTCACCCCTGTCCTCGGTTGTCTCTCCAAACAAGTCGTCAAAATCGTCCTCATCGATGGGGATTTCTGTTGCCAGTTCCGGTTCAAACAGGTCTTTCTCAGCTTCCTGGCCACTTTCAAATCCACTGATCTCTAGCAAATCGCTAAATTCTGAATCGTCAGCTATCTCTAGGGAGAACTCCGCATCCGGTGCGGGTGGGTCGATTTCACTGACCGCATCTAGGGGTTCATCATCCCAAATATGCTCCCAATCATCGGGTTCTTTGAGTTCTTCTGTGGCGACTTCCTCAAACAAATCTCCCAAGTCATCTAGTTTTTGATTGGATGACTTGAGGGGTTCTACGGGGGAGGGACTCCGGGGAGGTTCGCTGATGCTGCTATCCTCCATCTCCACAAATCCCTCAAGTCCGAACAAGTTGCCTAAATCCTCTTCGTCATTCTCCGGACTACTCATGTCCGTTTGATTGCCCGAAGGGTCTTCAAATAATAAATCGTCAAAATCATGGGTAGCACAGAGGAGTTCTCCCGGGTCCGGGGGTAGAGTCTCCAGGGTCCCTTCCCCGCTATTCGCTTCTTCTGTGACTTCTTCTCCTTCCCAGTTTTCATCAAAGTAGGAACTCTCCCCTTCAAATAAGTCGGCTAGGGTATTGAGTTCGGCTGCTCCTACTTCCGGGCCACTATTATAAGTGGGTTTGGCCGCCCGTTTATCTTCACCCCAGGTTGGGTTGTTTTCTGACTCATGATGGTGTTTCCTTGTAGAGTCGCGCCCTTGTGAGGTTCGTTGATTGTGATCGGAGTTTGACAAGTTATTAGACATAGGATTAAATTTTGAGTCTGTATGAGTGGTTTCCGGTATGATTGGCCTAGGTGATGAAGTCTTCGGTTGTTGGGGTTGCGGCAGTAGCAATCCTGCGAGTTCTGGACTGACTGTAATGGCTTCTGCGTGGCCACCGAGAACCTGTTCCCTAGCCTTTTGGATTTCTTTGATGAGAATAGGGGCAAGAACGCGATAGCTATGTTTTGGATTAGCGATCGCAGTGGCTACCTGCTCAATTAAATGACACCACAATTTTAAATCGAATTGCTCTCCGGCTCGTATCCATTGGCGGCAGATTTCTTGCATCCGTTCTTGGCGATCGGGATTTTCTCCATGCTTCAACAGATGCATCATTTCTTGCAACAGCCGAGAGACGTCACTTTTAAAAATGAGTTGTTTGGCACTGTCTTCTTCTCCCCTGAAGTGCTTGGGCGGACTCTGGATGCGGGTGAGTTCGCCCCCGATGTAGGTTCTCTTCTGGGTGCGGGTGACGAAGGCCGTGGGACTCTCTTGCTCCTGGACCAACTGGGCTAAATGCTGGTGAAGTTGAGCGATCGCCGGTTGGACTTCAGCACAAATCGCCGCTCCTTTTGCTTCGTCAACCGGACCAGGTACGCGGATTAATGCTACGGTGTCCTGAAGCCCCCGAAACACTCTCACAAATAGGGACGAGAGCTGGGGGTCAACTTCGACTTGCACATCCTGAAGCACTTTAAATTCGTCTTCTAGTTTGTGAGCAATCTGTTGAATAGCTCCCAGTTCCAGCATTCCTGCCCCCCCTTTAACCGAGTGGGCCGCCCGAAAGAGTTCGGCGAGTACGGACGGATCTTGTACCGCGATCGACAGATTTTGCAACCCTTGTTCTATTGTATTGAGGTGTTCTGTGGTCTCCTCAATAAAATAGCCCATTATTCGCTCTCGTTGTTCCGGCTGCATAGCGGGTGTTCCATTCCTATTCCTATCTGTTAAACAAGGGTCTGTTCGGCTTATTTAACGGAGTGTTATCCCCTTGAAGGGTCCGGATGTTGCTGATTGGAAAAGCCGGATGCCAGCTTAGAGGGGGTGTCGTCCGTCAGTGACCCGCCATCTTCTCAGGGTTAAGGTCCCTTTGAAAACATCAGTCCTTGATGGGTTGGATGGCTTGTTACCTGGGATCAATGTACCCATTCCTACGGATTCGCTGATCACAAGGGATCGCTGTCGCCCTGAAAGACCCTCGGACCTTTGTCTTTAAACAACTGTAGAGACACCCTATAGCAATCCTAAATGATTTATACCTCACCCCCGTCCCCTCTCCCGTTCTGGGAGAGGGGTTGGGGGCCGCCATCGTCTTCCACAACGGCACGCAAGGACTGCTATAGAGCATCTCTACAATCAACAACTCAGCCCCACATCACCGCAGAGATTAAAACCCTCGCCGGTGCTGACAGGCAGCTTGTAGAGCCTAGCGACGCTCTCCGGTTTCCACTCGGAACCGTTCCACCGAGGTCAACAGGTCTCGCGCCACACCCACGAGGTTTTGCAGAGAACCGGAGACCCGCTGGGCTTCTTGGGAGGTTTCCTGGGCCGTGAGTTCCACCGCTTGCATCACCTGGGCGACCGATCGCGAGGTTTGGGATTGTTCCACCGTATCTGCGGTAATCGATCGCACCAACACATCGATGCGATTGGTCACCTGAATGATATTTTCCAAGGCCCTCTTGGCTTGTTCTGCCCGCTTCGTCCCCTCAATCACCTGTTGGGTGCCTTCCTCCATTGCTACCATCACCCCGCCGGTCTCGCTCTGAATTTGCATGACGATTTGCTCGATTTCTTTGAGAGCTTTAGCGGAGCGATCGGCCAACTGACGGACCTCATCCGCCACAATCGCAAACCCTCGACCTGCTTCCCCGGCACGAGCCGCCTCAATACTGGCGTTGAGCGCCAAGAGGTTGGTCCGTCCGGCGATCGTGGCAATCAAAGCCACAATTTTGGAAATTTCTTGAGTCGATTCCGCCAATCGCTTGACTTTTCGCGTTGTTTCTGCTACAGTTTCGCGGACTTCCAGAATCCCGGCCACGGTCTGTTCCACCGCCTCTCCACCTTTTTTAGCCGTTGCCGAGGCAGATTTGGCCACTTCTTCGGCCTCCCGAGCGTTATCGGCCACCCGTTGAATCAAATCCGTCATCACCTGGACCGAATTGAGGGTAGCCGCCAGTTCTTCAGCTTGTCGCAGGGCATCGGTGGATAAACTGCGGGCAAACGATTCACTATCCGTGGCTCCCTTGGTCACTTGTCGCGCCGCCAGTTTCACTTGCAGAACGATTTCCCGCAGGTTTTGAATCGTGAGATTAAAGGAGTCAGCAACAGCCCCGAGGACATCAGCGGTCACTTCAGCCTGAACCGTCAGGTCCCCTCTAGCTGCCCCTTCCACATCATCCAGCAGGCGAATCACTTGTCGTTGGAGGTCTTCCTTGGACTGTTCCTGTTCTTCCGCTTTCCGTTGGGCTTCCGAGGTGGTGGTGTAGATAATTCGCCCCATTTGGTTGAATTTAGCCGCAAGCTGGCCAAATTCATCTTCGGTATAAACCGTCGCTCGGGCGGACAGATTGCCCTGAGACATCGTATCAAATTGCCCTTGTAAATCGTCCAGGGAACGGCGAATCAACTTGGCGCTGGCATTGCCGACCCCAAAACAAGTGAGAATGCTGGCCCCTCCAGCAGCTAAGGCCATCATCGGGTCCTTCAGTTGTTGGGGCCAACTGCGTTGAGTGGAAAACGCAAAAGAAACCGAAGCGGCGGCGATCGCTGAGACCCCTCCAGAAATTAACGCAATCCACAGGAATTTTTTCACCAGGGATGCATTTTCTAAAAAACCTAAGATCCCCGGTTCTGTATTCGCAACGGTTTCTACCGGAGCGTTTTCCGGTTGAGTAAACACCGGGACTTGTTCAGCACTTCCGGCAATCCGAAAAATTTCATCATCCCGAATGATCGACCCATCCGTATCTTCGCCAATATCGTAGCTATCGTCGATGTCTCGGAAGGAAGCTTTTCTCCCCATGCTGCCCATTCCGAATCCACCCGTACTCGAACCTGTCGTATCCTCCGACAGATCGAAATCGGGAATATTATCGGGAATATTGCCGAAATCATCAAAATCATCGAACTCACCCAAAAAGTCAACGCCTTCTTCTTGCAGGGGGGACGAGGTGGCGATCCCGTTCGGAAAATCCTCGCCATTGTCCTCCGAATCAAAGGAATTCTCCCCACTAAAAGCGTCGTCAAAATCCTCTAAATCGTAACTATCCACCCGGTTGAATCCATTGGTGGGTTCGGAGACGAAGGTCTTACTATCGTAGTCATCATCGTCTTCTATTTTCGGTTGAGCTTGTCCTTTGGGCTGGGAGAAAGGCGGCCCCGAGGTTTTGGGAATTGAGTTGAGCACTTGAGTCTGTTCGAGTTGTTTGCGTCCCATTAACAGGGTTTCCTCCTCCTCAGAAGGGGAGTTAAAGTCGAAGTCTTCGTCAAGATCATAGGGAAGTCCTGGATCCCCCGCACCCTTGCCATTCTGATGGTGGGATTCGTCTTGATCATCCTCGCTGAAATCATTCCCTAAATCATCATCAGCATCGAACAGGTCAAAATCTGAATCGATCGCCGACCCATTGTTGTGGTAATAACTGGTTGCTTCGTCATCCTCTAGGGGGTCTGAATTGGACTCGAAGTCCATATCATCTTCCGGCGCAAACGCCTCTTCAAACTCCTGAAACGGCGTTGCCAAATCCATCAGGTCCAAATCGTCATGGCCCCCATCAAATGGGGACTGATTCGAGACCCCGATCGCCGTCTCCTCCCCGACTAAATCGGGCATTTCATCGTCTCTAGGCAAAAAGTCGGGTAACTCAGATGCCAGGGGATCACTCCATTGGTTGTTTTGAACCTCGGAGAGGATTTCTTCGTCATCAATGGCAAAGGGGTCTTCATCCTCTATCCCCTCATACTCCTCTTCGCTGGTAAAGGGATTGAGCAGTCCGTCCTCTTCCGTGGCAGAATCCGGGCCTAAATCTCCGGACTCCAACGCCTCAAACTCCTCAAATTCCATTGATTCGAGTTCGAGATTGGGGTCCACCGGATCCAGTTCCATACTCAAGTCCGATGAATCCGACCCAATCTGATTGATGGCTAAGGCTTCATTGTAAGCCCGGTCATGCAAACCCAGGGCCGAGTCTTCTTCCTCTTCTTCCCAGAATTCTTCTTCATCGCTCTGGGCTGGGGCTTCTCCTTCAAACAAGGCGGTCTCTTGTTCCGATTGAATCTGATCAAAATCCGTCTGGAAATCCTCCGTTGCGGATTCAAATTCGTTGTCCGGATCATACCCATAATCGGAAGACTGCATCCCTTCTGTAGCGTACTGATTGGCGTATTCCATGCCCTGGGACGCTCCCTCAACGAAAGCCGGGTCATCCGTCAGATTCAGCACCCCTTCATACTGACCGAGTGCCACATCATACATTTGCAAGCCATAACAATAGATGTGACCGGCTAAGAGTCGAGCACTGGGATCCTCGGGAAAATTCGCCACTAATTGATTGACGATTCCCGCTGCTTCTTCATAATTTTTCTCGGTATAGGCCGTTAAAGCTTGTTCGTACTCCTGCTGATAGTCCGGACTTGATACCATTTGCCCCCTCCTGGCGGTGCCTACCTGGTGCGCTCTTACAATTTTTCTAGTGAAATCTTATCAAGGTTAAGTGAAACTCTAGTTATATCCATTGGATTTCTGGACTGCCTTGATGGGATTCTAGGAGACTGATATTACAAAAAAAAATGGATTTAAAGCCCCGTCCTTTTCAGACGGCTTTTAATAGGTGTGCTATAACTGAGTGTAGTGTATCGACGTAAAGATAGCCTTTCCCAGGCTGATCCGAATCCTTTATAAATGCTCAAACCTTTGCTCTCGTTGTCTGGGCTGTACCTGATCGGTTTGAACATTCCTAGAGGGGGGTCTTTGTGGCCCAACTTGAGGGAAAAAGGCCCCAGCCACCAGGGGTCAGCAATCGTTGTATCGAATACGGGATCGAAGCCCACAAGAGAAATCACTCCGAACTGAGCGCCTATTATCCGGTCCTCACCCCACAATTTTCTGGGGCCAAGTGGCGCAACCCTCAGTTGAACTCCGGTTTCAACCCTGATTCCCTCACCCAGGGATTGCCAAGGATTCAAGCCTTTGGGTGGGATGTGGGAGGGCATGATGTCTACGCCGACTCCAATTGTCAGACTGTTGAAAACCTTTTTGATTTGAATCTGTGGCCGAAGTCTCTCAAATCCCTGAATCGTTAGTTTTCTAAAACCGAGAAAGGGTCTAAAAATAGAGCCTTTCTCGGGGGTAAAGTTTGGGTTAGAAACCAGGTTTCTTGAGAAAATCTGGAGCAATTTGCTTTGGGCTAGAAACCCGGTTTCTGTTTCCTTTGATTGAATACTGTACCGGCGTTCTAGGCCAGAAAGTGCTGGAAATGTAGAAGATACTTTGAACTCAGTAGACAGGGGAAGGTCTTGGCTGTGAAATGGGTTCAGGGCCAAGTCCAGTCTAGCCACTGGGGAGCCTCTCGGGAGTTGCTGCTTGCCCCTCTGGTTCCCAACTGCAAGGGGTCTAAGTCTATCTCTGATGCGTCTGGGTCGGCATTCCCTCAAGGGCTGGAGTATGGGGGCTAGGTATTGGGTGTAAGGACGATTGCCGTTCCACCGGAGTACCCCAGTCAAAATTGCTCCAAGGGTGGGGAATTGTTCAAAAAGTTGCTGAGTACCAGAACTCATAAATGTTTGATTTGTGGTTTTGTACTGAACACAGATGGGAATAATGCAGCTATCAAGAGACTCAAGTGCAGAGTCCGTACCCTGCGGCCTACTGGAACGGTTTGTACCGATTTGGAGATCTCGACCCTCTCGATCCGAAGGTGAAATCTTTGTAGCTCAGGCGAGTCACAGAAAGCGGAACACTCAGCCGTGATGCGGGGAATCGGTGCAGGTACAGTGCAAAGGAGGTTAACTTTTGGTCAGTTTGATTGACTCCCGTTGGGTTTTAATCAACTTGAGCTGCCTTTAACTCGCCTGGGCGGTTGGTCCGATGCGACACCCCGGGTCGGGGCTATTTATGCGGCCCATCGTGCCGATCGCACGATCGCCACCTGATCGATCAGTCGCAAAATTTTCTCCTCTTCTTCTTTGTTTTCTTCTTTGGGTGGGATGACCCACTCCCCCCGTAAAAAAGGAGCCATACTGTCTGGAACATTCGTGGGCAGCCGGACTTGCTCCACATCAAGCCAGTCCATTCCCACGATTTGATCAACCGCTAACCCTAGTATAGTGTCTTGGTCTTCGACTGCGATCACGGGAATTTCTGGGCGATCGGTATTTAAGGGGGTGGTTTCTCCAAGAAATTGACCGAGATCCGCGACCCAAATCACCCGCCCTCGAATATTGAGGGTTCCCAACAGTAAGGGTGAGACGTTGGGAATCAGGGTAATGCGATCGGGGGATTGGGAAATCACTTCGCGAATTCCTGTTGCACTTAAAGCAAATTCATTGCCAGAAGGCACGAAAAAACGCAGATGCAACTCCCCTTCCGGGCTTTCTAATTCTTGAAATTCCGCTGCTTGTTCTAAGCCAATCCCCGTTAAAAAGTCTGGATTACCCACCATGATTGCAAGTCCCCTATCTTCTGAGTAGCTGTTTGACCGTTCCCACCAGTTCAGTGGGTTGGAACGGTTTGGCAATGTAAGCATCCGCGCCTTGCTTCATGCCCCAATAGCGATCAAATTCTTCACCTTTCGACGAACACATGACCACTGGAACGTTTTGGGTTTTAGGATCAGCCTTGAGACGACGACAAACTTCGTAGCCATTCATCCGAGGCATCACAATATCGAGTACCACGAGATCCGGGCAGGTCTCCTGAATGCGTTCCAGGGCTTCTAAGCCATCACTTGCTACGGTAACATTCAATCCACTCTCTTTCAGTAGGGTTGAGATCATCTCCCGTTGCGTGACGCTATCTTCTACAACCAGAACTGTACTCATAACTTCCCTTCGGTGAAAAGCTCTCTAAATAGATTAATGGGACCGCCCTGAGGGCGGCGTGCTTGTCTTAGCCCCCCGGCCTCCAGGTTATGCAACCGGAGACATTTGAGGGATGGGTTTAACAGTGCCAGCGTCTTCAACACAGTGGGTGACAGGTAGTTTTCCTTGGAAAATTAGAAATAAATCCTATTATATTGGCCCCAAAGCACTCAGGAAAATTAAGGCTTTACACCCCCATCCTCGGGTCCGGTCAATTTGGGTAGCCCACTGTTGGGGGTATTCAAAGAGCCGATGAGCCTCCGGTGCGATCGCCGGTTGGCTTCAAGGGGCCGGGGTGGTGGTCCAACGAGCCGAGGGGGACGAACGAGCAGCCTCCGGTTCGGGACCCTTTCTTTGAAAAGAGCGTTCGTTGGCCCGGTTGGGTGCTAATGATAGTTTACATCTTCACGCTCCCGGATCTAAAC
Source organism: Oscillatoria sp. (assembly GCA_011390515.1). Classification (GTDB taxonomy): domain Bacteria; phylum Cyanobacteriota; class Cyanobacteriia; order Cyanobacteriales; family Laspinemataceae; genus Laspinema. The sequence continues at coordinate 11,607 of JAABSJ010000087.1, forward strand.
CGACTGGGATTCTGGTTTCCAAAAGTTGCTGATTTTCTAGTCCTGGGCTACAACAGTTTTAGATTCCCGGGAGCAGAAACCAGGTTTTTGGCCCAAATGGGGTGGGGTGTTCAATGGCAAATAGTTTGTCAAACAACCCGGGTTTGAACATCAGTGGTCCCTCCGGGCTCAAGTTGATCTCGCCGTGAGCATCGATCGCCCGGGGTGTGACTGGCCCTTGATCAAGGCGGCGATCGCCCCTGCGGGCTGAGTGGTCCGATGATCATCCCTCCTAGAGACTAGAGTTCGGCTTCGATCACCTCAGCTAATACCCGGTCCGGTTCAGGAACATCGGGGTCACCGGGGCCAATATATTTTTCCACAATGGTTAAGAGTTCACTTGAACCGAACGGTTTGGTGAGATAGTCTGTGGCTCCCACCATCCTAGCTTTGACGCGATCGATAAAGCCATCTTTGCCTGTGAGCATCACAATCGGGGTCTGGCGAAAGGCGCTGCTATGACGAAGCATGGCACAGATTTCATACCCATCCAGTTCGGGCATGGTAATATCGCACAGAATCAGGTCTGGTTTGAGTTGGAAAACTAAACTCAGGGCTTTGAGGGGATTCATCAAGGCGGATACTTCATACCCATATTGGGCGAGGATGGCTTCCACAGTTTTACCCACGGTGATGTCATCTTCGATACAGACCACCCGGGGAATTTTAAATCCCTGATCTAGATCGCAGTCTTCTAACTCGTTGCCATTCAAGGATGAGTTTGGATAAAAGAGTTGAACCAATCCCAACTGAACGAAGGGATAGATGGCACGGGCGACGGTTAAGATATCCCGATTGAGGTACCGAGACATTTGGCGGAGGTTGGTGGTCCCATCTGCCCAGCGATTGAGGTTATTAAAGGTATTTTCCGGCAGGGCTTCGCGCATCTGGGTGGCATCGGAGATCACCGGGCATTGATTGGGGGATTGGATATGGGGATGAAACTGTTTCCACTCCTGGACTTGCTTGATAATTTTGGTCACGAGGGGCGCAATCTCCAGGGTGGTCAGTTGCGGCGCGAGTGCCGGACCCATTTCAAAAATAAAGGAGCCTTGGTGGAGGCTGAGGAGATCGAAGAGGGTTTCGCGAACCATGCCCTGAATGATGCTACGTCCTTGCGCTGGGGTGAGGATGTGGTTTTCGAGTAAGGCCCATAAATAGCCATACTCTAGGGCGTTGGTGGCAGAAATGGAGAGGTTTGTGATGTTATCTAAGGCAGATTCTGCGTTATAGCGCCGCAGGAAGTCCCGCAATCGGGATAAGCTGCTATCGGTATTGGCGGCATAAATGATTTGTCCATTGGAGAAGAACACAAACCAGGATTGGTCACAGGAGCGCGATCGCTTATCTCGGTAAGGATAGCGATACACCAAGGAGTCACGCACGTTATCACGTCCGCCACAGGTATTGCCGGAGTTAATCCCATAAGCTTCTACAAACAGTTCTCCGGTTCGCTGTCCCAGTTCAATGAGTTGTAGAATGCTCCGAATATCGATTTCATTCAAATTTCCCTGCATGCCACTAAAATTTTCTCCTTAAAACCGTTTGAACCCGATCGTGCTGTAAGGCCCGCAGGGGTAGTGAATACACTGTTCACTTGAAAGTATGGGATGCCTGAAATCCCTGTTGATTTAGATCCGGGAATTTTGGCTGCGCTATTTCATTGATTCCGAGTCAAGCAGGCAGCTACAATCGAAAGAGCCGCAAGAATAATAATGGTCTGCCTGGGGAATCCCTGAAATCAAGGTGATACTCCTGGGTTAACCCAGAAGACTGTATTGCTGTAGCCCCGTTGACCCAGCACTTTTTAGAATGGTTGAGCGGACCTAACACAGCATCAGTGACAGATAATGACAAGCAGATTTCCATATCATCATATAAGCAAAATTGCAACACCTCTCATCGGGGTAGTTGTTTTGAGCCGGTTGTGGCACTTTGACCATGCCTTAACCTTAGATCTTCAAAGAAGATCAGCCTCTATTTGAGGTATCCGGTTCAACTCCACCTGATTAGAATGGCGACAGATGTCCTTTTACTGTACCGTCTTATTCCCCGGTAGTGGAACGGTGAACACTGATTGTTATGATGCGCGAATAAGCTGGATGATCTCCTCGCCTGACCTATTCCCATCCCAGAACTCTGGGTGGTTACAACTCCCGGGTTTGGGGGTCTGGCAACAACTGGCTTTAAATGGTCCTGGGCCTGATACAATAGAACAAAATTTTCTTTTTCTCCCGGTTCTTGGGCCGATTGGAGATTCCCGGGTCTACCACTCAACCTAGTTTGACCTTATGCGATCGCTTCCCTGATAGGGTATGATACGCCTTTATAGGTTCTGACCCGTAGCTACCATCTGTGTGTTCCAATTTTTTAGACTTTTTCCGTTGCCAGCGGTGGGTGCAGGATCAGCTAGAAGGTCCTTGATTAAGGACTTCGTTGACCGCCACTCTCCCAGGTGCGGTTTGAACCCTAAAAGCGGAGACAACAGCAGATAGCTCGGCGACTGACCCAACTGGGGATCTCCACCGGAGCGATCTACAGTGTTCGTTCTGATTATAGGTCAACCTCTCCCCACTTGCTTGGGGCGATCGCCTCAATCAAGCTCGGCGATCGCTGGCCTAAGTTCTCCCCGGTCTGGTTTACTGTTAGGGATCGGCGCACTGTTTGCCTCTCGGGGATCGCGTTGGGTCGAGTCATCCTAACTAACCCAGATCATTCTAACCATTCACAGGAGGTCAAAAAACTGAGCTTTCCGTCAAACTCTAATCATTGTTGATGTTGATTAACAGGTTAGCTTATGCTAACAAATGCTAAGATACGCTACCATTTAGGTAGGCCATAATACTACTGCCCTCAACGCAGTTAAAGTTTGGGGAATATCCCCCAATAGGCTGATGAAATGTCAGCAACCCTCCCAATGGGAAGGATCTGGTGCTACCCAGACCGGCTAAAATGCTGAAAAAAGCCAATCACGCGGTTACCGGGTAAACACTGAATGAATACCCCCTAGTTCAGATGATAGGCTTGTTCAGTAGTTGCCAGACTCGTCTCCAAATTAGACATCTAGGCAACCCGGGTTGAAGAAGCATATCCAGGTTTCGGAGAGTTCCAACGGAATTAAATCCCCGAAAAAATCCATCCCCCTTCTCGCTATAACCCCCGGGGTTTCAGACAGGTTTTTAACAGATGAAGGCCACATCAACCGCACCAAAAATGCCCAAAAGCCCAGAATTTATTCCGTTGAATCCCGTCAAAGGGATTCAATTAAGCCGGTCATTGTCTGCTAACTTTGATTGTGTTCTATTCCCCCAAAAAATAAGTGGGTCAGACCCGGGGAAGGTAGGCCCATCCGATCTCCCTAATCTGACATTAGTTCAATTATTATTAGTCCAGATATCGACGGATATAGCCATAACCCCAATTATTTTAAATGCCCTGATCGAAAGGGTTAAATCAGTCCCCCCTCACATTAAAAAATCTCCAGTTAAGAAGACTGCTGATATAGCAACAACGTCGAGCCAAACAGGGTCAAAAAAGGAGGCACAGATTAATCAACATGAATATAGCAGTCGAATGGATAAAGTCCCAACCGGATTGTTTTCCAAGTTGGCTCTTAAAACCCAAAGAATGTATCCTGATTGTTTAAGACTATTTACCCTAAACAACAGGTCGTCTAAAAGTAGTTTCATAACGGTTGATCCTTGCTTTTTTGGGCAAGAAAGACCCGATTGTTTCGGAAATTGATACGGTGGGTTTGAGGCCAGCCTTCAACTTATTAATGGGTTAACTCAGGTTAGCAAAAACGTATCAAAGTATTGGTTAATATCAGAATTCGGCATAGAAACGGAAGAGGAAGAGCGGCGTGCTTTATCTAGCGGAAGTACAAAAACAGAAAAGCAGCTTTGGCCTGGGTAGCAGTAAAGCTGAACTCAAACTACTCGCCTGTCAGCGAGGTGAACAAAGTTGGACAGCCGTACCCGGATCGGAGACGATCCCAGCGGACGATGCCAATAATTTGAATGCGGGGACTCTGGTACTCGTCGATCTGAGTCCTAATAAACAAATTAAAGGCAATATTGAAGAGGCGGCTAATCGTCTGGTCAGTATTTTGCAGGGATTCTCCCGAGGCCAAGAGAAAATTAAAACCAAGGAAGAAGAAATTGAGCAATGGATGCAGTCGCTGACTTACCAAAGTCAGGAACTTCAGCGCCGGGAAATGGAACTGCAAGTTCGAGAAGAAGAAATCGCTCAACTGGAGTCCCAACGCGAAGAAATTCAAGGGTCCTCGGAAGAAGCACAACGCATTCGCGATGAACTTCAAGTCAAGCAGCAAGAACTCGATGCGGCCCTGGAAAACCTCCAGTCTGAAAAACAGAGCATGGAGGCGCAACTGGCTGAATCCCAACAGTCCGTTAAGTTGGATGAGGGACTCGCCACGCACATTCAGGAATTGCTGGATTATTTGACCCAAACGACCCCGCCGACGGCTTCCCTGGGGGAACAGATTGCTGTTGTCCTAGAACAAATTTCTTCACAGCAGGCGGTTCTTGACGAACATTGGCAACGTCTGGAAGAACATCGTTCCCAAGCGCAAGTCGAGGAACAAGAAGCGGATTCCAAACAACAAGAATTAGCTCGCTTGCGTCAAGAGTGGGAACAAAATCAGGGAGATTTAGCTGAGGCTCACTCCCAGTTAAAACTCCTGGAAAAAACCCTTTCGATTCAGCACAACCAGGGGAATACTCTCGATGCTCAGGTGCAGAACCAAGTGCTCTTAAGAGAACAATTGGTTCAACTTTCCGAGATGTTTGAACAGGTGGCTGTGGTTCAAAAGGTGGATATAGAAGCTCTGGAACGGATGCCAATTGAAGAACTGCAAGGGGTGGCACAAAATCTCCAGCAAGATTTGGATAAAATCTTTCAATTTGTGAATGGTCAAGAAGAGGAGTTGAAGTTACAGCGGGAGACGATTCAAGAGCTAGAGGGACAGTTGGCGAATGCTAATGACTCCGAGCGCTGGAATATTCAGCGCAATTTAACCGATGAGCAGGAAGCTTATCAAATGTTAGACCAAACTTTGGTGGGTCAGCGCCGAAATCTCCGGGAACGTCAAGAAACCCTGACTCAACACCAAGCAGTTTTGGCCCGTCGTCAAGGTCATGGGGATGCGACGCCGATTAAGCCAGCTCAACCTCTGGATCCGGTGTTGGCCCAAATTGACCAACAGAAACAAACCTTGGAAGAGCAACTGGCTCAGATTAAACAGGAGATCGATCGCACTCGACAGTCTCTGGAGGAGGTTCAGGGTCAGGTGAGCGATCGCGCCAATCAAATGGACGGAAAACGGCAGGCGATCGAGCAGTTGGAGGCACAGTTGGCTCAACAACGCTCTAGCGCGGCTCAATTGCGCGGTCGAATCACCAACTATGAGGAGATGTTGCAGCCACTGCAAGACAAGCTGAATGAACTCAAGGCTAAATTGGAAGAAGTCAGCACCTTGTTGACCCAGGTCCAGGAAACCGAGGGTCATCAACAGCAAGCGGTCTCCCAGATGCGGGACCTCCTCATGGGATTAATTAATTCCCAGTCGGCGGAGTTGGCCGCATCGTAGCATCCCCAGGGAAGGGGATGCCTGCAGCAGTCCCTTCACCTCCTCTCGGGGGTCAGGATGATCCAATCTCCCTCTACTCGGGCGATCGCCCCTCCGGGAAACGGATCGGTTTGCGTTTGATTCGGGGCCTGAATTAAGGCCGTCATTTTCTCCACTTGCTCATAATTCGGCGCTTTCGGCAACTGTTGCTGCAACAGTTGCCGCAGGGCACGGCGCTGGAGGGCTAGGGGTGCAGTCCCTAAAATGCGCCGATTGATTTTCTGGGTAATCCCAGCCAATTCCCCCTTGACAAATAACTCACCTTGTGATAAGGATTGCTCCAACAGTTCCCGCGCTTGGGTTTCTAAATACTCCACATCAGCGCGTAAGAGTTCCGCCGTTTGTGCGAGATGTTGCTCTACACTGGGGTTAAACTGTTTTGTGAGGTAAGGGAGCAATTCTTGACGGATGCGGTTACGGGAATAAGTGATATCAAAATTAGTAGCGTCTTCCCAAATTTTAACCTCACGTTGTTGACAAAAAGTGCCGGTTTCTTGACGGCTAACTTCTAGGAGGGGACGCACCAGGCGGAGAGTGGGAGTGAGATGCCGGGTCCAGGACAGGGCTTGTAATCCATCAGCGCCAGTGCCCCGCATTAAGTTAAACAGCAGGGTTTCAGCCCGATCGCTCTGGGTGTGACCTGTGACGAGGGTGGGATAACCTTCTGCTTGGGCGATCGCGCTTAAGGCATGATAGCGCCATTCTCGCGCACCGGCTTCCGTGTGCGGGACTTCGGTGCCAGCAGTTTGGAGGAAAAAGGGTAACTGCCACTGGTTTGTGAGAGTTTCCACATATTGGGCATTGGGGGTGGAATCGCTACGCCACTGATGATCACAATGGGCGATCGCCAGATGCCAATTCCATTTCGGCTGCAAATCTAACAACAATCGGGCTAAACAGAGGGAATCTTGTCCACCGGAGACCGCGATTAAAATGCGATCGCCCGGTGACAATAACCCGCGCTGTCGCAAAGTTCGATGGAGTTTAACATGGAGAGGCGTCCATTGAGTCATGAGTCATTGAGCATCGGTTGTTTATCCTAACTGTCCATTTTCCGAATTTCATCCAGGGGAGATTCGGGTTCGATGGGGTCATCCGGGCAAAATTCGACATTAATTTTAATTCTAATTTTGCCAGTCTGCCATTTTTTCCCCGGTTGGAGAACTTTACACTGAAACCCATCGATAAAAGCTTGCTCGTCCTCACTCAGTTGCTCTCGCAAGTGATCAAGGATTTGGATACCCGTAAAATTCAAGGGCCAGTGTTCAATTTTATTCGGAAAATTGAATTGTTGAGAAATTACGTCATTTTCTGGATGCAAATCAATCCATTGATTATCCATAGGTGTTTCTTTATTTGATTATTTTTACTATCTTTAATCGTGATGAAAGCTGGGGTTGTAGAAAGACTGACTTTCTAAGGTAACCCCGCTTAATCAACGTAACTCTTGCTTGATTCTAAGGGTCCATTTTCCGAATCTCATCCAGGGGTGAATCTGGTTCGCTGGGGTTATCTGGGCAAAATTCGATATTAATCCTAATTTTTCCAGTCTGCCATTCTTTCCCCGGTTGGAGGACTTTACACTCAAACCCATCGATAAAAGCTTCCTCGTCTCCACTCAGGTACTCTCGCAGGTGGTCCAAGATTTCGAGACACGTAAAATTTAAGGGCAAATTCTCAATTTGATTTTGGAAATTTGATTTTTGAGAAATTACATCCTCTTCTGGATTCAAGATTATCCAGGTTTCATCCACGGTTTTATTACTCCTTGTATGATACGCCAAATAGTGCGGTTAACTTGATGAAATTTTCCATTAAATTGGGTGCGTTCATGTCATGTAACGCACCCAATAGGTTGTCTGGCTTAGTTCAGATTGGATAAGAAAATCGAGGGAAACCTGGCGATATAACCTTAGCCAATCCGGTATATTTTTTCCAGCTAAGGTGAGAGAAAAAGAATTGCCACTTATTCCTGCTTAATGGTGGAAGGTTCGGTAAAACCGCTGAGATGATTTTGAACAGGGTTACTTTCTTCTGGGCAAAATTCAAGACGCAGTTGAACTTTTCCCCGTTGCCAGTATTTGCCCGGACTTAACACTTCACATTCTAAGCCCTCGGTAAATAAACTTTCTTCTTCTAATTTCGTTTGCAGCAAGTCCATGAGTTCACTGACTTTGAATGTGCATTGAAACATCAGATTGCTGCCACTGGTAGACAGGACGTCTTCGTTTCCGAGCGCCTCAAATCGCTGATCCATTTCTATCTCCGCGTTCTATTAATTTGACAGTTTCCCGGCTGCGGTTATGGGGTGGATATTCAGTCTCCTTCGACCCTGGCGATCGCCCACTGAGAGCGACTCCTGATGGGACCCCATGACCGCTTTGTGCTGACGGTTTAGAAAAACCAACCGTAGGAATGCAGCCCTTTACCCAAAAGATTGACCCCAAGATAACAGATCCAGACTACGACAAACCCAGCGGCGGCTAAAATTGCTGGTTTTCGTCCTTGCCAACCTCGGGTAATGCGCGCATGAAGATAGGCGGCAAAGACTAACCAGGTAATTAAAGCCCAGGTTTCTTTCGGGTCCCAACTCCAGTAGGAACCCCAGGCTTCATTTGCCCAAACTCCACCAGCAATGATGCCGATGGTGAGGAGGGGAAACCCTAATCCGATAATCCGATAACTGATGTTATCTAGGGTATCGGCGAGACTGAGGCGTTGGGGAGAGAGGGCGGGTTGGAGGGTTGCGGTAGCGGGTTGTGCGGGGGTTTCAACTTGCACGACGTCAAGCAAGGCAACATTGCCACCGAGACCCTTGCCGTTGTTGTTGCCGGAGAATTCGGTGACAAATTCTGGGGTGGGGGTGGGATCGACTGCGGGAATGGGGGTTCCTGCACGTTGGAGGCGGTAGCGATCGCTGCGATAGGACCCATTCCCAATGGAACTCCCCCGCAGTTCGATATTTTGACCCCGAGTCACGACTAAGAAGGCGATCGCCAGCAAAGAACCCACCATCAGGGTGGCATAACTGAGCATCATGACGCTGACGTGCATCATTAACCAGTTAGATTTCAATGCCGGGACGAGGGGTGCCGATTGCTGCATTTCCCCAGGCAAAGTGAGGGCAGCAAATGCGGTAATTGCCATTGCCACCGGGGAAGTGGCAACTCCAACTAACCGACTGCGGCTCATATTTTCCGCAATCAGATGAATCGTGGTAATTCCCCAGACGAGGAAAAATAGGGATTCATAGAGGTTACTTAAGGGAAAATACCCCGCTTCGATCCACCTGGCACCAAGAAGGGTGGCGATGCAGAGATTGGCGATCGCCATGCCACTGGTCCCCAAGGGCCACAAAGCGGGAATTCCCGGAAATGCTGCACCTACCCAATACAACAACATCGTAATGAATAGGACACAGAAGGATGTATTGTCTAGCCAATTCTGAAGGCTACTGAGGTCCACAAGCATTCTCCCATCGGTTTAGATTGAGACATTTTAGTTATTCCCATCCTAACCATTCTTGTGGCGGCTCAAACCTATGAATTTGGTACTGGAGTTTTCAGAGGCGATCGCATTTGGGGATTTTTGGGGTTGGAAAAACCCGCACCCTGAAGGGTGGGGCTATACGGACAAAGCCCGCCTGCGCGGGCTGAAGAGAAGCCCACACCCTGAAGGGTGGGGCTATACGGACGAAGCCCGCACTTCGACGGGACTCAGCACAGGCCTGCGCGGGCTGAAGAGAAGCCCACACCCTGAAGGGTGGGGCTATACGGACAAAGCCCGCCTGCGCGGGCTAAAGAATAAAGGGGCCGGAAAAACCT
>JAABSJ010000088.1 GCA_011390515.1 Oscillatoria sp.
ACTTCAGTCGTTCTTCCCCGTTCAACGTCCCGACTTCAGTCGTTCTTCCCCGTTCGTAGTAACGACTTCAGTCGTTCTTCCCCGTTCGTAGTAACGACTTCAGTCGTTTCTTCTATCCAAAGGATAACGCTTTTATATCAAGTCCGGTTAATCAGTCCTGAAAAGCATTCTCTCCTTGAATCGGAAACGACTGAAGTCGGGACGTTGAACAATCCGGAAACGACTGAAGTCGGGACGTTGAACAATCCGGAAACGACTGAAGTCGTTACTACAAACAAAGAGAACGACTGAAGTCGGGACGTTGAACAATCCGGAAACGACTGAAGTCGTTACTACAAACAAAGAGAACGACTGAAGTCGGGACGTTGAACAAAGAGAACGACTGAAGGCGGGACGTTGAACAATCCGGAAACGACTGAAGTCGGGACGTTGAACAGGAAGATAACGACTGAAGTCGGGACGTTGAACAATCCGGAAACGACTGAAGTCGGGACGTTGAACAATCCGGAAACGACTGAAGTCGGGACGTTGAACAGGAAGATAACGACTGAAGTCGTTACTACAAACAAAGATAACGACTGAAGTCGTTACTACAAACAAAGATAACGACTGAAGTCGGGACGTTGAACATTGTTAACGAGTGGGTACTGTGGGTCGGCGATTGCGACGCCAGAGATTTGCTAGACCCGCTAAACCGATGAGTCCAGGTAATCCTAAGAGTCCCCAATTCTGGGTGCGATCGCGGGTTCGGACCGTTTGAGTCGCTGAACGGGTTGTCCCTGGGGTCGTCGTTGTTTCGGTGTCGGTACGCTCGATAATGGTGGTAGTACCGGGTGTCGTTGTTGTATTCGGTGTGGTTGTACGCGGTGTGGTTGTACGCGGTGTCGTCGTCGCCGGAGGTACAATCATTGTATCTCCGGGAGTCCTCCCTGGAGTTGTGGTTGTACCTGGAGACATCATCCCTGGACGGGTAGTATCCGGATTTGTACCTGGAGACATCATCCCTGGACGGGTAGTATCCGGAGTTGTCATACCTGGAGACATCATCCCTGGACGGGTAGTATCCGGAGTTGTCATACCTGGAGACATACCCGGAGTCGTACCCGGAGTCATATCCGGGGTTGTTGTCTCTGGAGTTGTCCCTGGGGTTAGAGTGCCATCGGGTTGAGTTGGATCAGACTCAACAGTGCTGGGAGTTGGGGTGGCATCCGGTTCTGTGGTATAAGGGTCGGTGGTATAAGGGTCGGTGGCATCTGGTTCTGTGGTATAAGGGTCAGTGGTATCAGGGTCGGTGGTATAAGGGTCGGTGGTATCAGGGTCGGTGGTTCCTTCTGGATCCGTGGTTCCAGGGGTGGTTACTCCATTAGGGTCGGTGGTATCAGGGTCAGTATCGGTATAATAAGGGTCGCTGTTCTCAAAATCGGTGGTTCCCTCGGGATTAGTCCCGGCAGGTGCTGTGGGGGAAGTCGTCCCCATGCCATCGGGTGAGTTTTGAGCAAAACCGGGGAGATTCAATAAAGGGATAGTGACTACACTCAAGGTACAGGCACTTGCTAAAACTATTTTAGAGAGATTAACAGGTTGCATGATGATGTTTTGTTGAAATGGACTGGTAACTTAGGGTTGCTTGTTAATGGGACTGAGAACCCGTTCTCATTCAGGGGGATGCATCACTGAAACAATAAAAGTTAGAGACTCGGGAATTTCAGGAGTGAAAACTGGGTTAGTCTTGTTTTAGATTAAGAGATGAAAAGAGGGGTTGCCAATCCTCTGTAGACATAGTTTGATTCAGGGGATAACTGGGGATGGAGGAATCAGAAGAGTCCCCAGGTTGTTTTCAGGAATTCCCGGTAGAATTCAGGTGCTAGGATTGCGCCGATCGCCTCAATATTCCAGTCAGTTAGGAGTAATTGGGTGATGGGGAATGTTGACATCTTCCTGTGGATAGATTTACCTTGTATCCCAGGGATGAAAAGTGCAGGGTGGGAAATTTAGGGGGAGTTTCAACGAGGCGATCGCCAGCGATTTAATCCCATCCAACTCATTCCTGCGAACAGAATTCCTAGGAAAATACTCCCGAAAAATACTAATCCATAATTTAATCCCATCTGAGTTGGAGTGAATTCACTGGGGGATTCCGGTGGCGATAGTTGGGAAATTGCCTGCGTCAGAGAAAGGGTTGATGCTGTGGTTGTGCTGACTCCGATCGCAGCGGAGGCGATCGCATTTTCCAACCGGCGATCGTGTTCTTCGTTTTGAACCCGTTTTACCACTGCTTCTATGTCTTGTAGAGATTGTTCTCGACTCTGCAATCCCATTTTAAATCCCCGCCACTGTTGTTCGAGTTCCGCTTGATATTGGGGGGCGATATAATCTCTAAATTCAACCCAAACTTTCAAGTCACTGGTGGCAATTTCATCTTTGATTTGCTCTTGAATCCGCTGCAACCGTTTTTCATACTCTCTCAAATGGGTATTTAACCCATGACGTTGGGTTTCTAATCCGGCCACTCCAGCGCGATGTTGTGCTAAAATGAGGAGAGTTTGAGACCATTGAGATTGGAGATTAGACAAATTTTGAAGCATCCCTGGCGACGATGGCATCAGTTCGGGGAGTTCAGGTAAAATTGCTCCATTTCTGGAAATACCTTGTTTTTCTAAGGCAGTTTGGATGAGTTGGCTGTTGCGATAGGCTGACCCAATTTGATGGCGATGCAAAAATAACCATAACCACTCGGAATATAAGTCTGCGACTCGCTTTAACGCCGATTTAGAGGGGCAAATACAAATCATAATTGCTTCATATTCTGGCCATGAATTGTTCCAATTTTGAGGGGAATTTCGGATTTCAAACAATGAACAATTTAGCAATTTACTGGGATGAAAAGCCGGAACAGTTTTGGATGGACAGAACCCTTGATAGGCGGCATGAGCGGCTTGAAAATGAGCGGAATCTGAGCGACTGTTGACATAGCCTAAAATCAGCCAAGTTTTGCCCAAATTGGCAGAAACATCCAGGGTTTGGCGAAAGCGAGATAACAGGGTGATATCGCAGGTTTCGTCCGAATGAGGCATCAATGCCACCATCAAACTCTGGGTATCTCCGACGCCATAGCGCAGGTAAAACCCTTGTCCATCGGGGTTGCGAAATAGATAATCCCGATCGCCCGGTTGATTCGCCTCGGGATGAATTTGCAGGCGATCGCGTAAAGCATCCCAGTCCTTCCCATTTCCCCCTTCAGAACCGGGAACCTGTCGGTCATACGCAAAGAGAAAGAGTTGAGGGTAATTTAAAGAAGTTTGCACGACAATTTGACCCAACTTTTTACATAAATATTGTAAATTTTAGCATGACTTATGGTTTAATCGCTATTAATTGTCACCCGTTTTAAAGTTTGCACATCAGGCAATTTTTTAGCTATATTCATTGATTGTCCCATCTAAAAAAGGTTGTCCAGCGTTTGCTGTTGGCAGAATTTTTCCAGGCAACTGCTGCCAATCTTCTCGGGGTTCCCACAGTTACAGGAATTACGCAGCTTTTGAGAATACCAGCTAAATGTAGAGGCGATTCTCGAATCGCCTCTACATTTAGCGCATAATATTAAAGATTCCGTAAATCCTGAGTTCTTCGCGTACATGATGAGTCGAGGCGGTCTAGACTGAGTTGGAAATCGGGGTTTTTGACCCAATTTCTGCTGATGAGTAAGTTTTTCTCCGGTCAGAAACCCGGTTTCTTCTTCTGGCGATCTAAATCCCTTCCGGGGTCGTAGGAGGGGTGAGTGCCAAGTCTAGCCTTTGCTGTTCATGCTAAAATTATAAGTCAACACCCCAGAAAGATTTGGCCGTATGTAATTGACCTGATCCCAAACTGGCGATTCACCTGATGCCCTGGGTTCTATCATTCACTATTGACTAGAAGAACTTGATGAAACGCCCTATCCGGATTGATACGCTGCAATGGTTTATTGGCATTTATCTTGCCATCCGGGGAACATTGATGCTGATGTTGCCACACAAGGTGGCCAGCGATATTTTTGCCCCGTTTCAACCTTATGTGACCGGGTTAGGGGCGGTGCAAGTGATGGTAGGCGCTGGGTTGATTGGGGTGGCGACCCTGCTACCCCTGCGGTGGAGTATCCTGGGCGCTCATTTGATGGCGGGGGTGGTGTTGTTCCAGATTGGCATCGGATATGCCTCTGGGGGCAAGTTGATCGGGGTGGTGGGGGCGTTGATGTTGGGATTGACCCTGGCGATCGCCCCGTTTTTAGGCAATGAGGATGAGCGGAGATATCGGCAGAGGGAGGTGCAGACGGGGGCGATCGACCTGTTTGCGGTGGCAATGGGATTGAGAATGGCGATCGAAGCGCTGCTGTTCTTCACCCTGTTGAGTCCAGAATTACAGCAATCCTGGTCCCCGGTGCTGCCTGCCTACCGGATACCCTACGCCCTCCTTTATTTAGGGTTCGGGGTGAGTGTGGTATGGGTTCAGCTTTACCCAAAAGTCCCTCGCTGGCTGTTTCAATTGGTGCATTTCTTCGCCGGGATCTTCCTTTGGACCTGGATTTTAGGGATGGGGTTTTCTCTTTGGAATGGAGTGCTCTCCTACGCCGGGTTGGGAACGGCTTTGGCATTCCTCCCCTGGATTAGTAAGCGCCTAAACCGACTCGATCCGCACTCGTTACAAACCCGAGTTGCCGTCGCATCAATTGGCATTGTTACTTTACCTTTGGTCTCTTTAACGACCCTGGTGTCTCTTCCCCAAGAGCAAGCGACTATCGATCACTCCCTGACGGTCCAGCAGTCCTTGGCGGTTGCCCTCTCTCAGGATATCGCTACCTATGTTAACCTGCACCGTTCGGCGCTGATTGCCTTGGGGAATCAGCCCGGATTGGCTCAAATGGAGCCGGAACAACAGCAGGCTCTCCTCCAGGTCGTTCATGAGGCTTATCCTGATATTCAGGTGTTAAGTACCTTTAATGCCAATGGTCAGGAAATTGCCCGCAGTGATAATCGGCCCCTGGGTCCCTCGATTGGGGAGACTGACTCGTTTCAAAAGGTCCGCCTGAGTGCGCGGCCAATTCTGAATTTCCAGGTGGGTAGAACAGTGAATCTGCCGGTGGCATTTTTTCTGGTGCCGATCCAAAATTCTCAGGGAGAATTTGCAGGGGTTGTGGCTGGTTCGATCGCCTCGTCACGGATTACGGATCAACTGGGTCGGATGGCGTCGGATATGAATCTGAAAGCCTATCTGGTTGATACCCAAGGACGGGTGATTGCTCATCCCAATGTCGAGTTGGTTAATTCCTTTGCGAACTTCGCCCAAGTGCCTCCGGTGGCTGCCCTTTTGAATAGTTCCATTTCTTTGGGAAAACTCAGCTACTGGAATGGATCTGTCCGAGAATTGGTGGGGTATGCCCGAGTCCCAGATTTTGGCTGGGGTGCGATCGTGGAACGTCCAGCAGATGAAGTGTTAGGGACCCTGAATGTTAGACGGGAGCGGGATTTTGCGGTGCTGTTGTCGGTGGCAACGGCTTCGGTGGTGATCGGGGGGTTCCTCTCTCACCGCTTAACCCACCCCCTCCGAACTCTGGCATTTGCCGCCCAAGAGTTGGGCAAGGGTAATTCAATGGCGCCTCTACCCACTAGCAATATTACGGAACTGGCGAATTTATCCTTGGTGTTTGGAACCATGCGCGATCGCCTGGTTCGCCGCACCCACGAACGCGATCGCGCTGAGGCGGAGTTACGGCAAAGTGAGGCAAAATTTCGTCGCTTGGTAGAATCTAATATTATTGGGGCGATTGTGGTGGAAATTGAGGGTCCTGTACTCGAAGCTAATGATGAATTTCTTCAGATGATGGGTTATACTCGCGCTGATTTAGTCTCGGGTAAAATTCATTGGCTCTCAATTGCCCCTCCCGAATATTTTGAGCGCGATCGCCGCCTCACTCAGGAGTTGCAAGAAACCGGCGCGTTCGCTCCTTTTGAAATGGAATGTATCCGCGCCGATGGTCGTCGGGTCCCGGTGTTACTCGGGGCGGCTCGGTTAGAAGAAACGGAGGATAAGGCGATCGCTTTTGTCCTGGATTTGACCGAGCGCAAACAAATGGAACAAGAGCGCGAACAACTCCTCAAGCGAGAGCGATCGGCTAGAGAAGATGCGGAATCGGCTAACCGGATTAAGGATGAATTTTTGGCGGTCCTCTCTCATGAATTGCGATCGCCCCTTAATCCGATTTTAGGCTGGGCCAAGTTGCTCCGTTCTCGCAAGTTTGATCAGAAAACTATTGATAAAGCCTTAGAAACCATCGAGCGCAATGCCCTGTTACAAACTGAATTAATTGAGGATTTACTCGATGTTTCTCGGATTCTGCGGGGCAAATTAACCCTGAATGTCCAACCTGTTAATTTAATCTCGGCCATCACCGGGGCCCTAGAAACCGTTAGCTTGGCAGCGGAGGCCAAATCAATTCACATCGAAACTCAATTTGATAACGCCGCTAGTCCCGTTGCCGGTGATGTGATTCGCCTCCAACAAGTGTTGTGGAATCTGCTCTCTAATGCGGTGAAATTTACCCCGGCTAATGGGCAAATTGAGGTGATTTTAGCTCGGGTGGATTCAATGGCTCAGATTCAGGTGAAGGATACGGGAAAAGGCATTGCTCCCCAGTTTCTGCCTTATGTGTTTGAATATTTTCGCCAGGAAGATGGCGGCACGACTCGCTCTTTTGGGGGTCTGGGTTTGGGATTGGCGATCGTTCGCTATATTGTGGAACAGCATGGGGGCTCGGTGATGGCAGAAAGTCCCGGTGAGGGCTTAGGTTCAACCTTTACGGTCCATTTACCTCTGATGTCTGTGGAGGCGACTCCCCCGGTCCGCGATCGCCCTCCAGAGGCGCAGATGGAGAATTTGCAGGGTCTGCGCGTGCTCCTGGTGGATGATGAACCGGATCTGCTGGAGTTGGCTGCTTTTACCCTGGAGGAAGCTGGTGCACAGGTAACAAGGTGCGTCACTGCGCCTGAAGCACTCAAGGCTTTGCATCACACTCTCTATGATCTGCTGGTTTGTGATATCGGAATGCCCGATATTGATGGCTATATGTTAATGCGTCAGGTGCGCTCGTTTCCTCCCGAACTCGGGGGCAAAATTCTGGCGATCGCTCTGACTGCCTACGCTAGTGAGCTGGATCGTCAACAAGCTCTGTTAGCTGGGTTTCACTTACATCTGTCTAAACCCATTGAGCCGGATCTGTTCATTCAGGCGATCGCTCAACTTCTCCAAACTGCTCCCGGGGTTGCTTCGGAGTAGAAAGTAGGGGTAGTATATCAATTGCCCGAACCCGGGATCTCGGTAATCCTGAACATCCCCGATTCAAGTCAGACATCTAGTGGATTAACGCTTGTTTGTAACCCAGGGAGTTTTTGATGAGTCACGATTGGCTGGTTTTTATCGCCTGTATGGGGGCGTTAATTCTCTATTTACTGTTTTCTGCTCTCACGGAAATGGGGACAAAATGGCCGGGAAAAAAATAGCACCATCCCCAGTTATCGGCTGGTCTCAATTAGACAATACAATTAATACGAAATTCGGTTTTAAAAGTCTATAAAAACCCGCACCCTAAAGGGTGGGGCTATACAGACGAAGCCCGCCTGCGCGGGCTAAACAATAAAATAGACTTTTATCAACCGGATTTGGTATAAGGAGTGGGAGCATCTTGCTCCCTTTCTACAGTAGGGAGCAAGATGCTCCCACTCCTTGGCGTAATTTTCCAACTGCTGCAAGACTTGTTATAGCCTTTCTCTGGTTGGTGAAGTATATGGAGGATCCCCCTAAATCCCCCTTCCCAAGGGGGACTTTCCAGGTTCCCCCCTTGTTAAGGGGGGCTAGGGGGGATCGAGTCAACGTACCTCATGAATATGAAAATTGCTATATATTCAGGTCCGGTGGATTAACCTGAAAACCATTTCTTCCTCTTCTCCCCCTTCCCTAAAAGGGAAGGGGCACCGGGGGTTAGGTCTCTTAAAAAAGGGCAATAAAAGTCTTTCTCCCCCTGACCTTGTAGGGAAGGGGGCACCGGGGGTTAGGTCTCTTAAAAAAGGGCAATAAAAGTCTTTCTCCCCCTGACCTTGTAGGGAAGGGGCACCGGGGGTTAGGTCTCTTTTCATTCTTGAGATGCTCCCGCAGAATTCAATCCCGGTCAATCGATGGATTAGGATTTAACCAGGCGACAAATCAGATTTCCTACCCCATTTTCATCGAAGGAAACTCTCCTTCCATTGGCTTGAACTCGAAGGCGATCGCGACAGTTGTAACGTTCCAAAGGTTGATCTACCCCGTCAAGGCTCAGGACCACCCGATATTCCCAATGATATTTAGCACTGCGCTGAATCCGCACAATGCACACCGCGCGATCGCCCAGGGTTCGACAAACTAATGCTTGAGCGGGAAATGCCACGGTTAAAGTCAATAGGATACTGAGTAAAAGGGCTGTTGCTTTGATCCATTGTCTGAGTTGAATGTTGAGCATCTGGAGGCCTAAGTTCAGGGATAAAATGGGCGGGATTAGCTCTATCTTTTGATAGAAATTTGGGACTCTATCCTTAGATAGAGACAGAAAATATCAAGTTCGTCAATAATTATAACCAATTACTTTATGTGATAGGCTCACTTCTAAACTTGCGATCGCTCAAACGGCATGGGGGAGGGAATTTAAGTCCAAGGCTAGGGGACATCTAGTCCGCAGACTAGAGAGTTTCAAAAATATCCGAGTCAATCCCCAAACGGTGAAGTTCACCGCAATTTAGAGGAAGAGTGCCCTCACGAGTGAGGCTAAACCGGAAAATGACAAGGAGAAACAATGAATTCGGTAATTTTATGGATTCTCGGGATAATTATTGGACTGGCGATACTTCTCCTGATTGCGCTGTATATTCGCGGAACCTTTCGCGATCGCGTAGAATACAAGGTAAAAAATCCCCCGACTCCGGGAGAACCCCGCTTTGCGATCGCCCAAGCGAGCTTATCCAATTCTTTAATCACTTCCGCTTTAATTACCGATGTTTGGAATGATGCACCGACGATTCAACAAGTCAGACTCGATGCGATCGCCAACGCCAAACATTCTATCCATTTTGAAACCTTTTTCATCACCCCGGGACGACGAGCGAATGACTTTGCTGCCGCCATTGCCGAGCGATCCGCTGCCGGAGTAGAGGTGCAATTACTGGTAGATAGCTACGGGAGTAAAAAGATGTCCAGTAAATATTGGAATCGCTTAAAATCTGCCGGAGTTCAAGTGCTTTTTTTCAATCCATTTGAGTGGAAAGCTCCGACGGATTATGCCGGAAGAACACACCGAAAATTACTCGCCATTGATAGTGAAGTTGCCTATATTGGGGGTGCGGGAATTTCCGATTTTTGGGACGGCGAGTCCGGTTCCGGAGAAAAAGAACCGTGGTTTGATTGTGAATTTCGCTTAGAAGGAGAGATTGTTGCCGTATTAGAAGGGGTCTTTTTTCAACATTGGACTTATGCCAGTGGCGTGGCAAATCTCGGTCCGGAAACCTTTAAAAAAGACCCAGCACAGAAGCCGATTACCCTCGTGACTCCTTCATTTAATCCCACTTACCGATTTTCCCCGATTCGAGCTTTATTTCAAAGCAATTTATTAGCGGCCCGAAAGCGAATTTGGTTGGCAAGTCCCTATTTTTTCCCGGACCTTAATTCCCAGGATTTGCTGATTGCAGCCAAAAAGAGTGGGTTGGATGTCAAAATTCTTACCACCAGTTCAGTCAGTGATAAAAAAAAGGTTTATTACGCTTCTTATGAAGGATATGGACCCATGTTAGCTGCCGGAATTGAAATCTATGAATATCAACCCAGTATGACCCATGCGAAGCTATTATTGATTGACGATCGCTGGATGACAACCGGAAGTGCTAATTTTGACCCCCGCAGCTTTTTCCATAACGATGAATTAGATTTCTCCACCGGCGAACCCAATGCGATAAAAGAAGTTGAGCAAATTTTTCAACGGGGGTTTTCTAAATCTAAAGTAGCTAGTTTGGAAGATTGGCGCAAGCGTTCATTGTGGAAGCGAATGGTGGGACTAACCGTTCGCTTCTTTGAATGGCAACTCTAGTGCGTTGCATCAAGAGGACTCGGTTAAGGAATAACGAAGAACGTTGATTGTGATCAGGGGTTTATCTGGCGGCATCAATGGCTTGAACAGGAGTTCGATACCGTTGCTTCGTGGGAATTTCCAGGATAAATTCGGCCCCCTTGGACAGTTCAGAAATACAGCGAATCTCACCTTGATGTTTCTCAGCGACAACTTCCTTGGCGATCGCCAACCCAACCCCGATGGATTTTTTCGTGGATTTGGTGGTAAAAAACGGCTCAAAGATTTGGGCCTGAAGAGTTGGGCTCATCCCTACCCCATTATCGGCAATACTAATTAAGATGCGATCGCCTCCCAGAGCTTCCGTGCGAATCAAAATGGTTTTTTGTCCCGGGTTATTGGGGTGGGAGTCTAACGCATCGATCGCATTAGAGAGCAGATTCATAAACACTTGATTGAGTTGGCTCGGATAGCACTCCACTTGGGGCAGGTTTCCATATGCTTTGACCACTTGAATTCCCCGAGAATCTCCTTTCCCTTTTAATCGATGTTGTAAAATCAATAAGGTGCTATTAATTCCTTCGTGAATGTCCACTGCCTTCAAGTCAGATTCATTCAATCGCATGAAGTTTCGCAAAGCATGAACTAAATCTCGAATTCGTTCCGCCCCGCCTTTCATCGACTCAATCATGTGGGAAAAATCTTGGGAAGTAAATTCCAGGTCAATTGATTCTATCGTTTCTAAAATCTCCGGGACAGGTTCAGGATAGTGCTGTTGATAAAGATACAAGAGATTTAATAAATCCTGCGCATACTCCTGGGCATGAGACAGATTCCCCGTGATGAAGTTAATCGGATTGGTAATTTCAGCGGCTATACTAGCAATTAATTCCCCCAGTTCCGACATCTTTTCTTGTTCGATTAACTGGGTTTGGGTGCGCTGGAGTTCATGCAGTGCTTTGCCAAGCTGATTGGCTTTTTCCTTGGTTCTTGATTCGGATTCCTGCAAGGCTGCATTTAATTTTGCCAGTTCATCCGCCTGCCTCAGAACGATGGTGACGATCGCATTTTTGAGGTCTAATGCGGCATCAATTTCACAGGTTTTCCAGGGTGAAGATTTTAATTTGACAATTTCTTGCCACACTTCAAAGGATTTTCGAGGATGCAGTCGAGGATTTCTTCCCGGTAGCAGTTCAAAGGGGGTATTCGGGTCTCCCGCCCAACTCACATGATGAATCACCTCGGATCTAAACCATAATACATAGTGCTTGGGTTCTTTGGAAATCGCCACCGCCAGCAATCCACTGGCGATATCTTTATAAGTTTCAGCTTCTGGATAAACACTCGCCAGGGAATCCGTGTGATAAACGGTGGGAAAGTTCTGTTGTTCCAACCAATGAATCAGACTCTCAATGCGATCGCTGCTGGGAGTTTTGCCCAGTTGCTGACAGGTTCCTTTAAAATAAATTACCGCCCCATCAGCCAGGACCAGATCCAGTAAGTTCGGTTGAAAGTTTACTAACCCATCAATAAAATTAGTCTCCCTTGACATATATTCGACTAATTTTGCCGTATTTGCTTGCAATTGCAGGCGATATTCATACAAGCTATCATCTTCTTTGGACCGGAGTTCCAATGCCATAACCCTGCCAAAAAATTCGCAGGCTTTCCTCACTTCATAAGACACATATTTGGGGGAATTATGATGGCAGGCAACCAGTCCCCAGAGTTTTCCCTCTTTGACAATCGAGATCGACATCGATGCACTCACCTTCATATTTTGAAGATACTCGATATGACAAGGGGAGACGCTGCGAAGAACCGAATGGCTCAAGTCAAGGGGCCTTTGATCTAGGGGATTAATCGCCGGAACAATGGCAACCGGCTTGTAGTTGACATCGGCAATTAATCGTAGCAAATTAATGGAATAAAGTTGTCTCGCCTGGGGTGGAATATCCTCCGCTGGATAATTTAAGTTTAACCAAGAGTTCATAGACTCCTGTTTTTCCTCAGCCAAAACCGTCCCATGTCCGGCAGGGTCAAATCGATAGAGCATCACCCGGTCAAATCCCGTAATATTTCTAACTTCTTTGACCACAAATTGACAGAGTTCTTGAAAATTTTGGGAATTTTGAATCGTCGATGCAGCCGCTTCTACCAACTTGTAAAAGCTTAAAAATCCCACAGTTTTCGGAGAAAGTGCGGGTTCGAGTTCTAAAATTAAACAATCGGGATGAGAATGATGAATGATTCCATCAAAATAAAGGGTTTTCCAGTCCGTATGAATTGTGATATTGATAGGATTGACACTCCCCAAGGTCTGATAATTGATAGATTCTTTGATCACATTCACCTGAGTGGCATCTAGTAACATTTCTAAGGGTTGGTTCAGAAATGTTTCGGGTCGGCGTCCAAAAAACTGCCCGGTATTGTTGCTAACTTGTAATATCTTGAAGTCCGTTGACAGGACAAACAGGACCCCATGAGGTTGGATTAAACCGGGGCTTTGGATCGGTTCTCGTTCGTAGTTTGCCCAACTTAGTGTTTCTGACTGCATCATCTGAATTCTCCGACTGTCTGAGTGAATCAAGGACCTGGTTTGAGGACAACTGGGTTGAGAGAGGGAGGAAATTTGGCCTTTCGCGGTTATTTAAGTTGACGGTTTATTTTAACCCGTTATTTCCTTAATATTTTCTTAAAATTTTATCATAACTGTTGACTCATGCTTTACTTTTTGGCAAAAAAATTTTTTTTTGTAACAATTCTTAATTTCCTGAATTTGCCAGTCCCAATTGCGAAAGAAAAACGGGGATGCCCAGAGGGTTCAGGATTAGCAAAACCCAGAACGCTCAACCCCTGTAGCTGAAATCTCCGGTTTGTGAGAGGGGGCAACGGAATCGGCTGCAATCATCGCACGTTGGTAGCCACAGTCGAACCCGTTTCATACCAAATCCGGTTGGTAAAAGTCAGTTTTCGCTTTTAGCCCGCGCAGGCGGGCTTCGTCCGTATAGCCCCAGGCTTGACGCTGCGGGTTTTTTTAGCCCGCGCAGGCGGGCTTCGTCCGTATAGCCCCAGGCTTGACGCTGCGGGTTTTTATAGACCTATCACAACCGGATTTGGTATCAGACCTGATCACGGCCCCCAATCCCGAATCACCATCGTCCCTTCTGGGCTATGGGAGTCAATGGCCGGATCAACCGGCATGATCGGGCAAAATTCGGGTTTCCCCGGGAGAATTAATGGCTGTCTTTAAAAAACTGGAATTGGCGATCGTTCAGGCGACCTGCATCATAAAGGGTTTCGGCTATTTCCGAAAGGGTCAAGACCGAATGCGCTCGATACCCATTCATTTTCAATCGGTCTTTCACCCCTTTTTCATGGTCGATAAAAACCACAATATCCTCCACCTTCAACCCCGTAGATTGCAGCTTTTGCGCCCCTTCCATCGCACTTTTTCCACTGATTAAAATATCATCCACCACCACCACGGTTTCCCCGGGATTAAAATGACCTTCCACTAATCGCCGCGTCCCATGTGCCTTCACTTCTTTCCGAGGAAAAATCATCGGATAATTCAACCGCAAAGAAAGTCCCGTTGCCGTGGGTAATGCCCCGTAGGGAATTCCCGCAATTCGGTCAAATTTCAGGGTTTTTAAAACCTCTGCATAAGCGCCAATAATTTTATCAAAAATTTGCGGATTAGAGATAATTGTTCGCAGGTCAACATAATAGGGAAAGGTTTCCCCGGATGCTTGGACATATTCTCCAAACATGATGCAACCCAAATCAGAGAGTTGCAGAATTAAATCCGTATGGGGATGAGCATCGGTGGCGGGAATATCTGGAAACCACACCGGACAAGCTTGTGCCTCCGATGGGATGCGAATTCTGACTTGATTAATCGTTTCTCGCAGTCCTAAAATCAGGGAACCGGAATTTTCACTGCTTAAAAAATCTTGGGGAACTGGCAGGATTAATCCATCTCCTTGACTGTTTAAACCGGCCTTGAGGATGTTAGCTAAAACCGTTCCTTCTGACCAGATACTGCGGGCCAGAATCAACCGTTCTGGGGCGACAGACCGGACTCGTCCCAAGACTTCCGGCGTATTGGTTCCCACCTCGACTGCCACCTGTTCCGGAGTCCCCCAAGTCCGGGTTTCTTTGACAATTTGTAGGTACAATGGTGCGTCATTTTTCGGATAATGTTGCAAGACTTGCGCCGCCGGATTGGAGGTGTGACACAGGACAAACACTGCTTTATCAGGATACAGTAAAAACGGGGCCGCCAAATCCTGCCCGGGATAGGGACTCAGGGTCACCGCATCCACTTGCCAGCGTTCAAAAATGGTCTGGGCAAATACGGTACTACTGTTGAGGTCCGAGTGTTTGACATCTAAAATCACCGGCAGGGAACGGGGAATCGCTTGTAAAATTTGCTGCAATAAATCAAGGCCCTCAGCCCCCAAAGCGGTGTAGAATCCGAGGGTCGGTTTGTAGGCACAAACCAGTTCAGCGGTTTGGGCAATCAGAAAATGCAGCCAATCCGTCAACTGCGCGATCAGAGTCTCAGGGTTATCCGGGGTCCCAAACCGGGAGGGCAACGCCTCTGGATCCGGATCGAGTCCCACGCACAGCAGGCTGTTATTGCGCTCGATCGCACTTTGCAATTTATCGCTAAAATTAATCATAGTGGGTGGAGATTGAATCGATTTTGCACGAATTTCGCTCATTTCCCCGGTTTTACTCACCGGGGAAATGACCCACGGCGATCGTCGCCTAACCCGGTTTAAAATTAGCAAGGAGTGATTTACAACTGCTGTGAATTATGTTGACTACCGGAGATTTACGATCTCAATAGAGTATAACTTAGGGAATGAACGGACGAGGGAGGAAACAGAGGAATCTGTTGTTGCCCTCACTCTGGCTTATTTTATCACTAACGAGCGATCGCAACGATGACTGGAGACAAAATTGGCAAATACCTCACCCTAGAAGAATTTTGCACCTGTACGCAAACCTATCGAACCTACCAGGATCAGATTAATCCCTTTCCCAACAACCCCCAAGAAACGATTCCGGCAATTTTGGCATTAATCGAGGCCATTGTCGATCCCGTTATCGACGAGTTCGGACGCGATCGGTTCCGGTTGACTTATGGATTTTGTTCCAAAGATTTAAAGCGCTATTTGGAGAAAAAAGACCCGGTAACGGGACAAAAAAATGGTCGCGTGGCCCCGGAATTGGACCAACATTTGGCCCATGAGGTGAATCAGAAGGGCCTTTATTATTGTAACCGCCTCGGGGCTTCCTGCGATTTTCTAATTCTCGATTTATCCAGTGCAGATTTAGTGGAGTGGATTTTGGCCCATCAATTACCTTTTGATTCCCTTTATTTTTATGGGAAAACTCGCCCGATTCATATTAGTTATGGTCCGCAACAGAAGCGGGATATTTGGACTTTTACTCGGGGGAGACAGCCGACTAAAAAAGGGATTGATGCGTGGGTTGAGTTGGCGAAATTTATTCAATAATCCCGCACCCTAAAGGGTGGGGCTATACGGACAAAGCCCGCCTGCGCGGGCTAAGATTTTGAGCGAAAGTTATTAAATAAACCCGCACACTGAAGGGTGGGGCTATACGGACAAAGCCCGCCTGCGCGGGCTAATATTTTGAGCGAAAGTTATTCAATAAACCCGCACCCTGAAGGGTGGGGCTACACGGACAAAGCCCGCCTGCGCGGGCTAAGATTGAGTTTTGGACTCATGAGGTATTCGTAGGGATTAGGAGTGCAAGGAGTGCGAGCATCTTGCTCGCTATTGTAGAAAGAAAGCGAGCAAGATGCTCGCACTCCTTTGGCCCTCCAAAAGAAGGCCTTTTAACTACTCAAATACTGGCGGCCATAAATCAGCAATTGCCATTTCCCAACCGGGGAATAATTCAGGAATTGTTAAGGTGTCTTCAGTCTTTAATACAGTGGTTTCTCCCGTGGGACGATAGACGGTTACGATTTCTTTATCTGGGTCAACTAAGATGCCGACGGTGGTTCCTAATGCTAAAAAGAGTTTTATTTTATCGGCGAGGGGATTAATGCGATCGCTTTTGGATTTAATCTCCACCATCAAATCTGGAACGAGGCGCACAAAATCTCGATTGCTACGCTTAATTCGGTCCGCGAGAACAAAGGATACATCCGGTGCACGCAAGTCGGTATTGGGGAGGATAAATCCCCCACTGGAGTCATAAACTCGACCTAATCGACGCGGATCAACCCAGTTGCCTAAAAATCGGCAAAACCGAGCACCAATTTCGCTAGAGGTGTCGTCAGATGGGCCCATTGCCTTAATCCCTCCATCAATTAATTCCAGGTTCCACTCGGGATGTTCCAGTTGGACTTGTTCCAAGTCAGTAATTGTTAAACTCATAATTGAACCTCTCGGTTGCTTTATTTTAGTTTAGCTTAAATCCGGTTCAGGTTGCACTTGCTTTTTCTGACGCGATCGCAATGCTGTTGCTGCTTTGAGGATTTTCAGGCGATAGGGGTCAGCATCTTTGCGCCAAAATACCGTATTTCCTCGAATCTCGGCACAGTTTTCTTCTAACCGTTTTTGCCAATTTTTAAGGGTTTTAATCTCCCAGGGTCGGTCTAGTAATCCCCGATTTTCTTCCTGATGGGTGAGTTTTACCAGTTTCTCATACTGAGGATAGTCCGGAGTCACACAGGCATCTTTGCGATGAAGGATTGGCGGATTATCGTCGTTATCATAATCTCGATAAATCACCCGCAAATCGATTAAGTCAATATCCATCCGAGTATGTAAGAGAGGATGGGTTTCTTGGTCAAAATTGGGGTAAAATAAATAAGATATTCTCGGCTTTTTCAAACTAAATTTAATTAAGGTGGCCTCATCCATCCGGCCAATTGCCCGACTCACCACCCCTTCATAAATTCTCAGCAAGGGTTCGAGGGTTTCTAAGGCGGAAACATGAACGGTGAAACTATTGGGTTTGAGCAAACCTACGGCACTATTTTTACAGCTACTCGCCACTAATTTGATATCATTTAAGCTAAACACCAGTTGTTCTGCCATGATGCAGGCAGTCCGATAGGAGGGAAATAGCGCTTTGATATCATTTTGAATTTCTAACGGTAAATGAGACAATTGGACTCGTTTTAACAAGTTCGTGACGGCAATATAAGTGAGGATATCCTTGCGGCGTTTTTCTGTGATTGCCTCCCATTCTTCCGGGTGAGTGAACTCCATAATTACTTTAAAGGCGCGGCGCAAATTGCCAAATTCGGCGATGATGGCGGGTTCTTGGGGGAGTTCACCGGGAACAGGGAGTCTGCCGCGATCGCTGGCAAATTCCATGAGTGGCGTCAGGATTTCCCGATATTCATCAAAACTTTTCAGCAGTTTGGGAACCGTGGTCCGACTGCGGAACCGATAGGATTGAATCCGTTGTGCCAGTTGTTGGTCCCGAAAGACGAAATAAATCCCCAATGCCACAGGAATTGCTTCCACTTGCAGAACAGTTTCGATATACTGTTTCAATTCTTCCTGTTCATAATATTTCTGAAAAGTATGACGGCGCGTAATTACCCCATCTCCATAAGCAACTTGACCACAATTTCGGTCATCCACTAAGACTAATGACGCAACAATTAACACTTTTTGGGTCAATTCCCAGGATTGAATTAGCGCTTGTCGGCGTTCTTCTAAATCTTCAATTACATTAATGATATAACCCAAATTCACCACATCCGCAGGAGTCAGAGGTGTATCTGGGGAATAATACGGGTCCCAACCACTACTCGGAAATCCTTGTTCGGCAATCCGTTTAATATCCCCCCCATGACCACATCCATAATCAAAAAAGGTCGTTCCTTCCGTAAAAAATCCCGCTTCTAATCCTAATCGCATGGGACGGGAAAGTGCATTTCTGACAATGGCAGCGCGATGGCGTTCGATTTTGGGGGTAGTTTTTAGGGATTTATAGGTTGTCTTGGGTTCCGAGGTGACAATGACCGTATGTCCTTGAATTTCTACTCCAGAATCGGCCAAATAGTCTAACCATCCATTGCGAGTTCCAATCCCCCGGGACTTGTTTAACAGTCCTAATTTTTCTTCTTCTCGGGTGAGGGTTTCAAACAGTTCATACAGCGGATAATCCGGCGTAACAAAGGTTTCTTTGCGGTGGAGAACTGGAGGATTATCTGCTTGGCGATAGTCGCGATAGCGAATTCGCCCCTCGGGGAAATGAATCTGTAGACTTGCCTCTAATGCCGGATGCGGGTCGGTGTCGAAGTCCGGGTAAAATAAATAAGAAACAATCGGTTTATCGAGGTTAAATTTAATTAAGGTTGCGCCATCCACTTCTCCGAGATGACGACGGGTAACGGCCTCATATAAACGCAGAATTGGGTCTAAGGATTCTATCGCCCAAACATGAACATATAATGCACCGGGTAGCTTTTTTCCGAGGGGACTATTTTGGCAGGCAGTGGCGATCGCATCCGGGGATTCTAATTGGGATAACAAGTTTTGGGCCAATTCTTTGGCGGTGGTCCAATTCCCAAATAAGGCGCGAAAATTAGCAGCAATTTGGGGGGAGAATTCCGATAAGGAGGGAACTCGCTGTTTCTCGCAAATCAGACTTGCGAGATAAATTAAGGCATCTTGACGGCATTTCTCCTGAATTTGCTGCCAAATTTCCTCGGAGGTTGCTGCTTCAATGTCATGAAATGCCTGTTTTAAACTGCCAAATTGTCGGATAATCGCTTTGGCGGTGGATAACTCCTTAATCTGGGGTAACCGTCCCCAGTCCCCGATAAATTCCATCAACGGAGTCAGGATTTCTTCCTGTTCAATTAACTCGGTAACATCGGGGTTGAGGGGAGGAATTATGGAACGCGATCGCCCTTGATTGAAGCGATAAATTTGAGCATCTGCCGGATTGCGAAAGATAAAATAGACTCCCAATCCTGCCGGTGTTGCCTCTACGGATAAAATGCGTTCTAGTTCGCTTTTCAGTTCTACTTGTTCATAATAGGTATGAACCGAATTCATGGGAATCACGCCCTCTTTCCCGTAGGCAATTTTTCCTTGATTGACCTCGGAAACAGTGACCGATGCAGCGACAATTAAGACATTTTGGGTCAATTTCCAGGCATCCTGCAAGACATCCTGACGTTCTTCCGGAGACTGGATCACATTGAGGATATCCGCAAGATAAACAACATCCGCAGGATTGTGATTGGCATCTCCCCCATAGTCCAAAAACGTGGTTTCAGCAGTCAGAATTCCCGCTTCTCCGGCGAGACGCAGGGGACGGGGGAGATGGCGGTGAACCGATGCCAAACGGTCTAGTTTAGTTTGGGGTAGCGGCAAACTGGATTTATCCATAAGATTGGAGGTGGAACTCAGCAGCGATCGTGACCCACCTTGTTCATACCACAAAACGGCTGCCGCCAGTCTAAATTTTTATTGCCGCTACCCCGTCACGGCAGAAACCGATGTCCAACTAGGCAGTAAATTTACTGCGGATTTCTTCGATTCGTTTGCGATTCACCCCTAAATCCGATTGTCCTAACCGAGATGCCGATCGCACTTGAATCACTCCCGACTTGCGATCGAGAAAAAATTCCACATCATCCACATATCCCATTAAAGAACTGGTAAATTCAGCATACAGATAATGGGCGTCTGATTTAATAATCTTAGCATTGTCTATCTCTTCAATAATCTCCTTGAGATGGGTAAAGGCTTTTTTGGCAGACTCCTCATATTGTAACGGTTCAATTTTATGCTGGTTATCCGTTTCTTCTGCTTGAGAAGAGACACAATTGGGAGAAGTCGGACAAGGGGATAATTTGCCCATACTTACCCCTAAACTATCGGGACGTTCCCCAGAAAAGGAAAAGATACTGGCGATCGTCGCATTCGGTGAAATATCAGCAGCGAATGCCGCAGGAGTTGCACCAAAATAACACAACATTGCCAAAGTAACCGAAAAACAGACCGTGAGAAATTTGACAGGAGATAAGTTGTACATAAATCGCCGTTTGATGTAAAATACTCTTTCCATTCTATAGCAATTCTTGCCTACCGTTGTGGAAGACCCTCACCCCCAACCCCTCTCCCAAAGCGGGAGAGGGGAGAAGACAGATTTTATCAATCATTTAGGAATGCTATAGCGGCAAATTTGACGACTGGTTCACCGTTTCCCCTTTGATTCTTTCTCCCCTGCCTGACTTGCCACTGCCACCTCGATTAAATGCTCAATTTTCTTGATATTCGGGTCTCCTGCCAGATACCCAATCCCGCGATGCAGATGCAAGCGAAACTGATTCGCTAATGTCTCTTTATCTGTCCCCAATCCATCTTGGTGACAGCGTTGTTTCAAGGCCAAAATTAAAATATCCGACATTTCTCCGCCAAACACTCGCCAACTCATTTCGACGTTACTATCGGCGGGAATTGGCACCGGAGAAGGGGTAGAAGATTCGGACAAGGATTTACAAAATGCCCAGCGACATAAAATATTCCATTGGTCAATTTTCGTATAACGTTTGAGTTTACTGAGTTGTTCTTTGGCGGTTTGAGAGAGTTTAATTCGGTCGAGTGGTGGTTCCATTGATGTGTTAAATAAAGGTAGAGAGGCCCGCAGGCTAAAGCCTGGGGCTATACGGACGAAGCCCGCCTGCGCGGGCTAAGAAATAGGGGTTTGGGCTGATTTTATAGTTTACCAGAAATAGCCCGGTTCTACAACAGTTTTTCGAGTTTCGGGTTGATATTTGAGGAGGTAGCTGTTGGCGATCGCCTCCTGTTCTACGAGATGCTCATACTCAGTTTTGCTAATTTCTGTATCCGTAGATAACAGAATCACCTGATGAGATGCCGACGGAAAATAGCGTTCAATCAGATTATTCCGATGGGAAGAATCCAA
>JAABSJ010000089.1 GCA_011390515.1 Oscillatoria sp.
TCATTCAGTTCCTGATGTTAGGTCTGATTATGAGTCTGATTCTGGGTCTGAAATTAGCTCTCATGTTGAGTCTGATAACATGGCTTATCAAGATGATGATAATTTTAGGACAACAGGAGAAGAAGTTTTGATGACTACAATAATAATTGCTAAAGACAATCAATTAACCATTGATGAATGGTGTCAATTATTAATTGATGTCGCTAATCAAGAAAATGCAGATAAAGAATTATTGAGCGATATTACTGGTCCAATGCCAGAAGAAGTCAAACGTCAAGTCTGGCAAAGTCTTGATAAACCAATTCGCAATAGACTCAAAATTATCTCCACTATTGAACCCACTCCAACTGAATCCTATGTCTTATCTGAATGTGCTGCTGATTCTAATTCTGATTCTAATTCTGCTCAATTATCTGATTCTCAGTCTAAATGGACTACATTATCTGAGTCAGAATTAAGAAAACAAGTACATGAGTTGTTTTTAAACTTAGTAGAACAAGGAGTAGAAAAAGCTGATTTAAGAGCATTTATCTACCAAAGATATTCACAAACCACTAAAGCTACAATGACCCGAGAGGAACTCATTGATTTGGCTGAAAACATGGAATTACATGGAACAGCAATCACAGGTATAGTGGTCACCAATTTTAGTCAACAGTTCAAAATAGGCGAAAAAGTCCAGTGGAATAATCAATCGGGGATTATTCGCTCTTTCTCAGCTAATCAATCCACTGCCTTTCTCTGCATTGGAACTCAACTTCGTACTGGTGGGAAAAAATGGGAAACTGAAGAAATTATTGAGTCGGTGCCGGTTGCTAAATTAAAGAAAATTGACAACCCAGATGTTGATACACAACTTATCAAGCAAACTACACAGTTGATTAAGTCAGTCATATCTCTAGGATTTGATGAGACCAAGTTGAAACAACTATTGGTGTCTCGGTATGGGGTAGATGACCGTCATAAAATGAATAATCAACAACTGAATGACTTGCTTAAATCTTTGACTAAATTGGAACTTGATTTGAAAACTTGGTAGGTAGGTTATGGAAACCAAAATCACATTAGGTCATGCAATCAGGAGCGGTCGCCAAGAACTAGACCTCAGTCAAAAAGACTTGGCAAAACAATTACAGGTTGATTATTGTTGGCTATCGAAACTAGAAAATAATCGACTAGACCCAGAATCAGAGGAAGTCAAACAGATTTTGCCTTCTTTAGCAAAAATATTTCAGATTGAGGTGGAATATTTGGAATTGCTGAGGAAACAAACAACCCAACAAGAATTAGATTTATCTCAAGCCATGTTGACAGTTTATTATCGGGAGAAACTTCATGTCTAAAGAATTGGTTGAAGCACTTAACACAGTAGCCGAAGCTAGTAATGAATTAGTTAAGGCGATCGCCAACCTCCAATCATGTTTACAACAAATTTCTTCACAAGACCCAGAACCCGAATGGATGACATTAAAAGAGGCAGTTCCGAAAATTGGATTGACAATTCGGCAAATGCGGGACCGAATCAATGACGGAAGGTGGAAGCATGGAAAGCACTATATCAACGTCAGTGACGGTCTGGCTCCCAGATATCGAGTCAATTGCCGAGCTATAGATAATATTCAAGCTCTCCCCCCTGAAAAACGTAAATATCGCTGATTGAAAAAGAACAATGTCTACTAATCTGTTGCAGGAAATTCGTCAACTTGGGTTTCAGAATGATTATCAACATATCCGAATTTTATTACACCAACTTGAATTACAAGGAGGTTTTAAATCCGTTGGTTATTCATCTTGGCAACAATTATTCTTGAATGAATTTCATCAAGATTATTTTCTTGAACTTCGTTGTCTGGAAATTGAAAGACTTTTGAATATTCCAGTCGGCACTTATTCCACACTAGATTTACAAGTCTTTGTTGCCTTCAATAATCGACAAATTAAGAAAATTTGGTCTCTGGCTCAAAA
This sequence comes from Oscillatoria sp., assembly GCA_011390515.1. Lineage (GTDB taxonomy): Bacteria > Cyanobacteriota > Cyanobacteriia > Cyanobacteriales > Laspinemataceae > Laspinema. The sequence goes on from JAABSJ010000089.1 coordinate 1,966, forward strand.
AAAAGGAGTTTTACCTTCTAATGATTCAACCCAAGATGTTAAAATTATGATTGAAGCTAGTCAAGAATATATCTCAAGTCTTCAGTCTAAAATTAACCAACTTAAACAACAAATTAAATCTCATGCAGAACCTGAAGAGATTATGACCAAAAATTCAGTCAAATTAAACTCAACCACTCTTGATTTAAGTAGGCTGCCTAAAGTGGTTCGTCAACAATTTTATCATCTGTTATCTCAATGTTCAGTTGAAGTGGCGGTTCGTTATGCTCAACAAGAAATGAAGTTTTTGCCCTTACATCAACCTAATCAAACTTATCAATCGACAGCAAGTAACAATTAGTCAACGAACCAAAAATCTAGTGTGGGCTTGTAATCAACAGCACATCTTAATGGTTGTTCAACATTTTCAAATTGGTGGTAATGATGGTAACTCAAATAAATAGAGAAATTGTCTCAATGAAGTTGACAAGTTTTGAATTGATGGTTTACAAATTTGATGGAGAAGTTTATGCTTATCAAGCCTTATCAGTTTGTCAAGCAATTAATCAACCCTTATCCACTTTAAAGGAATGTTTAGTGAGTTGTGTTTCTGGTAAAATAACATCATTAGATGAAGATGATGAAATTTTACCAGAAGTAGCACAATTCTACTGGTTCTCTCAATGGCAACAGGGAAATCAATTAGCTCAAAAATTATTGAGAGAATTAGCGCGCTTTGGCGCTTAAGCCTTCGGCGCTCAATTGACTTAATCTGATAGCTGACTTAATCTGATATTATGAGATTTAGCAATAGCAGCAATATATCTTAAAGCTAAAGCTAAATTATTCTGTAAATTATCAGAACTAGCATTCAGGTTTTGAACAAGAATCGATAATTGATATCGACAATCATCAGCAGGTATCTTCGATTGATAATTGTCTAAGGTGGGACTAGAAAGAAGGTCAGTTTTAAGATAAACGGCTGCATCAAGTATTTCCTCATAGAGATATTGCTTGGCATCAAACTCACCAACTTTTACGGGTTGCCCATAAATTTCGATTCCTAACTTACGACGTTCTTCCATGTCGGCGATTACTGACAACCAAACATCATCATAATTTGGAGATGAATTAGATGGATTTGATGGATTAGATAGATTTGATGGATTTGATGGATTTGATGAATTTGATGGATTCGTAGTCATAAATATTTACCCAACAACTTCTAAAATTTTAGCAGAAATGGACAGATTTAGAGTAGAATTAATTGTCAAAACTCCCAATCCTCAGCAAGTAATTTATGCAGCAATGCACCAAGATTATAGTGAAGGATTTGTCTATGATGAAAAAGATGAATGGCCGTCTGAGGAGAAATGTGGAGAAATAATAGTTAAACGTCTGTTATCCGGTGATAGAGGACATTATGGATGCTTAGAGCACGTTGGAATTGTGTTCAATTGTGGATTATTTCCTCATTCTGTGATGCAACAAATTCGTACACATCGTGTCGGGATTTCGATGGATGTTCAATCCGGTAGGTACTCAGGAAAGAGGATTGTTGAAGCAGCAAAAGGATTGAAAGATATTGAAGAAGTATTTTATTTACGTCCAGTTGACTATTACACAGACAGACAAGGAAAAACCTATCTATATAGTCCAGAACAACGAAAACAAGATTTAGCTTGGTGTCTGGAGGCAGCTAAACGTTATCAAGCGTTGATTGAACAAGGATATTCAGAAGAACACGCCCGGGGAATTATTCCGTTTGATATTCGACAAAACTTCATTATTTCATTGAACGCCCGAAGTTTTATGCATATCCTCGATTTAAGGTCAAAACCTAATGCTCAGTTAGAATGCCAGGAATTTTGTCAGTTGATTTGGCCGCATTTTCGGGAATGGGTTCCGGCTATAGCAGCATGGTATAAGAAAAATCGTCTAGGCAAAGGTCGGTTAGCTCCTTAAAATTTCAGGTCTTAAAACCGGAGTAATTGCCATTTGAGCAATTCTCATACCCTTGAGGACCTGAAAAACTTCTTGTCCATGATTGATTAAAATCACCTTCAATTCTCCTGTGTAACCTTCATCAATCGTTCCGGGTGTATTTAACACGGTTATTCCATGTTTATAAGCTAAACCACTTCGGGGTCGAATTTGTGCTTCAGTTAATGGGGGAAGTTGAATAGCAATTCCAGTTCCAATTGCGTGTAGGTGTCCGGGAGATATAGATACTTCTTCGACTGATGATAAATCCATAGCGGAATCATCATGATGAGCATAAGTTGGAATAATTGCATCAGGATGTAACAGATAAACTTTGAGTTTCATGGAAAACTAATGATTAGACCAAGTTGGGATGAATATTTTCTGATGTTAGCAAAATTTGTTTCAATGCGCTCAACTTGTCTTGCTTTTCCAGTTGGAGCAGTGATTGTCAAAAATAAACAAGTTTTGGCAACAGGTTATAATGGTTCCCCCTCCGGTACAGCACATTGCACTGAACAAGGATTCTGTTATCCGGAATTAAAAAGTTGTACTGAAAGTAAAGTTTTACCATCCCGGGCAGTTCATGCAGAAGCCAATGCGATTGCCCAAGCAGCTAAACATGGCATTGCAACAGAAGGGTCTAGTATTTATGTCACACTGGAACCTTGTCTGAATTGTATGAAATTGATTATTTCTGCCGGAATAACAGAAATTTATTATGAAAAACCGTCAAACAAACCTGAAGAGGCAGTCAGGAAATCATTTGATGAGTTAGTTAAAGTTAAACAAATTTCCATGGAAAACTCCGAGATGTTTGGGAACGAGCGCGTCTTTAGACCTGAGAGGAAAAACGAACGAGCGGGTTTAACCGCCTACTTTTGAAACTTTCCGCTATAATAGATGTGTGTTCAGCGGAATCAAGGATGCTACTCACTCAAACCAATCGGTTGAAACTGAATCATCGGGAGGCGGAAGTTGCTAAACAGCTTTGCAGATTGAGCAAAAATATGTTCAACGTCGGCCTGTACAACGTCCGCCAGTATTTCTTTCAGGAGCGCAAACATCTTCGCTATGAGGGCAACTATCATCATTCTAAAACGAATGAGAACTATGAACTGTTGGCGACAGACATTGCTCAACAGACCTTGAAAATAGTTGACCGCTCTTTTAACTCGTTCTTCAAACTGTTGCAAATGAAACAGCGTGGAGAATTGAGTGCAAGGGTGAACATCCCTGCCTATCTGCCTAAAGAGGGCTACTTTTTGCTGGTGATTCCGATTCGCCCTAGGGATTTGGAGAAGATGCCCGGTAAAAATTGGTTGTTCACCGTGCCGACATCGCGTAAATTTCGACGGGAACATGGTACTTTTTCCTTCCAAGTCCCTGAAAGGCTCAGGGGTCTGAATATCAAAGAGATTCGCATTCTGCCTAAGTTTGACGGACGCTACTTTGATGTCGCCTATGTCTATGAGGGGCAGGAAGAAAAGCAAGTTGAACAGTCTGTGGAAATGCTTGGCATCGACTTGGGGTTGAACAACTTTGCTAGTTGTGTCAGTACAACCAAAGAGTCTTTTGTGATTGATGGACGCAATGTTAAGTCGATTAATCAGTGGTACAACAAGGAAAATGCTCGACTGCAATCGATTAAGGATTTGCAAAAGATTCAAGGATTGACGCATCGACAAGCATCGTTGTTGGATAGGCGCAATCATCAAGTGCAAGACTTCCTGAATAAATCGGCAAGGCAGGTAGTTAATTGGTGCATCAAGCGAAGCATCAGCAAGATTGTTGTGGGCTACAACCCTGACATGAAACAATCGGTCAATCTGGGCAAACGCAACAATCAGAACTTCACTCAAATTCCCGTTTTCACCTTTAAGCGCAAGCTGCAAAGCCTCTGCGAACGGTACGGAATTGAAGTAGTTGAGCAAGAAGAGTCGTACACCAGCAAAGCGAGTGCGCTGGATGGCGACACCCTTCCTGCTTGGAATGCCGATAATCCCAAAAAATACGAATTCAGTGGCAAGCGTATCAAACGTGGACTTTACCGCACCGCACAGGGGTGGATTGTCAATGCTGACTGCAATGGGGCGCTGAATATCCGGCGATAGCATACAAGTAAGCTGGATGAGTTTCTCGGACAGTTTAGAGGCTGTTTGGCACAGCCTTTACGAATCAATATCCGATAGGGTCAAGGTTCTTAAGAATCCCCGCTTTAGACCGGGGAGTGTCAATACTCCAGAAATTAAAGAAATTGTTAGGGCAATCCTTTAGGCTGGTGCATATTTTCCCAAGCCTGTTGAAAATGCTGGTCCCCAATCCAGCGATGATACAATTTCGTATGCACATCAACAGAATGGTCCATCATACGAGCGCTTATGGCAGCATCCAATCCATAAACAGCAGTTCGGATAGCCCAACTATGTCTCAAAGAATATGGACTGAAGGGAATATCATATCGTCGGAAGGCTCGGGTCACTCGTTGTCCTAAGTCAGTGTTGCTTTTGCCGGTACAGTTGGGCAAGTCAGTTTCCCACAGTTTCCATTCTGCCCACCATTCAGCCAAACAGGGCCAGATTTTTCTCCTTTTGTTGGTTTTACCTCCAGGAAGCACAACCAGAATCCCAGGGGGTTCGTGTAACAGGCTGGTGTCGAGATAGAAAAGTTCATGGTTGCGGATGCCGTAAGTTGCCATGATGCCATAAGCCCATTGCCATGCTGGATTAGGAATGAGCGATCGCCATTGGACAATCAACTCATCATTGGGTAAATCTTTAGAGTTTATGGCAGTGTAGGGTGAATATTTTCCTTGGTAAGGTTTTAGGTCAACCTCAATTCCAGCAAATTTAGCCAATGCCCCCAGCGCAATACAGGCGCGTTTCCGGTGTCGAGAATCGGGTTCAGATTTGATGACCGCTGCTAAAATGGCATCTTTGGTTAATGGCGATCGCTTATTACTGAACAGTTCCCAGGCTTTGAGATAGTCTTGGAAACTGGTTATTGTCTTAGGGGTCCTGGCGCGTTTGTTGAAATAGTCTTGCTCGAAACAGTCTAGCCAATCTTTTATAGGTCTATTATCAACATCGGGTTCTGGCTCCAACCATTCATCCCAAGTAAATTGTTTGCAGGCAAGGAGACCACCAACGCGCATGGCTTCAGCGGCGGCTCGACGGAAACCGGCTGGGTTGGCATAGATGCTCAGAGTTAGGTCTTGTTGATGAGGTTGAGTTTTGGTGCTGTTGGGTTTCGGGGGAAAGGTCCCTCGTAAATAGAGGCGATCGCCCTTTTGACGAACAACTACACCAGCGCGAATTGATTTGAGTTCTGAGTTTATTTCCTTGAGCCAGTCTGAATCTGTTTTCATATCCCCGATTCGGCTTCCCTAATCTTTCCCTAAATTTACCCGTTACATAGAGTAGGTTAACGCTACAACCCATACCCTGTCGAGGGACATTAAATAACCCCCACCCTGATGGGATGGAGGCTGAAACGCTTATATAGTGAATGGCTCAGGCGGGATTTGAACCTGCGACCTTGGGCTTATGAGTCCCCTGCTCTAACCTACTGAGCTACTGAGCCTTGGTGTTTTTTCACCTTTATTACTGTAGCACAATTTTTAGATTTGTCTAGTCTTTTTTTTTAAAATTTTGATGATTCCCGAATCCCTTGATTTTCAGGGGGTTTGAGGGGTTTGAGGGGTTTGAGGGCCAAAGGAGAGGACCGAGGACCATCCGACTTAGGGAGCGATCACCACGTCAAGAGGACCCCACCCTAACCCTCCCCAAGACACAGGGGAGGGGACCGGAGGTGCAATTAATCTGACAGCAGCCCGCCCAGGACCCTGAAATTCCCCCCAGGTGAAAAGGCTAATCGTCACCACTGCTGTCACTGTCACTGCCACTATCACTGCTGCTACTACTTTGCACCGGGCGAAACGGATTTAAAAAATTTAGGAAGGGGAATAAACTGCGGGATTGCACCCACAAGCGCCCGGTGCCTTGAAAGCGACAGACTAACCCTTCCCCACCCAGAATACCCGTTTTTAATCCCCGGAAGGATAATCCGCCTAAGACTTCAACCCGATAGTCCAGAGTATCTTCAAAGGCAACAATATAACTGGTGTCAACAATATAATCCCCGGCGATGGGAATTTCTACAATGGCACCATAAGAGTTGAACCACAAATCCCCCTCCCCGGTTGCGCGGACTAAAAATAAAGATTCCCCACTAAAAAACCCTTTAAATCCTTGAAATTTTGTATCAATTACAACGGTAGGACTGGAGGCTAAAAATCCCGAGGATTGAATCAATAAACTATTGCCCTGCAAAACATAATGTTGAATATCTCCGGGAACTGCGGGAGAGACAAATAATTGACCGGCTTTTCTCTCTGCCGTAAATTCGCTAATAAATAAAGATTCGCCACTCACCATTCGTCCTAAGCCTTTGAGCAATCCCCCTTTAATTTTAGATTTCATTTTAATGCAGGTATCCATTGCCGCCATTGCTCCAGCTTCAACGAATACGGTTTGGTCCGGCTGCAAGTCAAGACGCAAGGAGGCATAGGACGGTGAATGTTCAATTTCATAAGCAATAGAACGGCTCATTTTTATCTCCTTGATGACAATTTTAAAAATCTATGGCTATTCACTGCGCGGGGATAACTGAGACCCGATGAGTTTGCCGAAAGATTGAGGATTATGGGTTTGACAAAAGAGACGACCTCTGCCTTTAAACCGACAAACAAACCCTTCTCCACTTAGCCATGCACTCACCCAGTTGCTTCCGGGGGGTTTAGTAATTTCAAAGGTTAAGCTCTTTTCAAAGGCGACAATATGGCCGGTATCTACGATATATTCACCTTCAACAAATATTTCATAAATTGCCCCAAAGGAACTTAAAAGCAGGTCACCGCGACCACTGATATCCAGCCAAAATAAACTTTCTCCGGAGAAGAAAGATTTAAAGCCTTGAACGCCTAAATCCAGGATGACTTGAGCGCTACAGGCGAGGTAAGAGGTGGCTTGGACAATTAAGCCGGTTTCTCGGACTTGATAGTGGACAATATCCCCTAACATTTGCGGGGCTAAAAAGATTTCGCCGCCGGTGGAGGATGCGCGAAAGACACTTAAAAATAAGGATTCACCGGCGAGGGCGCGTTTCAATCCGCCGAAGATGCCGCCGCCTTTGCCTCGGCGCAGGGTGGTGCTGACTTGCATATCGCCATTCATGGCAATCATAGAACCGGCTTCGGCTAAGATATCTTCACCGGGTTTGAGGATGAGATGGGCGATCGCACAGTCCGGTTGATGTAAAATATTAACGTTCATAGTTCTCTAAGCATTCCCGCTGAAATTACCGAAATTTGGGGTTTAAAAAATTAACTAAGCCTTCCACGCTTCGGGATTGTAAATAAATAATTCCCTGCCCTTTTAATCGGTTGACAAATCCTTCCCCGGATGACATGGAACTAAACAAGCCTCCGGACATGGAAATTCCCATTTTAATGGTGGGTTCGTAGGCGACTAAATGACCATTATCTACGATAAATTCGCCGTTAATTCGTTTGGGAGTCAAGCCACCATAAGCCCCGAAAAATACGCGCCCGGTGCCCGTTAATTTGAGCTTAAACAGTCCTTCTCGGGCGAACCAACTGGCAAATCCCGCCCAACCGAGGGTGATTTTTATCCCGGGGGTATGAGCAATATAAGCCCCGGGTTGCAAGCAGATACTAGACTGGGTGAGTTCAAGGCAAGCGATATCCCCAATAGTGGCTTGACTGAGGACCACTTCTAAAGGGTGAGTGGTGGGATTGCGAAAGACGTTGACGAGTAGACTCTCTCCCCCAAACCATTTTTTTAATAAACCGGAGAAGAATCCGCCGGAAAATTGGGTTTTCATGGCAATTCGGCTATCCATCGAGATGGCGGCACCGGGTTCAGCGGTGATGGATTCCCCGGGACTGAGGGTGACAAACAGGGTGGCAAAGGAGGGTTTATAACGAATGTCATATTCCACGGTAGAACTCGGTTGTTTCTAAGGGTGATGATTATTTACCAGTTTGGCAAGATTTAGGGGGAAGTCTCGATTCCTTAACAAAAAGCAAGATATCTCCAGAAGGGGAGATGATGACAGGTTAAGGGTGGCGATCGCCTTCCTTGGGGGGACTATTGGACGAGAAGAGGGTAAATTGAGAATCGATAACCTGCACAGAGGCATCATACCATGTCAAAAATTAGTCCGGCGTCCATTTTGATTTTGACTGTATTGGTGAATGGGTTCTTCTGTATGGCGATCGCCATCACGGCGGCGTCCCCACCCAGTGTCGGCATTTTGCTGGGGGTTTTGACCCTCGGATGTGGACTGTTATGTGCCTTAACCTGTTGGTTACCTGGGGGTAGGGTGGAACAGAGTTTTTGGCTGTTTGGGGTGCTGCCTCTGATGGCGGCAGTGTCGGTGTACTTCTTCCTCGTTAGTGAGTCCCTCAATCCCGCTTTTCAGGCAAATTTAAGCCCTGCATCGGTGTTGTTGTGGGGGTTGGGGACGGCATTGCCGACAGGGTGGGTGATCTGGCAACGGTGGCAGCGCTGGCAATCCTCGGCGATCGCCCGGCGATCGGGGTTACTGGCAGCCGTTGAAAGTGAAGCGATCGCCCGACAGCAGCAGTCGTTACATTATGCGGTACAGCGCTATTTGGTGCGCGAACCCCTCACGGAGGAACTCCCCCGGTTGTGGGATGTGGAGGTGAAAATTGGCAAGCATCCCCGACGAAAACTTGCACCGGAACAAGGGATTCTGGAGGGGTTCCATGTGGCAGCACCCCGGCAAGCGGGGGTAGTGCTGAATGCCTTGGGATTGCCTGGGGGTCCAAAAACCGGGGCTCTGGAAATGGGGGCGATCGCCGGAATTGTTTTAATTCTCGGTGCACCGGGTGCGGGTAAAACCAGCACATTGTTAGAATTAGCCCAAGAATTATGCGATCGGGCCCGACACAATGAGCTAGAACCTGTGCCGGTTGTCCTCGATTTAGCACATTGGTCAGATCAAATCCCCTTTCTCACTTGGCTCGAAGAAGAAGTTTGTTCCAAGTATCATGTTAACCTCAAACTCATCCGAGAATTGTTGGCAGACGATCGCTTGTTACCCCTCCTGGATGGACTCGACGAACTGGACAGCACTCAACAGGAACATTGTTTAACCGAAATTGCCCAATTCAAACGCCAAACCGGACAGGTGCTGCCGTTGGCCCTCTGTACCCGCATGGATACTTACCAACAGCGCCAAACTCGTCTGCGTTTGTATGCGGCAGTCGCAGTCCAACCCTTGAAGAAGCAGCAAATTGAGAGATATTTGCTTGCCTCTCGCAGTCGGGAACTCTGGGAAAATCTGCAAACCGACCCCACCCTATTCCGATTAGCAAAAACGCCTTTATTCTTAAATCTGATGACCGTTGCTTATGAGGAAATTTTAATTCATTCCTGGAAACGCCTAAAGACAAGAGAAGAACGGCAGCGCTATGTGTTTAATGCTTATATTCGACGGCAACTGTCGCGGGACATGGAGAAACCCATTTATTCGCGCAAAACCGAACCCCCAGCAGAACAAACCAAACAGTGGTTACGCGGGTTATCAGGGGTGATGAGTGAGAGTAATCAACGGATATTTTCCCCGGATGCTCTTCCCGCCTTACGGTTGCAACCCACCCCAGAACAGTTAAAGTATCCCCTCACCCTGTTGTTGCTGTTTATTCTGTTATATGCTGGGTTATTTGCCTTAATTTATGGATGGGAAGTAGGGGGAATTTATGGGATATTTTTTGGAATTATTGCCTTAAGCTGCGGGGGAATTATTGTCTTAAAAGCGCCGGATATTGAACTGAGTACCACCTCTCCCCGTCTCCTCTGGCAGTCGGCGATCGCCTCTGTAACTTGTTGCCTCCTCGGTTTCCTGAGTTTCCAATTCATTGGAGCAATTTTATCCGCTATCACCCCCACAGGAGGGTGGGTGATGTATTTGCTTTCGGTACTGTTTTTCATGGGAGCAACCGCCCCTATTTTCGGCTTGATTTGTGGACTAATTACCGCTATTCCTTGGATGAAGCACTTGCTCCTGCGGGTTATATTGTGGCGCAGGGGGGAGATTCCCTGGAATTATAGCCGGTTTTTGGAATATGTCAGCCAACGGTTATTTTTACAGCGAGTGGGATGGCAGCAGTATCGATTCCTGCATGAGTTATTGCGCGATCGGCTTGGGGAGAGTTAGAGAGTGCATCCCAATGAAAGTAGCCCTCACCCTAAATCCCTCTCCCAACCCTTCGACTTAGCTCAGGGGGAGAGGGACTTTGAATCTTTGAATCCGGCTCCCCTCCTGTGGGGTTTCCCAACTGTCACGCCAATGCCATCTGGCTGTCATCTCCACTCCATACCCCCTCGTTAGAGTATTTCTTAGCTATTGAAGAACCCTCGCTGTTTTCCGGTAGCTCCTGCACTCCTAAAAACCTCTCGGTCCCCACTGAGAGGTTTTTTTTTGCTTTCCGCTGACCCGTCCTGAATTTTTATAATTCTTGCCTATAATTTCCCCCTTTATCCTACAATTAACTTAAAGCATTTTATCCAAATTTAGGTGAATTTATGCCCGATATTGTTGATATTGCGGTGAGCAATGACTCCTTTAAAACCCTTGTGGCTGCGGTGCAAGCGGCGAACTTAGTCGAAACCTTAAAAAGTCCCGGTCCCTTCACCGTTTTTGCTCCCACGGATGCCGCCTTTGCCAAATTGCCACCCGGAACGATTCAAACCCTGTTACAAAATATTCCTCAATTGGCTCGAATTTTAACCTATCATGTCGTTCCGGGTAAATTGATGCAAGCGGATTTAGCAAAATTAGAGTCCGTCACCTCGGTGGAAGGCTCACCCATTTCCATAGATTGTTCCGATGGATTTGAAGTCAAGAATGCCATAGTTGTTATGGCTGATGTGGAAGCGGATAATGGGGTGATTCATGTGATTGATAACGTGATTTTAATGGGATAAAACCAGCGGGTAGCAACAACCGGCGGGGGTTTGAACCCCCGCCGGTTGTTGTTGATATTTTTACTTGGTTTTTAACCGCCTGTAGAGGCGATTACGCTCGCGCCTCTACAGGCGGGGGATTCATCTCCCCGCAGGAATTGAGAATGCTGCAATCTATCAATTGAAACCGACTGAAAGTCTTATACCGTGATATTTTTAGTCGGTTTTAACCGACTTTAGCTATTAGGCGGGGGTTTTAACCCCCGCCGGTTGTTGCGGTTGCCACCCCGCCGGTTGTCGCCACTTATCGATAATCCTGACGCTGAATATCTCGCAATCGAGCTTCAGGACGTTTGAACCGATCTAACTGGCTTTCAAAAAACCGCCGATTTGCCATCAAATGCTTGGGATTTGGGTCATCTAAGGGATAGAGTAAAGCAGTCCGTAACGCTTGAATGACAGCGGAAGTGACACAATACATTGATCGCTGGAAGGTAATTCCCAACTGAATCAACATATCATCCTCACCCCGGCAATGTTGGCGATAATAATCCACCAAATAGGGAGGGAGGAAATGGAGCATATCCTGCATTAATAATGTCGGGGGAATTCCAGCAGTCCCCACGGGAAAGACATCGGCATATAAAATGCCATAATGGAAGTCTTTCTGCTCATCCGGCACTTGTTTCGCTTGAGCATTATAGGATTTCGTGCCTCGGAAGGGTGCGGTGCGATAAAAGACGGCTTCGACGTAGGGTAAGGCGGCTTCATATAACCAGGTAAACCCTTTAGATTTGGGGATAATTTCGTAAACTTCCCCGCGAATATGAACGTGATGGTAAATCGGACGTCCTGCGATCGCAAAGATGCCATTGACGAGGAAATTCATCGCTTCGGGAACGCTGGTGAGTTTGCCTTCATCATACAGATCCGACATTTCAAAAAACACCGGTGCCATCACTTCCCAGAACAATCCCAAATTGCTATAATAGGAGAGTTGCCTCACCTGCTCTAAAAACATTTCGGGGAACAGTTTATAGAGTCCCAACATCACGGGATTGCCTTTAAAATAGGCTTTGATAGCGACATCAGCATTGGCTTTGTACTCATCACTATCGAGATAGGCATCAAATTTCCCCCAACCCATATCTCTGCCATGCCAATACATCGCGCGCATACAGGCTTCGGCAAATTCCATATTAACGCGATCGTGCAACCAGTGATGGAATAATCGGGGGATTTTTTGGTTTAATTCCCCTTTTTCCATAAAGGCTAACAGTTCCGGATGTGCCGTTGCCTCTCCCCGCCAAATTCGCAAGTCTGCATCATCCCCAGCATAGTGATTATGCAGTTCTAAATACTCTTTTGGCAGGAAGTATTTGAAGAAGTTAAACGGTTCTAAAAAGACCTCTTGAGCAATATAAAGCAAATCCCGCCAATAAAAGTCCATTGGCACCGCGTAGGCTTTATAAATGCCGATAATTTGCATCAAATTTTCTGGATTATCCGGCAACATTGCGCCACCGGCTTCTAAGCGATGAATAATATCGGCAAATTCATGGGTAGAGGGGGGGAGTTTGGTGGAAGTTGCAGTTGTCATAGTTTGGATATTTTTCTAGGATAACAATCAAAAACCTACTCTTGCAAGGAGCGAGATGCTCCTTTATGCATCTAGGGAGCAAGATGCTCCCACTCCGGTATCCGAAATTGTCCCATTCTTTGTTAGGGTGCAAAATTGTTCAAATCTTGAGCAATTTGCGCGGAATTAGCGGGGGTAATTTTGGCAACCATTGCCGTAGTAGTCGGTTCACTCCATCGCACTAACCAAGCGGGTTGAATGCCTAAGATAAAAATAGTGACTGCTAATACCAATGCTGGAATTCGTTCGGCTGCCAAAACTTTGGGATAATATGCCAATTGATTATCCAGCTTTCCAAAACAGGTGCGATTGATTAAAATCGCAAAATAAACGGCGGTTAAACCCGAGGCAATAATACAGAGTAAAGTTTGGACAGGGAAGACCGAAAAGCTGCCTTGAAAGACCATGAATTCTGCAATAAATCCCACCAATCCGGGAATTCCGGCACTTGCCATACCGCCTAAAATCAGGAAGGCACTGGTGAGGGGTAATCCGCGATGGGGATTCATTAATCCATTCAAAACATCCAGTTCGCGAGTGCCAACTTTCTGCTCAATGATGCCGACGATATAAAAGAGAATGGCGAGGATTAATCCATGACTGACCATTTGGGTAACTGCACCGAGTAAGCTGAGGGGAGTTCCGGCGGCGGCGGCCACTAAAATATAGCCCATGTGTCCAATGGAACTGTAGGCAACCATGCGTTTGATGTCTTTTTGGGCGATCGCACTAAAGGCACCATACATCACGCTCACCACCCCAATAATCGCCAACACCGGACCAATGACTCCCCAGGTTTCTGGGAACAGTTGTAACCCAAATCGGATTAACCCATAAGTCCCTAATTTAGCCAGAATTCCCCCCAAAAGAATCGCCACTGCCGGAGACGCTTCCACATAAGCATCCGGTAACCAAGTATGCAAGGGAACCAGGGGAATTTTAATCCCAAATCCGACTAACAGAATAGTGAGTAAAATCAGTTGGGTATTTGAGGATAAATTTTCCGTGGAAATTGAACCAATATCAAAGCTGCTGGAATGGGTTAACCAAGCAATTCCCAAAAATCCAGCTAAGATTAAAATCCCCGACAATGCGGTATAAATTAGGAATTTCATTGCGGCATACCCGCGTTTTTGACCGCCCCAAATTCCAATTAAGAGGTAAAGGGGAATCAGTTCCAATTCATAAAACAGCACAAATAATAATAAATTTTGTGCGACAAATGCCCCGGTGATTCCGGCATTGACGAGGAAAATCATGGGATAATAGAGCCGAGGGCGCTCCACGGGTTCACCCTGACCATAAATGGCAATGCAATTGAGCAACGCACTTAAGCCAAGCAGGGGGAAAGATAAGCCATCAATGCCTAATTTATAGCTGAGTCCTAACTGGGGAATCCAAGGTAAATATTCAGGGAATTGCATTCCCGGGGAGGCTAAATCAAACTGAGTGGCAATCGCCACGGTCCAACCTAGAATCCCCAATGCGACGGCTAAGGCAATATTTCTGAACAGCGTAGGCGACCCTTTGGAGGGCCAAAATCCAATGAGCGCTGCACCTAAAAGGGGCAATCCAATTAATAGACTCAGCATAGCGTTATCCTTTCTACGTCCTCAAACATGAATCAACAATGGCAGCACCGAGGCCATTCAGGTTTATTACTGGTCCTGTTCAATGATAGCGACCCTAAATCATTCTGAGAATGGCTCTAAACCTGATGGGCTTGTAGTCCAGAAAACTTTCGCGTGAGGAAGGCACATCACCTCGAAGCTCGCTTTTTATTCTCTGGCAAAAGGCAGGCCAGACGGGCTATATACCCAACTTTTAACATCCGATTGTACCCGAGTGGGCTAGTTAAAAATTAGCCAAATCTTCGACAAAGAGGGCCAAGCAAGTAACATCCCTAATACAGCAATTCCGAACAGAATTGTTAGGGCATAAAATTGGGTTTGTCCCGAAACATTGTATTTTAAGCTCTGGCCGCTAAATATGGTGAATAATCCCACTAAATTGACCAATCCATCCACAATATAGCGGTCAAACCAGAACACTATCTGGGAAACAAAACCCACGGCAAACACAATGGTCAGCTTGTACAACTTGGCGGTATAAAAATCGTAAGCAAAAAAGTCTTGGACGGATTGGGGACCAAATTTGACGGGTTTGGAAATGCGATCGCTCATATAAATGAACCCCGCCAATCCACCGCCAATTAGGGTTGAGCCAATCAAAGCACCCGCAACGGGAACATTCAGGTTCGCCCAAGTTGGTAGCAGATTCCATTCCATCAAAATTAACGGAATATGCAAAGTCACGCCCATTAAAACCACCATCGGGACCACCATCGGCCAATGTACTTCAGGCGATCGCACGGTCATCGGTTTCGGTTTCCCCGCAAAAATTAATCCGAACTCGCGAGTCAAACTAAATGCCGTTAACCCATTCACCACTACCAACACACCCACCAACTCCGGATGTGCCTGCCAGAGATTCTCCGCCATTTTGAGCAACGACCAAAATCCGCCAAAGGGAGGTAACGCCACTAAACCCGCGAATCCCACGAGAAAGGCCAACCCCGAAATCGGACGGCGAGACCAGAGTCCCCCATACTGAGTGAGGTCTTGGGTAATTGTATTCCAGATAAGTCCCCCAGTACAGGTGACCAGGAGTGCCATTGCCACCGCGTAAGACAGGAGCAACATCAAAGCGGTTTGAGTCTCCCCCGTCCCCACGGCGATAAACATTAACCCCATGTAGGCACTCACCGAGTAAGAGAGCGATCGCTTGATATCAATTTGGGCAATGGCGATCGCCGAAGCCCCTACTGCTGTCACCGCCCCAATATAAATCACCGTCGTTGTGGCAATCTCCGACAACGCCAACAGCGGCTGTAATCTAATCAACACCCAGGCCCCCGTCGCCACCACCACGGAATTCCGCAAAATTGTACTGGGAACTGGCCCCTCCATCGCTTCATCTAACCACAGATGCAAGGGAAACTGAGCGCATTTCCCCAAGGGTCCAGCAATTAACGCTAATCCCAACAAGGTGGCGACTTTGGGATCTAAATCCGCCGTTTGTGCCCATTGCGCTAATTCATCAAAATTCCAAGTGCCTGCTAAGGGTAATAAAGCAACTACCCCCATCAGTAGGATTAAATCTCCCACCCGTTTTGTTAAAAAAGCATCTCGGGCCCCCGTCACCACCAACGGTTGCGAAAACCACAAACCCACTAATAAATAAGTGCCCAGGGTGAGGATTTCTAAAATGACATAGCTGAAAAATAAGGAATTGCACAAAATCAGGGCGCATAATCCCGCTTCAAAGACTCCCAACATGGCATAGAAGCGACCCCAACCCCAATCCATTTCCATATATCCCACAGCAAAAATCTGCGCCAGCAGATTCAATCCCGTGACTAATGCCATTGCACCCACCGTCAAGGCAGATATTTTTAAATCCAACGTTAAGGTTAACCCGGCAGCATCCAACCAAGTCCAAGATATCTGTTGCGCCGGTTGATTCCAGGTGGCAGGTAACGCCAACAAACTATGAATGAAGGCTAAAAATGTCAGGACTAAATTAATATAGCCCGAGGGTCTCGGTCCAGTTTTTCGGATCGTTCCCGGTGACCAAGCGCCCGCCAGGACTGTCCCGAGTAAGGCTTACCCAGGCACGAACCAAACGGTTGTCAGAAGTAAATCAGCCATCTGCATTTCCTAATATTCGCTCTAAATGAACAGTCTACCTTTGATGCTTCCCTGATAGATTTCGCCGAAAGCAGTCGGCCCAGGCTGCAATAGATTTATCTTTTCTTAATCTTCTTGGGATCAGCGTATCGTTATTCCGTACCAAAAGGAAGCGACTCCTGCACAAAAATTAATAATGGGTTCCCTAATTTCTGCTTATAGCCTTATCTACATAGGGCTTTGGGCGGCTTGATCGGCTGACCAAGATAACTATTGATTTTAAAAAGGTTTATCATTGATTTTACTCTATGGTTAGTTTGAATTGCCCGATTAATCGGGTCAGTCGCGCCAGTTTCAGGGTAAAATATGAGGCTAAATTAAAATTTTGGTCGGACTAAATAAGTAACAATACTTATGGAGATTCCCAAATTAAACTCTCCTGAATAGATAGCAGGTGTCTCTAAATCAGACAATTCCTCAACGAAGTGGGAGCATCTTGCTCCCTACTCCTGAATAGGGAGCAAGATGCTCCCGCTCCTGAATTCTATAGCAGTCCTAAATCAGTTGTGGAAGACCCTCACCCCCAACCCCTCTCCCAGAACGGGAGAGGGGAGAGTAAAGATGTTACAAATCATTTAGGATTGCTATATTCCCATAAGGAGGTTTTGCAAAACTTAAGTGAACAAGATAATTGACTGAATTTAAAAACGGTTAGGACCGAGAAATCATTGGCGCTTTTCTCAAAGGATAGGGTTTAGGTTGTTGTAGAGAGGGGCGATCGCCCCTCAAGAGGCAGTTTCAATTCCAGATGACGATGTACAGTAGACCTCTTGCAAAAAAAGGGATTGATCCCCCTCCCGTCCCCCTTAGATCCCCCTCCCGTCCCCCTTCCCAAGCTATGCGTTACTCACATATTTCTTAACAATCTTGTAAACCTAATTCCCGTATGGGTTAGGAATGAAAATTTAATAACCTCACTATCTACTCAATTGTCGGAACAGCACGGTAATTATAGCTGGCTTGTGTTATTAAATTTTCATTCCTAAGGATTCAGGTCTAAAAAATGGGACCACTGTGAGACCGAGTAATCAGAGGTCAGCAGAGATGATGAAATATTAGCGTTCTCCAACGAGAGCGATAAATTAAGTCAAACAGAAACAGCCCGAAGTTATCATCGGGAAAAAAGGGATAAAAACTTAGATTCGTGACTGTTCGTATTTATAAAATCCACCCCAATCGGAGGTTATGTCGGGCCTGGAGGAATCAAAGTAGGGTAAGGTAATTCTGGGTGAGCCCTAGCCGAAAGTGCTTCTTTTAAAAACTCCATAAAGGAGCGGCCCTGAAATCGACAGGTTTGAACCACACTCAACAATTTAGCTGTCTTTTCAAATCTTGCCATAGACCGAGACCCCCCACTCACCTTACGTTTAGTCACGCCTAATCGTAAAGCTCTTTCTTGCAAATTATTATCTGGAGGAATGTCCGGATGTTCTAGGAAGTACCACCATTGTTCAGATTTTTCTTTTAAATTACGCAGCAGTTTTCCGGCCTCGTAACCCGCTTGGGGTAACCATTCGCTTAGTGCTGCTTCCACCCTCAACCTAAACTCTATGCCCCAGGTTCGGTATGAAGAATCATCCCCATGAGCACGCCACAGGCGATGTTGCCGAAATGCTTCATCTACCAAGGACAGAAATGTCTCCCCAATAGTGACTTGAACTTTGTTGTCAAATTTAATCAATTTTTTGAGATGGCGTCTGAAATGGGCTAAACATTTTTGTTGCGCCGCCGCCGGATACCCGTTATACACACTGAAATCATCACTTACGAGTACCCCATCGAATTGTTTACCTAATAAGGTGGATAGTTCGACTCGACCTCGGGTATCCGCGGCATGGAATAAACAAAAATTCGGATGGGTAGCTACCCATAACCACTCTTTAACGCCTTTAACTATCCAGGGGGTTTCATCTACATGGAGGTGTGACTGCATTGGTAGCGCCAAAGCTAGTTCATTGACGGCATTGGTGATAGTTGTGGCAATTCGGGCGTTGGTATTAACCAGAGTTCCTAGGCCCACCTCCCCAAGGCCTAGTTCACCCAAGAGTTCGGCTTGTTTTTCATAGGAGATCTGTCCATAACAACCCAGCCATCCGAGTAATGCTTGTAAACCAGCATCCAAGTCTTGACCGGGAATGACCCGAAGAGGCCATGCTCCTGAACTCTCTTGCCCACAGCAACTGCATCGAAGCCGTGACTGACGATACTCGACTACTTCAATGGGGCGCAAGACCAGTTGAGCCACTTGTTGAACTTTGACCGACACGGCTTCGTCCTCAAAACGGCTGCTCGCTGGTACAGTGGGTTGGAATCAATTCTTCTGTGCGGTCAATTCTATTAAATCCTTTGCGCGTCGAACCTTCATGGCCCGGTTGCCCCCCAGGTTTACGTTTTGGTTGGGGGTTCGTTTCGGCGTTAAATTGCTTTTTAGGTTTTTCTGATTTCTGGAGAACGTCTGTAGACGGAGGCTTCGATGATGTCTTACTATCCAGCCGCTTAGACACATGGAGCCGTTTAACTTCCGATGGAAACTCCTCTATGACCTGGAATTGTGCCAACAGCATATCCACCAGTTGCGTCTGTGGCAACTGTTCAAGGGTTGAACGCTCTGGTAGCTGTGGCAGGTTATCTATAGCGACCCTAAATGAATTTGACATAAAGATAGCGAGCAAGATGCTCGCACTCCAAGACTTTCAGCCTTGGATCCATTGTCAAACTGATTTAGACTA